>NZ_JAYJLF010000015.1:0-107079 GCF_036903175.1 Winogradskyella sp. ECml5-4 | reverse complement strand
AAGGATGCTACCGGTTGTTATGCCTTAGTAGACTTTACGATTGTAGTGCATCCATTACCATCAGTAGTTGCTGTAACAGACTTTATACAATGTGAATTGAATACAGACGGATTTGATAACTTTGATTTAACAACTAAAGATGCAGAAATCTTAAACGGACAAGATGCCACACAATTTACAGTGAGCTATCATGAAAGTCTATTAGATGCAGAATTAGGAATGAATGGTATTGTAAGTCTATATCCTAACCTTAGTAACCCACAACAAATCTTTGTAACCATTACTAATACTATTACAGGTTGTTCAATCAGTACACAAAGTTTTAATATTGAAGTGCAAGAAGCGGCACAGGCCAACCCAGATATGGAAGCAATTCTTTTTGAAGAGTGTGATGATAATATGGAAACGGATGGGGATACGACAAACGATAGTAGACAGTTTGATTTGACATTTCAAGATGCAGAGGTCTTAGATGGTCAAGATCCTTTAAATTATATTGTAACGTATTACGCGACAGAAGAGGATGCTAATAATAAGGTGAATCCATTACCAACGTTGTATGAAAATGTCGTTAATCCACAAGTTATTTATGCAAGAGTAGATAATGACACACCAGATGTAGCAGGAGATGATACTTCTATATGTTATGCTATAGCCGAGGTGACTTTACAAGTTAATCCATTACCAGAGTTTGGTTTTAATCAGAGTTATACCTTATGTTTAAATACCAATGGGTCAGAAGTCTTAGATCCATTAGTCTTAGATACAGGCTTATCAGCCACAGCATATAGTTTTGAGTGGAGTTATAATGGTACGGCAATCGTAGGGGAAACAGGACCAAGTATAATGCCAACCCAAGGAGGAACTTATAGTGTAAAGGTAATTAATGACAGTACATTTTGTGAGAGTGAATTAAGTACAGAGGTTATAGTAAGTGAGCCACCAGCACTGGTTATCGATTTACTAACACAAGCATTTGCAGAAAATCATGTTTTACAAGCTACGGCAAGTGGAAGTGGAGATTATGAATACAGTTTAGATGGAGGAGCATGGCAAGATGAGGGGCTTTTCACTAATGTATCTGCAGGCCAACATCATATTACGGCAAGAGACAAAAATGGTTGTGGTTTAACAACAGAACCAAAGTTTGTTATTGACTATCCATTGTATTTTACACCTAATGGAGATGGTAAAAATGAAACTTGGAACATCGAAGGTATTGGAAGTAGTGCAAAAATTTATATATTTGACCGTTACGGAAAATTATTAAAACAATTGAGTCCAGATGGAAACGGTTGGAACGGAACGTATAATGGTAACGCATTACCAACAAGCGACTATTGGTTTAGAGTAGAGTACAACGAACCAATAACTAATGAACGTAAAGAATACAAAGCGCATTTTACCTTAAAAAAATAACTGTATTTTATTAAGAACATTACTTAAAAAGCTGAATGACAAAAAATAAAATCATTCAGCTTTTTAAGTAAATAGACTTTTAATTCGCGCAAACCAACTCATAAGTTTATTCCGTATTTTTACAAAAAAAATGATATGTCTATCATAGAAAAGTTAAAATGGCGCTACGCTACTAAAAAGTTTGATGTTACTAAATCACTTTCAGAAGAAAAGTTGAATACACTAAAAGAAGCTTTTAATTTAACAGCTTTGTCGTATGGTTTACAAACTTTAAAATTAATAGTAGTTGAAGATAAAATTATTAGAGAACGTTTAGTCGATGTCTCCTATGGCCAACGTCAAGTTGTAGATGCTTCTCATTTATTAGTGCTTTGTATTCAGGCAGAAATTGATGATAATGATATTGAAGCACATTTTGACACCATAAAAGCCATAAGAAATACTCCAGATTCTGTTTTATATCCTTTTAAATCACAATTAAAGTCAACAATTAATCAAATGCCTAGTATTAAAAAGATAGATTGGGCAACCAAACAGGCTTATATTGCGTTAGGAAACTTAATGACAGTCTGTGCTGTAGAAGAAATTGATAGTTGCCCAATGGAAGGATTTATTTCCAATGATTTAGATGAAATATTAGGAATAGATGCTTTAGGTCTTAAGTCTGTGTTACTTCTACCAGTAGGATATAGAGCCAATGATGATATGTTTGCGGACTTTAAAAAAGTAAGAAAGGATTTATCTGAAACCATTATAGAATTGTAATTTTTTTATGAAAATAAAAATCTCAAAACTGTATATTTGTTAGCTTAAATTCAACTTTTAATATTTATTACAATCTATGCCTGGATTCGAATTATTTAGCGATTTAGAACGAAACGAAGTAAATGATGTTTTAGACAATGGTGTTTTAATGCGCTATGGTTTTGATGGTATGAGAAATGGCCATTGGAAAGCTAAAGAGTTAGAAGCTGAATTAGAAAAAACATTTGAATCTAATCATGTACAATTAGTATCAAGTGGAACCGCAGCCGTTTCTGTAGCCTTAGCATCAGCTGGAGTGGGAGCAGGAGACGAAGTGATTATGCCTACGTTTACATTTGTTGCGAGTTTTGAAGCTATTATGATGCTAGGAGCTATTCCCGTTTTAGTTGATATAGATGATACTTTGACACTAGATCCAAAAGCTGTTGAGGCTGCGATTACTCCAAAAACAAAAGCAGTAATGGTAGTACAGATGTGTGGAAGCATGGCAAATATGGATGCTTTAAAATCAATCTGTGATAATCATAATCTGGTTTTTGTTGAAGATGCATGTCAAGCTATTGGAGGTACATATAAAGGGCAACCATTAGGAAGCATTGCGGACTTAGGCTGTTTTTCTTTTGACTTTGTAAAAACGATAACTTGTGGTGAAGGTGGCGCTGTTGTAACCAATAATAAAGATTATTATATTAATGCCGATCATTACAGTGACCATGGCCATGACCATATAGGTCATGACAGAGGTGCAGAAACCCATCCTTTTTTAGGTTATAATTTTAGAATTTCAGAGTTGCATGCTGCTGTAGGATTGGCACAAGTGAGACGTTTACCTGAGTTTATAGCTATTCAAAAGCGCAATTATACAATTTTAAGAAATGCATTAGCTAGAGTTCCAGGTGTTACTTTTAGACGGGTTCCAAAAGGGGGAGAAGAAAGTTATGCATTTTTAAATTTTTTCTTACCAGATGCAGAATCTGCTCAAAAGGTTATGGCCGCATTTAAAGAAAACGGCATTGATGCATGTTGGAATTATTACCAAAACAATTGGCATTATATTAGAAAATGGGATCATCTTAAAGATTTAAAATCTTTATTCCCTATTTCTAATGAAGTTAAAGAAGGTTTAGCCTATCTACAAACAAAAACCTTTGAACAGTCTGACCATTATATATCTCGAAATATTTCTTGTTTAATTAAATTGTCTTGGACAGAAGAAGAAGTTAATGAACGTGCTGAAAAAATGGCAAAAGCTATCAAAAGTATTTTTTAAAATTACCAACTATATTTTATTTCCGACCATTTTTACAATTAGTCTAGGTATTTAAACGCTTAATTCTTATTTATATAGCTGTTAAAAAATGAGAGGCATTATTTTTAATCTGCTTTATCTAATTAAAGTTGGTTGTTGGTGGTGTAAAATCTGTAAGACAGCGTATTATAGAATTTAAGCAAAAAAGTATTATTTAAATATTAGGCCAAGGTTTTATAATGCCAATGAGGCACCTTAATCTTACAATTTAATCGCACATAATATGTATGTAAAACAGCGTACATAAGCTTATTAATTTTCAATTAAGAGTCTATTCTGTGGTAATTATAGTGCTATATCTATAGGTGTAATTATTTGTTTAATTACATTATTTAATGCGGAAAGGGAAGTTAAAATCAAAGTTATCAAACACTAACACTATAGGATAAAATTCCCCATGTTATAAAGTATGTAACAAATCGTGTTACAAATATTATAATCTTAAATTATTCATTTTCATAATATTGCGTATCTTTAAGTGTATAATAATATATTTTATGAAATATCAGCTTTTTATTATTTTCTTACTCATATCATTTGTTTTCTATGGGCAAAACCAAAAGAAGTTAGATTCATTAAAAGTTCTTTTGTCAGACACAGAAATTAGTCAACATCAAGCACAACTTAATTTAAATATTTCAAAACTTATTGAGAATAAAAATCGTGATTCTAGTAAAATATACGCGAAGACTACCGAAAAAATAGCGCTTAGATTACGTGATAAAGATTTATTAAGTAAAGCTTTTTTACAGCAAGGTAAATTGTTTTACAAACAACAAAAAGATGATGTTGCCTTAATTTTTTTCAATAAAATAGATTCATTATATCAAATAGAGAAGGTCATTACTGAGGACTACATAATGACGAAAATTTATCGTGCAGAAATCTCTAAATTCAGGTTGACGATGCCAGGAGTTTTAAAGGCTAAGGATTATATATTGGAGGCGATAAATCTTGCGGAGGAGACTAACGACGAAAAATTAATTAACCTTACAAAATATAGGTTGGGTGAGTGGCACGGATTTATGTCCCAGGCAAGAGATACGAAGGAACATTTAGATACAGCAAGGATATACGTTAATAAGGTCCTAGAATATTATCAAAAAGAAAAGAATTACAAATTTATTGCGAATGTGTATTATACATTGGCATCTATAGATGCTTCGAGCAAAGATTATAAAGCAGCTGAGATTAATTATAAGAAAAGATTAGAAGTTATTAAAAAATCAAATGATTCTGTAAAAATCAGTGAAGCTTATTATGGGTTAGGTTCTGTTTTTAGAAGATTTAACCAGCCAGACAAAGGGTTGAAATATTTAGATTCTGCAGCCGCTATTTTTAAAACGCATGGTTTTTCTACCGACGATAGAAGAAAGAATTTATATAAAGATTATGCTTATTTATATGAGTTAAAGAACGATTATAAAAATGCGTTTGTGAATATGCAGAAAGCGTTTGTATTTAAGGATTCTATATTTAAAGAGGAGAATAGTAAAAATGCGATTGAATTAGATGCTAAATATCAAGCGGCTAAAAAAGAGCGAGAAATCATACTATTAAAATCGCAAAAAAAATTATCTGAAGAACAGAAAACTAATCAGCGCAATCTTTATTTAGGAGGTTTGGGATTAACAACAATAGCGGGATTATTCTTTTTTGTTCTATTTCAAAACCGACAAAAAACCACAAAAAAATTAAAAGAACTCGATGATTTTAAATCAAAATTATTCGCCAATATATCTCACGAGTTTCGTACACCATTAACCCTAATATCTGGACCAATAGATAAGCGCTTAAACAGTTCAAACCTTACAGAAGAAGATAGAACTGATTTTGAAATGATTCAACGTAATTCGGATAGATTACTCAATTTGGTAGATCAATTGTTGGATCTATCTAAGTTAGAGGCTGGTCATTTAAAACTAAAAGTAAGTCAAGGAGATTTATCTGTTTTGTTAAAATCTATGGCATCTTCTTTTCAACATCAAGCCACTCAGAAACACATAAACTATACTATTAATATAGATGAATTAAATAACGTTTGGTTTGATAAAGATGTTATTGAAAAAACGGTTATAAATTTACTGTCTAATGCTTTTAAATACGCACCTGAAAATAGTGCTATAAATTTTAATGCATTAGTTCTAGATGATACATTACAACTGCAGGTAGAGAATAAAGGTAATTTATTAACCAAAAAGCAGGTTGATAATATCTTTAACCGTTTTTATCAAGCAGATGAAAATACAGAAGGAGTTGGCATAGGTTTATCATTAGTAAAAGAGATTGTTAACTTATCTTATGGAGAAATTACTGTAGAAAATACTTCTAATAAAACAATACTATTTAAAGTTTATTTGCCCATTCTTAAGTCACAATTTAAGCCCAGTGATTTCGCAGATGCTTTTACCAATCCTTCAATGATTAAACAAAAAGAGGATACAATTAAAGTAGAAAAAGCAGCAGTTAAAGAGGTTATAGATGAGAACCGTCCTATTTTATTGATTGTAGATGATCATGAGGATATACGAATTTTTGTTAAATCGGTTTTTAAAGACAGCTATCAAGTGGTTGAGGCTTCTAATGGCGAAATAGGAGTAGAAAAGGCTATTGCGTTAGTCCCAGATATTATTATATCTGATGTAATGATGCCAAAATTAAATGGCTTCCAATTATCTGAAATTCTTAAACAAGACGAACGAACAAGTCATATCCCAATTATTTTATTAACAGCAAAAACGGAAGATACAGATACGTTTAAAGGTTTAGAAACTGGTGCAGATGATTATATTACGAAACCCTTTAAAACAAAAGCATTAGAAATAAGAGTGAAAAATTTAATCAATTCAAGGTTAAAACTTCGTGAGCGCTATAGTCAAGAATTGGTGTTAAAACCAACAGAGATAGCTATTAATAGTTTTGATGCTCAATTTCTAGAAAAGCTAAACACTGTTATTGATGAAAACATAACAGAACCAACTTTTAGCGCAGCAGATTTCAGTAAAGCATTAGGTATGAGTCGTATGCAATTACACCGAAAATTAAAAGCACTTACAGGTTTGTCTGCAACAGAATTTGTGCGTTCTCAACGTTTAAAATTAGCAGCAGACTTGCTTAAAAAGAGCGATGCAAATGTTTCTGAGATTGGATATTCGGTGGGTTTTAATGACCATTCTTATTTTGCAAAATGTTTTAAAGAAATGTATGGTTGTACTCCAACAGAATTTATTTCTAAGCAATAATTAGTCTTATATTTTTCCATTTATTGAGCTAAATTTAATGCACTTCATGGCTCGTAGCGCTTGTATTCATTGAGATGTTACATAAATTATAGTGTTTGTTACATGTCTTATAGTTAGATAGTTACGTCTCAACTAACTTTACAATTGTAATACCCTTCCTTACTAATTAAAATTTTTAACCCTTCATTAATAGCTTTATGACTAATGAAAAGCTTGTGGGCAATATTGAAAAATTGTCATCAAATAAAATATATATAAATGTTAACCTTTTAGAAAAAGGTATTTATAATTTAAACATAGTACATAAAAATAAGATTATAAAAAGCACACATTTTAGCAAAGAATAAGTTCACCATCAAAATAACCAACCATGAAAAAAACAGCCATTATTATCAGTTTTTGTTTACTAACAGTGCTATCTTATGCTCAAGTTGGCATAGGTACAACAAATCCAGATGCATCATCAGCATTAGATATTAGTTCTTTAGATCGTGGATTGTTAATACCGCGTGTAAGTTTAGTAAATGTTACCAATGCTACTACGCCAATCGCTTCACCTACAACAAGTTTATTAATATGGAATACCAATCCGACTGTCACAGGAGGAAGCGGAGTAGGTTATTATTACTGGAATGGTATTTGGACTCCTTTATTAGGTGGTGGAAATACCTTAAACCAAGCTTATAATCAAGGAGGTCCAGGTGCTGGTAGAATAATATATGCAACAAATGGTGATTTTCAGGTAAGCTCAGGTAGAGTAGAGTTTACAAATGTTACGGATGCTACTGGAGTTGCAAATACAGGTGTCCTTGAGATAGCTAATTCATTAAGGTTAGACGGAAACGAGGTAATTACAAATTCTAATACAGAATTGTTTCTACAAAACGATAATAATGGAGACCTTAGTGTAGATAATACAACACTTTTTGTAGATGCAAGTACCAATCGAGTAGGTATAGGAACAATTGCTCCAAATGCTGCTTTAGATACAAGAGGGGCTGCTATTTTTAATGAAGACAGTGGTGATTTTGATTTTAGAGTAGAATCTAATAATAACGCTAGTATGTTTTTTGTAAATGGAGGAACAAATAGAGTTGGTATTGGTACTGAGTATCCTGGTGCTACTGTAGATGTTAGAGGTTCGGCTATTTTTAATCAACTTGGTACCAATTCAGATTTTAGAGTTGAGTCTGAAAATAGAGCTTATGCTTTATTTTTAGATGCTGATAGAGATGTTGTTTTCATTGGGTCTAATACTTTTAATCCAGGCGGATTAAACAATAACGGAGATGTCATGCCAAATGGAGTTGTCGTAGATTATGTGGCTTCTTTTTATCAAGGAAGTACTAATGGAACAGCGGTACAATTAGGATCTACGGAATATATTATGGACTCAGGTAACTTGCATATGTCTGTGTATGGTAGTTTTTTGCCATACTACCCAATGAGTTCAACATCTCCTTTTAATCTTGGGAATTCTGCACAACGTTGGAATAGTGTTTGGTCTATAAATGGAACTATTCAAACTAGTGATATAAAGCTAAAGAAAAATATAAAGCCGCTTAATTACGGGCTTAATGAAATCTTACAGTTAGAAACCATAAAATACCAATGGAAGAATAGTATTGATGATAAGAATAAGATAGGATTCTCTGCGCAACAGCTATTAACCATTATTCCTGAAGTTGTTTCAACATACGATTATGAATATGCAGAAGATGAAAAAACAATGGTTAGAAAAGAAAATGAAAATTTAGGAGTTTATTATAGTGATTTAATCCCTGTGCTTGTAAAAGCAATTCAAGAGCAACAATTACTTATTGAAAAACAAAATCAAAAACTTGACAAAATTGATCGCTTAGAAAGAGAATTAAATGCACTTAAATCCTTAGTAAAAAACAAAAATTAATTTTTTTATAATAAGTCTCAATGTTTGAGAAGTTCTCATATTTTGAGAATATTTAGAAAGTCACTGTAGGGAGTGGCTTTCTTATTTTTAATATTCTACATATTCAACAATCTCTAAACCATAACCAATCATCCCAACACGTTTAGTTTGTAAGCTGTTGGATATTAATTTGAGCTTGCTTATTTTTAGATCGTGTAGTATTTGAGCACCAATACCAAAATCTTTAGTGTCCATACCAATACTTGGAGCTTTAACTAATTTACCTTCAACTTGGTTTTCTTTAAGAATAGAAAGGCGTGTTAGTAAGTTCATAGACTCAGCTTGTTGATTAATAAATATAATAGCGCCTTTACCAGCTGTATTAATTACATTAAACATATCATCTAGCTTTTTGTCTGCATTATTTGTTAAAGTACCTAAAATATCATTGTTTACTAAAGTAGCATTAACACGTGTTAAAATTGGCTCGTCAGATTTCCAAGTTCCTTTTGTTAAAGCAATATGAATTTGGTTATTGGTTGTTTGTAAATAAGCTCTCAATCTAAATTTACCAAAACGTGTTTCAATATCAAAGTCTTCTTTCTTTTCAATTAAAGAATCATATTCCATTCGATAAGCCACCAAATCTTCAATAGATACAATTTTTAAATCAAACTTTTTGGCCACTTTCATTAATTGTGGTAAGCGTGCCATTGTACCATCTTCATTCATTATCTCTACAATAACTCCTGCAGGTTCAAAACCAGCTAAACGCGCAAAATCTATGGCTGCTTCTGTATGGCCAGTTCGTCTTAAAACACCACCTTCTTTAGCAACTAAAGGGAAAATATGACCTGGTCTTGCTAATTCAAAAGCCTTGGTGTCTTTTTTTACTAAAGCTTGTACCGTTTTTGCTCTATCGCTTGCAGAAATACCCGTACTTACACCATTACCTCTTAAATCTACAGAAACTGTAAAAGCAGTTTCCATTGGGTCTGTGTTATTTCTTACCATCATGTTTAATTCTAAATCTTCACAACGGTGTTCTGTAAGTGGAGCACAAATTAAACCACGACCATGTGTAGCCATAAAATTTATCATCTCCGGAGTTACTTTTTCTGCTGCAGCCAAAAAGTCTCCTTCGTTTTCACGATTTTCATCATCTACAACAATAATAACCTTGCCTTGTCTTATGTCTTCAATGGCTTCTTCTATAGTGTTTAGGCTCATTTTTGTATGTTTGGTTTTAGTTATCATTATGATTTTTTTAGATGAAGTAAAGATACAGTTATTTTATATTTTGAAGACAGCTTAGATAGAAGTCTTGCGAAATTCGGTTTCTTAACATTATATACTTTAAAGGATATAGAGGCAGCGTAAGAATAAGAATTAATGGGTTGATGCGTTTGCCTTTTTGATCAATAGTTTTATAGAATTTTGAATATACAAAAGCATCTACAATAACATAAATAGCAAAAAATAGTAACGCAATAATACTTAAGCTTAATGAGGCTTCTGCAATTTGAGCTAGATTATTATTTCTAAATACAAAATATAATACTAATAGAATGACTCCTGTAGAATAGCTAATTAAACTCGTTTTAGAGTAATCTTTATAATCTTTCAATAAAACACGGGCTTTTATAAGTTTATCAGGAATTTCTAGACCTTCAGATTTTAAACTTTCAAGTGAAATTTTACGATTTAATAAACTATGTAAAGCAATCTCTTTTGGTTTTTTATCGATATCAAATTCATCTTGCTTTTTTATAATACTTACCAGTTCTTCAATTGAGTATTTTTTATAATAATTATAAGTTTTGGTATCACTTTCAGAAAGTTGAAGCTCATTTTTTGATGTAAACAAACGTTTTAAAGGAACTAAAATAACGTCAAATTGAAAAACACCTTTGTCATTTGTAGCTCGTGTTGTTAAGTAAATACTTAGAGGTAACATAACGGCCGTTGATAACCACGCACCAATTATGGGATCTAAACCGCCTTTTTCTGCACTGTTTTTAGCGAAAATATTAAAGAAATGATAGGCTAAAAATAACACAATGGCAACAACCATTGGTAAGCCTAGTCCGCCTTTACGAATTAAAGCTCCAAGTGGTGCACCAACAAAGAAGAGTATAACACAAGCAAAGGCTAAAACAAATTTATCGTGTAAAGCTATAATATGATCATTTAGCCAAAAAGAAGATTTTTCAAAAGATTTGGTATTTGCATCTATAATTTGTCTTGTACTATTTGAAGAACTTAAGGCCAAGTTTACAATTTGGATTTTTTGAGTGGTATTATAAAGGTCTAAGATGCTTTCGCCTTTAAAAATAGTATCGGTTTTTGTCGTATTTATATTTGTACCTAATGAGGCATAAGTACTTCTGTTATACAGGGTGTTTGATAGATCTGAATAATCCTTGTTTTTCTTTTTTTCGAGTGTATCAATTTGCCTTAATAATTGACTTACATTAAGCATATTGTACCTATCGTTGTGACTTTTTTCTTCTAAGTCTTCAGAATTTAATATTTCTAAATCTACATTAAATAAATAGTTTTCGAAATAGCTCCTAACATGTGGTTTATTTAGGTTTTTCTTTGAGTTTTTATTGATTACTTCTTCGTAATAATTTCCGTTTATTAATTCAAGTTGAAGAATATTGGAGTCAGGACTACTTTTTAATTCCCCTTTTTCTGCGATAATAACGGTATAATTCCCTGAACGTGCGGGATTTTTTTTATGAATAACAACTCCTTTTAGAAATTGACCTCTGTCACCATACTTTTCTTCGACTTTAATATTAATGTTACCAATTTCATTAAATTGACCTTCAGCAATCGCTAATGCTGGTTTTACTTTTGCAATATTTCGTCTTAAGTTATAGAAGTTATATTCTCCCCAAGGAATAACGTTGTTGGCAAAAAAGAAGCATCCAACTCCAAGCGCAACAATAAACACGCTTAAACTTCGCATGGCTCGTTGTAGCGAGATGCCTGTAGATTTCATAGCAGCGAACTCGTAATTTTCTGCAAAGTTCCCAAAAACCATTATAGAGGATAACAAAATGGTTAGAGGTACCACCAAAGGAATTAGCTTTGGCATATAGTACAAAATAAATTTCGCAGTCACAGTAATGTCTAAATCTTTACCAGCAAGTTCTGCGATATATAGCCAAACACCTTGCAAAATAAAGATAAACATGAATATAATAAAGACGCTAAAAAACGTCTTTAGAAATGTGATAAGTATGTACCTATCTAATATTTTCATTAAACCTTAGTCTATTTTATTGATAAAGTAATCACTGTATTTACTTTTGTCAAATGTAAATAAGGTTTTTGAAATAGGTTGGTCGGTTTTAAAAGAATTAACAGTTAATGTTGTTTTTGTTCCATTTTTACCAACTTCAATCAGATTATATATGTGTTTTGTTGTGGCATCAATTCCTAATAAGACGTGTTTTATTTCAGAATTAGTATCCATAGGATTTAACTTTATATATTGAATTTTTCTTCCTCTTACATTTTGAATAATATCCATTTTATAAGTATATCCATTTTCATAAAAGGATAACATTTTGCTTGGTGTTATGGTGCTTTCATCTTCGGTATTGTCTGATGAAATTGTTACCTCTTCATCTTCAGGACTTATTGTATATAATGTTTTTCCGTCAAAAATACGCGTAACACCTAAAATGTTAAGTTTGTATTTTTCACCTTCAATAACAACATCGCCACGGGTTTCTTGTTTTACATTTTCGCTAAGATTATTTAATTCGTATTTAAAATCTAAACTGATGTTTTTATAGCTTTTTATTTTAGTGCTCACTTCGTTTAATAAAGCTTCGGCTTTGTTATCATTTTGTGCAAATACAGTAAATCCTAGTGTTAAAAATGTTATTAGAATTAAGTTTTTCATTTTATCTTTTTTAAGTCTATTTAAGTTTTTTTATTGTTTTTCGTTTTCTAGTAATTGATCTAAAGCCACTAAGTCTGGTACTAAAACTTGACGAGCTTTACTACCTTCAAAATTGCCAACAATACCAGCAGCTTCTAATTGATCTATAATTCTACCAGCTCTGTTATAACCTAGTTTTAGTTTTCGTTGTAATAAAGACGCCGAACCTTGTTGTGCTGTTACAATAAGTTCTGCTGCTTCTCTAAACAATTTATCTCTATCAGATATATCTATATCAAGATTTGTGCCACCTTCTTCACCAACATACTCTGGTAATAAATGTGCGTCTGGATAAGCTTTTTGTGAGCCTATAAATTCTGTGATTTTTTCAACTTCTGGTGTGTCTACAAAAGCACATTGAATTCTTATTAATTCGTTTCCTTGTGTATATAACATATCTCCACGACCAATTAATTGATCTGCTCCGGAACCATCTAAAATGGTACGAGAATCAATTTTACTAGTTACTCTAAACGCAATACGTGCTGGGAAATTGGCTTTAATAATACCAGTAATAACGTTAACAGAAGGACGTTGTGTTGCAATGATTAAATGTATTCCAATTGCTCGTGCCAATTGTGCTAATCTTGCAATAGGTGTTTCTACTTCCTTACCTGCGGTCATAATTAAATCGGCAAACTCATCTACCACTAAAACGATATAAGGTAAAAAGGCGTGACCATCATTTGGATTTAATTTTCTAGCTTTAAACTTAGCGTTATATTCTGCAATGTTTCTACAAAATGCATTTTTAAGCATTTCATAACGGTTATCCATTTCTATACAAAGCGAATTTAAGGTGTTAATAACCTTAGTGTTATCTGTAATAATTGCATCTTCACTATCGGGTAGTTTTGCTAAATAATGGCGTTCAATTTTATTGAAAAGTGTGAGCTCAACTTTTTTAGGATCGACCAATACAAATTTTACTTCAGCGGGATGTTTTTTATAGAGTAGTGAGGTTAAAACAGCATTTAAACCTACCGATTTACCCTGACCAGTAGCACCAGCCATAAGCATGTGTGGCATTTTGGCTAAATCTACAACAAAGGTTTCGTTGCTAATCGTTTTTCCAAATGCGATTGGTAGTTGCATTTCGGATTTTTGGAATTTTTGCGATGCAATTACAGAGCGCATTGATACAATAGTCGAATTTTTATTTGGAACCTCAATACCAATAGTTCCTTTTCCTGGAATTGGAGCAATAATTCTAATACCTAATGCCGCAAGCGAAAGTGCAATGTCGTCTTCTAAATTTTTGATTTTTGAAATCCTAATTCCTGCATCAGGAACAATTTCATAAAGTGTAACTGTTGGGCCAATGGTAGCTTTAATACTTGTAATACCAATTTTGTAGTTTAGTAATGTTTCTACAATTCTGTTTTTATTTTCTTCAAGCTCTTCTTGGTCTATTGAAATCCCTTCGTTATCATATTTTTTTAATAGGTCTAAAGTTGGAAATTGATACTTACCTAACTCTAGTGTAGGATCAAATTGCCCAAAATCTTCAACCAATTTATCTGCTAAATTATCAGATTCAGATTTTTCTTCTTCAACAGTTTCTACTTCTACTTTTAACTCTGGAACATCTACTAAATCTGGAACATCTACGGTTTCTTCTTTAGGTTTTTCTGTAACTTCCATCGTAAGCTTTTCAGCTCTATCTTCTGTTTTCGATTTTGGTTTAGAATATTTATTAATGGTAGGTTCTGTATTTTCTAATGGAATTTCGAAGGCAGATTTAATGGCTTCTGCTTCTTCGGTTAAATTATTGTCAAAGATTACTGCTGGTTCTTTAGTCTCTTTTTCGGATTTTAAATCTTCTTTAATTGAACTTTGAGCGCGTTTAAAACTATTTACAATAGTGTCTCCAGTAATTTTAAATCTGATAGCTAAATATGTAATAAGCCCAAGAAGTAATAAAAGTGCAGTTCCAATTTTACCAATATAATCTTGAAAGAATTGATTCATTTCAAAACCAATTGTACCACCAAGAAGGTCGTATTTATGTGTAAAAAAACCAAAAAGAACAGATAACCATATTACAATGAGTGTTCCCCAAATCCAATGTTTTCTAAGTTTAGATTTTTTTAGGTTTAAAGTTACATAAACGCCAGAAAGAAATAATAACCCAGCAAAAATAAAGGAAGGTAAACCAAAACCTTGAGTTATAAAGAATTCACTAACCCAAGCACCAAGTTGGCTTGCCCAGTTTTTATATTCTGTAGAACGCTCAGGAAAACTATGAAGTACGCTTTGGTCTTCTTTGCCTGTAAAAACAAAAGATAAAAATGAGACAAAAAGAAGTATACCCATTATAATAAGAAAGCTACCCAATATCAGTTTATGCTGATTGGTTAGCTGAAACGAAGGCCTTTTTAGTTTTGCTTTTGCTTTAGGCTTTGCTTTAGTGGTGGTTTTCTTTTTTATTGTTTTTTTTGCCATGTTAACTTTCCTAATACTTCGGAAATCTATTATTTATTTATATTCTTTCGCTTTTTTAGAAATACCATTAATATAGTCTTCTATAATGTTTAAATCTCTAGCAAGTTCTGAACCTTCAAATCCACTAATATCGCTAATAGTGACATTAGTATTGTAAAAATCTAAATACCGACTTGCCAAAGGTAAATAGGACCAATGCCATTTTTCAAGATTACAACCTGTTCTTCCATTTTCTTTATTGGTATAAACTTGATAAAACCCATAATTATTAGCATTAGCTTGTAGCCAATTATAAGTGACTTTCCCTTTTCCGCTGCTAAAATACGAATTACTTAAACTATTTAGGTCTAAATCCGTTCCCCAATGATGACGAGATGAAGAAGGCATAGCACTATATTCTAAAATTTTTTGAGCACGTGTAATTGGATCTAGAGTTTTATACTTTTTCCATTTGCGTTCCCAAATGTTTTTTTGTTCATTAAAATTTCGGGTTCCAGATAAAATGGTTAAATCAATACCCTCTTTTTTTGCTGCCTTATACATTTTTATATAATCAGCATAAACCACCTTATTAAGGTATAACGTTTTTGCTGAATGTTCTAAACTCACTTTTGTAAATGTACTGTCGGTTTTATAATTAAATTTCCCTAATACATACGCTTTAGTGAGACCAGACTTAGATTTTTCAATAGGTTTAATAGTGTCTTTTAGGATATTAACGGTCTTAACGCTATTGTCTTCTTTGTTCTTTAAATTGCAACTTACCCAAACTAATACAATAGAAAATGTTGCAAATAATGATTTCATTTTAAGTCTTAAATATGGTGTTGAATTTGAATTGGACAAAAATACAAATATGAAACGTTTATCTTATTGCTTTTGGTATGGAAACGAGAGTAATATTTGAATGGTAATTAGAGGTTCAATTTAATTTCAAGATGTCATATAAAAGAAAAGTTGATCTTAAAGAAACTTAGGAATATAGATTATACCAGCAATAATTACAGAGATTATACCTGCAAAAAAAACAGCTCCAGCAGCAACATCTTTTATTAATCCTATTTTTTTATGGTATTCTGGGTGAATAAAATCTGCTATATATTCAATAGCTGTATTCATCCCTTCAACACTCATTACCATCGCAATCATAACTAATTGTGCAATCCATTCTGTTTTTGATATTTCAAAATAAAAACCAGCAATAGTTATCAGAATAGCAATAGTAAATTGCACTTTGATACTTGCTTCTGTTTTAATTAATATCAACATACCTTTAAAGGCATACCCAACACTTTTAATTCTATTTATTATAAAAGGTTCTTTTTTTTGCATGAGTTAGTAATACTAATTTGTTCCTAGTGCTTTTTTTTAGCAACTAAGGGAAATTTGCGAGTGTGATAATAAGATTAATATAGCCTATTTAAGGTCTGCTTAAGTGCTATTTTAAAGCGTCTAAAGCTGCTGTATAATTAGGTTCATCCTTAATTTCAGCGACCTGTTCTGAGTGTAAAATTGTTCCGTCTTTTTCAATGACTACAATACAACGCGATAATAAGGTTTCTAAAGGTCCTGTTTTAAACGTTATTCCGTAATCATTTCCAAAATCACCTGTTTTAAAATCGGAAAGCGTTTCTACATTGTCCAAGCCTTCTGCTCCACAAAAACGAGCTAATGCAAATGGTAAATCTTTAGATATGCAGAGTACTTTTGTGTTTTCTAATTGACTAGCCTTTTCATTAAATGTTCTTACAGATTGGGCACAAGTTCCTGTATCTACACTAGGAAATATATTTAATATTAATCGACTTCCATTATAATCCGTTAAAGACTTTGTAGATAAATCTGTTGCAGTAAGTTTAAAATCAGGAGCTTTGCTACCAACAGAAGGTAGGTTTCCTGAAGTTTCTATAGGGTTTCCGCCTAAGGTTATATTTGCCATTTTCTTTAATTTTTAGTGAATGTTAAAAATAGCAACTTTAAAGCGTAATTATATTAAAGAACGTAAAATATTTGAAATTTATTGATTAGTGTTTTGCTGATATTAAGTTTGTCCGGAATAACACATTTTAACGAAGTTATAGACTGTTTGAATAAAATATAGAGTGCTATCATTCAAAAAATATATCTTCGTTAGTTCAATTTATTGATTAAAAATTAATTATTCTTAAGGCAAACTCCCTATTTGTCTAGATAAAACTCATTTTAATATGAAATTAAAGGTAAGAAAAGCTAAGATTCTTAGGAACTTGTTTATTGCGATTGCAATATTAGTAATAGGAAGTTTGTTTTCTGTTTATTTATTATTTAATACATCAGGAATGGATGCTAAGGCGACACGTTTATTAGTAAAACTCTTAAATGTAAATTTAGAAGCTAATTTGCCCACTTATTTTTCTGCTTTAGTACTATTAGGTGATGCCATTTTATTAGCATTTATCGCTATGGGAAATAAAGCTAAAGGCAGCTATTTTTGGCATTGGGTAGGCATGTCGGCTATTTTTGTATTTATTTCTTTAGATGAAATGATACAGATACATGAGCAGCTTAGAGCACCAATGGAAGCTTTATTTAATACGTCTGGTTTACTTTATTTTGCGTGGTTTATACCGTATTTGGCTTTAGTTATTATTCTTGGTATAGCTTATTTTAAGTTTATGATGCATTTACCTAAAAAGATTTTGAAGCTTTTTATTTTGGCTGCTGTCCTATTCATTGGTGGGGCAGTTGGTATGGAAATGCTTGGCGGCATGCATGCAGAAATACATGGCGAGGATACCTTAACCTATGCATTAATGTATAATTTTGAAGAGTTCTTAGAAATGTCTGGTGGTGCTGTTTTCTTTTATGCCTTACTTTATTATATAGAAATCAGTTTTAAAAAGCTTAGACTTAGATTTAAGCCGAAGAAAAAAAAGACAAAGGATGTCATTGATCTTTAATAAAATATGTAGAATATTAAAAAGCCCTTAAAATTTAATTTTAAGGGCTTTTTTTATTGACTTACTTGTGTGTGTTATCGTAACTCAGCACCAAGCTGTTTTTCAAAATTAGCTTGAAGCTTAGACATTATTTTGTCAATTTGTTTATCATTAAGCGTCTTGTGTTCGTCTTGTAAGATAAAGCTAATAGCGTAACTCTTTTTGCCTTCTGGTAAGTTCTTACCTTCATAAACATCAAATAGATTTACACTTTTAAGTAATTGCTTTTCTGTTTGTTTAGCTATAGTGTCAATTTCTTTAAAAGTAACTTTGTTGTCTAATAATAAAGCAAAATCACGTTTAACTTCAGGATACTTAGGAATAGCATTAAACTTAATTTTATTATGCTGTGCCATTTCTAAAACGTTATCCCAATTAAAGTCGGCATATAATACCTTCTGAGAAATACTAAAATGTTTTAAAACAGATTTTTTAACCAAACCAAAATCTACCAATTTTTTCTTTCCAATAGAAAGACTCATCCCTTCACTAAAAATATCAGATGTAACTGGTGCCGATTTTAACCTTGTTAAACCTAAGCGTTGTAAAACGACTTCTATAGTACCTTTTAAATAAAAGAAGTCACTTGGGGTTGTAGGCGCATTCCAACGTTCTTCAGATTTGTTTCCAGTCACAAAAATTGATAAATGCTTGTGTTCTTCTCTGGCCTCTGAGTATTGATGATATGTTTTTCCGAATTCAAATAATTTTAAATCGTCACGTTTTCTATTAATATTGTGAGCTAAAGCTTCTAATCCAGAAAACAATAAAGATTGGCGCATTACTTCCAAATCGTTACTGAGAGGATTTAGCATTTTTACATTATGCGCTTCATTTAAGTCCTCGCTTAATTCTATATATTTAGGTGATGTTAAAGAATTAGCCATAATCTCAAAGAACCCTTGAGAAGCCAATTGGTTACCTATAATATTTTGAAGTTTATAATCTTCAAATTTAGACGAATTAGATATTGAAGCATTTAATTTAGTTGTTGTTGCTATATTGTTGTAACCGTAAACTCTTAAGATTTCTTCAATAATATCAGCTTCACGTTGTACATCATTTCTGAAGGCAGGAACTGTTAATCCTACACCTGCTTCTGTAACATTATTTATTTTAATATCTAGAGAAGACAGAATACTTTTTATAGTTTCTTCAGGAATTCTTTCACCAATTAATTTTTCAGCATTATCGAAACTTAACCGAACTTCAAAATCTTTTATTTTTTTTGGGTAGGCGTCAACAATATCGCTAGTAATTTCTCCACCAGCAATTTCTAGAATTAATAAAGCAGCACGTTTAAGTGCATATTCAGTAAGATTAGGATCTATTCCGCGTTCAAATCTAAAAGACGAATCTGTATTTAAACCGTGGCGCTTCGCCGTTTTACGAACACTAATAGGATTAAAATAAGCGCTTTCTAGGAAGATACGTGTTGTGTTTTCTGTAACACCAGAATCAATACCTCCAAAAACACCAGCAATACACATTGGTTTGTTAGAATCGCAAATCATTAAATCGTCTTCGTGTAATTCGCGCTCAACACCATCTAAGGTTGTAAATTTTGTACCAGCTTTACAGGTTCTAACTTCAATTTTTTTATCTGCAATTTTATCTGCATCAAATGCGTGTAATGGTTGACCAAGTTCGTGTAATACGTAATTTGTAATATCTACTATGTTATTAATAGGAGATAAGCCAATAGATTTTAAACGATTTTGCAACCAAGCAGGTGATGTTTCAACTTTTAAACCAGAAATAGTAACACCGCAATAACGAGGTGCTTTTACGTAATCTTTTACGTCTACATCTATTTTAAGTGCTCTAGCATCAACATGATATGAGCTTACTGAAGGAGTAATGAGCTCTAAAGAAATTTCTTTTTGTAACAAACCAGCTTTTAGGTCTCGTGCCACACCATAATGACTCATAGCATCAGCTCTATTTGGTGTTAAGCCAATTTCAAAAACTTGATCATTTTCTACTTTAAAGATTTCAGCGGCAGGAGTTCCAACTTTTATATCGGCATCCAAAACCATTATGCCGTCGTGAGATTTGCCAAGGCCTAATTCGTCTTCAGCACAAATCATTCCATGACTTTCTTCACCACGAATTTTACCTTTTTTAATTTTCCAAGCTTCTCCTTCTTCAGTGTATAATGTAGTACCTATAGTTGCTACAGGGACTTTTTGTCCTGCTGCTACATTTGGTGCACCACAAACAATTTGTAAGGGAGTATCTGTACCAATATTTACAGTTGTTACTTTTAGTCGGTCTGCATTTGGATGTTGTTCGCAGGTTAATACCTCACCAACAACAATACCTTTTAATCCGCCTTTTACAGATTCGAAGGTATCAATACCTTCTATTTCTAAACCTAGATCAGTAAGTAATTCGCCTGTTTTTTCAGCGTCCCAATCGGTTTTTATAAACTGTTTAAGCCAGTTGTAAGAAATTTTCATGTGTCTATTTAATCAGGGTGCAAAGATAGTAATAGTTGATTTGTAATGAAACATCCCTTATTAAAATTTAATCAAAAAATGAAGATAGAATGGTTTTGTAAGCGAGCATTTAGGGTTATAGCAATTTTTTCAAGTATAGCAAAGCCATTTAAGCGCTACGCAAAATCTTTTCCATCTTACGTCCTTTGGCTAATTCATCTACAAGTTTGTCTAAATACCTTACTTCTCGTGTTAATTGAGTGTCTATGTTTTCAATTCTGTAGCCGCAGATTACACCTTTAATTAGATGTGCATTTGGGTTTAGTTTTGCTTTTTCGAAGAAGGTTTTAAAAGTGACTTTTTTTTCAATAAGCTCTTGTAGTTTTTTGTTGTCAAAACCAGTTAACCATTCTATTACTTGGTGCAATTCTTCAATTGTTCTGCCTTTCTTCTCAACTTTTGTGATGTAGTGTGGGTAAACAGATGCAAATGTTAATTTTGCTACACGCGCATCGTGTTCTGGTGTTGTTATACTCATAATATTTACTTTTATAAAGAAAAGAAAGCTAATAGTAAATTCAATAGTTATTTTTTTAATACGAGTTCTGCTTTGTTAATTTTTAAGGATGGATTATCAGAGGAGTTCAAAATAGCTTTAAACGTATAGTTGCCTGTTTCCTTTATAGTTATATGTTTCATCTTACCAGAAAAACTCCAAGATGTTTTATTTCCTATTGTTTTTCTAAGTTCCATTACTGTTGGGTTTGTTTTTAAAGCATCTAATTTTAATCCTCCTATGTTGACAGAATCTTTCCATATTTCAACGGTATATATAAGAGCAACATCATCTTCATATACAACATCTGTATCTGTCCAAAATGAAATTTTTTCACCTTTTGAAAGGCTAAGAGCGGCTTCTTTTGGGTAAAGTTCGGTATTACTTGTTTTGTTTATTTCTAGTCTGGCGACTTCCTCACCTAATAGTTTGCTACAACCGATTAGCAGAAAGCAGAAGAATATGACGAATGCTATTTTTTTCATAAGAGATAACAGAAAGTATTACAATAAAAAAGTTAGTAGTAAACTTAATAAAAAATTAAGTCAATACTACTAACTAATATAAAAGGTTAAAGCGGAGACTAGTTTTGTTTAGCTGTAAGTTCAGCAATTTTGCAAATAACGTCTACTGCTTTTTGAATACTTTCTACAGGAACATATTCATAACGACCATGGAAATTATGACCTCCAGCAAAAATATTTGGGCAAGGTAATCCCATATAAGAGAGTTGAGAACCATCAGTTCCGCCACGTATTGCTTTTATTAACGGAGTCACTCCAACAGCTTTCATAGCTTCTTCTGCAATATCTACAATATGCATTACAGGCTCTACTTTCTCTTTCATGTTGAAGTACTGGTCTTTAATTTCAATTTTAAAAACCTCACTTTCGTATTTTGTATTTAAATCAAAAACAATTTTTTCTAATAAAGCTTTTCGTGCTTCAAATTTATCTTTGTCGTGATCTCTAATAATATATTGAAGAATTGTTTCTTCAACTTCGCCTTCCATGTTATGTAAATGGAAAAAACCTTCGTAACCTTCTGTATGTTCTGGCGTTTCTAATCTTGGTAAAGTATTAATAAATTCTGAAGCATAATACATAGAATTGATCATTTTGCCTTTAGCATATCCAGGATGAACAATCTTACCTTTTACAGTGATTTTTGCTCCAGCAGCATTAAAATTTTCATATTCTAATTCACCAACTTGGCTACCATCCATGGTATAAGCCCAATCTGCGCCGAATTTTTCAACATCAAATTTATGTGCTCCTCTACCAATTTCTTCATCTGGTGTAAACCCAATTCTTATTTTTCCATGCTTAATCTCAGGATGATTAATAAGGTATTCCATTGCAGAAACAATCTCTGTAATTCCGGCTTTATCATCTGCTCCTAAAAGTGTTGTACCATCTGTTGTAATTAAGGTCTGACCTTTATACATTAGTAAATCTTCAAAATAATCTGGAGATAAAATGATATTTTCCTCGGCGTTGAGAACAATGTCTTTACCATCATAATCTTCAATAATTTGAGGTTTTACATTTGCTCCTGTAAAATCTGGAGAGGTATCAAAATGTGAAATAAATCCAATAGTTGGTACCTGATGATCTACATTGCTTGGTAAGGTTGCCATAATGTATGCATTCTCATCAATGGTTACATCGCTTAGGCCAATTTCTTTTAATTCTTCAACCAATTTATTGGCTAAATTCCACTGCTTTTCGGTACTTGGCGTAGTTTCAGAATTTGGGTCGGATTCCGTGTCTATAGTTACATAACTAATAAAACGGTTTATAATATGCTGCATGAAGTTTTTATTATAGAATTAAAGTTTAAAGGTGATAACAGGAAGTTTACTGTGATTAACTACGTCTTCAGAAATACTACCTCCAAAGAAATGACTTAATCCTTTTCTGCCATGTGTAATCATTGCTACAGCATCTGTTTTGTTTCTTTTAGAAAAACTTAATATACCGTCTTCAACGTTATGATCTGAAATACGAGCCACAGTCACATCTGTTTCTTTTAGATTGGCTTTGTTGAAAAATGCAGCAATTTTAGCGTCAATTTCATCTGTGCTTAAGAATCCTAAATTAGGAGTATTAATGTGTAATAAAGCTGTTTTTTTACCTAATTTAGATAGTAATTCTTGTGCTTTTTTAACTGCCGGAACACTTTCTTCAGAAAAATCAGTAGCTAAAACAATATTTTCAAAACTTACAGTTGATGGCTTAGATTTTACAACTAGTACAGGTGTGTTACTGTAACGTACTACTTTTTCTGTATTAGAACCTGTAAAAATACCATCATGGTCACTGTGTCCTCTAGAACCCATAACAATTAAATCGGCATTAACATCGGCTGCAACAGCTGCAACTTCTTTTAAAACTTTATGATATTTAACCATTGGTGTTACTTCAACGCCTTCGAGATATGGTTGGTCTAAAAATGCTTCAAAATTTTTGTTAGCAACCATTAGCATAAATGCATTCTCTTCACCGCGTTCGTCACTTGAGGCAGAAAAAATAGATTCTGACATTTCTAGCATGTGCATAACAATTAATTCTGAATTGTTTTGTTTTGCTAATGCAGCACCTGTTTCTAATGCGTATTCTGAGTGTTTAGAAAAATCGACTGGAACTATAATTTTTTTCATGATAATTTGATTTTTGTTTGGATTTCAAAGTTAGTAAAAAACTTAAGCATAAATAATGATATATAACAGTTTCTGTTAAAATTAATAGCTTAAATTATGGTTTGTTTTAACGTGGAGTTGTTTATTTTTGTAAAGCAAAATCGTTCTCATGTACAAAGTTTTAGTCAGACCTATTTTATTCCTTTTTGATCCTGAAAAAGTGCATTATTTTACCTTTTCGTTAATTCGAAATGTATCAAAACTACCAGGAATTAAAAGCCTATTCAGATCTTTATACCTAATTGAAGATAAACGATTAGAACGAGAGTTGTTTGGTCTGAAATTTAAAAACCCCGTTGGTTTAGCTGCAGGTTTTGATAAAAATGCGGTTTTATATAATGAATTGGCCAATTTTGGATTCGGTTTTATTGAAATAGGAACGGTAACTCCAAAAGCACAAGAAGGAAATCCTAAAAAACGCTTATTCAGACTAAAAGATGATAAAGGCATTATTAACCGAATGGGTTTTAATAATGAAGGTTTAGAAGCAGCAATAACACAACTTAAAAAGAATAAAGGACAACTTATAATCGGTGGAAATATTGGAAAAAACACCCAAACACTTCCGGATGATTATACCAAAGATTATTTAGAATGCTTTAATGCCTTACATCCTTATGTCGATTATTTTGTACTTAACGTCAGTTGTCCAAACGTTGGAAGCCATGCAAAACTTAACGATAAAGATTATTTGTTAGAACTAATTTCTACCGTACAAAAGGCCAATGCTACATTTAGTAAACAGAAGCCTATTCTTCTTAAAATAGCACCAGACTTAAACAATGTGCAACTGGATGAAATTATAGAGTTGATTGCAGAAACCAACCTCGATGGTGTAATTGCTAGCAATACATCTGTTGACAGAACAGGTTTAAAAGCAAGCGATGCTCGTCTTACAGAAATTGGTAATGGTGGTTTAAGCGGACAACCAATTAAAGATAAATCGACTAAAGTCATTCAGTATTTAGCAAAAAAAAGCAACAAAGCATTTCCAATTATTGGAGTAGGAGGTATTCATACTGCAGAAGATGCTTTAGAAAAAATAGCGGCAGGAGCCGATTTGGTTCAGGTGTATACGGGTTTTATTTATGAAGGGCCGAGTTTAATAAAACGGATTAATAAAGCTTTATTGAAGTAGACTGTTTGTTAGAACTAGCGTAATTTAAAACCATAATCAAGATATTCTGAATTACGACATTCTCATATCATTCGCATTAGCGTCATCAGTATTGGCAATTTCGCCAGGACCAGATAATATCTATGTTTTAGTGCAAAGTATTAGTCATGGTAAATCTTATGGAATGGCAACCGTTTGCGGTCTAATTACAGGTTGCATTATCCATACCACCTTATTAGCATTTGGTGTTTCAGCCATAATCGCAGCAAATGAAAACCTATTTTTAGGGATTAAAATTTTAGGCTCGCTTTACCTATTGTATCTCGCTTACAAAGTTTATAAATCTGATACTAGTCTTAATCTTAATTCCGAACATGTGCCTAAGAAGAGCTTAAAACAATTATTTGTTCAAGGTTTTTTTATGAATGTCCTCAACCCCAAAGTGACTATTTTCTTTTTAGCCTTTTTTCCTGGGTTTTTATTTAGTGATTCAATGAATACCATTTGGCAATTTTATATTTTGGGAGGCCTTTTTATGTTGGTGTCATTTCTTATATTTTCAATAATTGCTTTGCTAGCCGGAAAAATTAAAACCTATACCTTAAAACATAAAAACTCAGGTTTCGTTTTAAAATGGCTTCAGATTGTAGTTTTTGTAGGAATTGCGGTTTTTATTTTAACTTAGTGTCATGCTAAGATTCCATTTTCTTCCTAAGTTTTCGCTTGTTGTTTTTTGTTCATTTATTCTATTTACCATTATCGGAACACTTTCTCATGAGTTTGGTCATATTGCTGTAGCTAAATACTTTGGTTATGATATAGCTTTAGATTACGGAAGTATGAATTATTTTCAGAAAGGTTATTTGAAAGATCCTGCATTAAAAGAGCTCAATAATATAGTCGCCGAATATGACTATGATACTTACGGGTCTTGGCCAACAGATATAAAGTCAAAAGTTGAAGCCCTTAGTTTGGTTTTAGATAAAAAGTATCCTTCTATACCAGATACTCATGCTTTGTATGTAGCTTTAGGAGGACCTTTACAAACCTTACTTACTAGTTTTATTGGTTTATTGATTTTATTTTTTAGGCGAAAAAAAAGGAAAGACCAATTTAAACTTATGGATTGGTTAGCTGTTTTTATGTCATTATTTGCACTTCGAGAAGTGTTTAATTATGCGCAAGCATCTTATAGTGTAATATGTCTTTCTAAGTCGAGTTTTCATGCAGATGAATTTAAAATATCAAGATATTTGGGGTGTAATGAATGGGTCATTCCAACGATAAGTTTAATAATAGGTTTAACAATTTCGTTTTATGTTATTTTTAAAATTATTCCTATTAAATATCGTTTTTCGTTTATAGTATCAGGATTAGTTGGCGGAATTTTAGGTTTTGCAATATGGTTTGGCTTTTTAGGAGAAATGCTATTCAATTAATAAAAATAATAGACAGAAACGAAACCTCTTATCAATACTGATAAATACCATTTATATTATAATCAAAGCTTTAAAGTTTTAACTTCAAATTTTATTTCGAGTTCAATTTCAATTTCAATTAATGTATATTTGAACCAATGAATAAAACGGTTAAAATAATAGAATGTCCAAGAGATGCCATGCAAGGCATTAAGGCTTTTATACCTACAGAAAAGAAGGTACAATACATTCAATCTTTACTTCGTGTTGGTTTTGATACTATTGATTTCGGAAGTTTTGTATCGCCCAAAGCGATTCCGCAAATGGTTGATACGGCCGAAGTTTTAGCACAATTAGATCTGAGTAAAACGGAAAGTAAATTGCTCGCTATTATAGCAAATACAAGGGGAGCAAATGATGCTTCGGTGCATTCTGAAATCGACTATTTAGGATTTCCATTTTCAATATCAGAGAACTTTCAGATGCGTAATACTCATAAAACCATAGCACAATCTGTAGTGACCTTGTCTGAAATTTTAGAGGTTGCAGACAAAAGCAATAAGCAAGTTGTGGTTTATATTTCAATGGGTTTTGGAAACCCTTATGGTGATCCTTGGAATGTAGATAT
The DNA here is from genome assembly GCF_036903175.1 of Winogradskyella sp. ECml5-4. Lineage (NCBI taxonomy): Bacteria > Pseudomonadati > Bacteroidota > Flavobacteriia > Flavobacteriales > Flavobacteriaceae > Winogradskyella > Winogradskyella sp. ECml5-4. The sequence goes on along the minus strand of NZ_JAYJLF010000015.1, from coordinate 80,211 downwards.
CGTAGGGGAGTGGACGGAACGCTTATCTAAAATGGGAGTTGGTATTTTATCTTTGAGTGATACTATTGGAAGTTCAGATCCAGAGAATATCAACTATTTATTTTCAAATTTAATCCCCGAATATTCAAATATAGAATTTGGTGCACATTTGCATACCACACCAACAACTTGGTTCGAAAAGGTAGATGCTGCATATAATGCTGGTTGCCGACGTTTTGATGGCGCCATACAAGGGTTTGGTGGTTGCCCAATGGCAAAAGATGATCTTACAGGGAATATGCCAACCGAAAAAATGTTATCGTATTTTACTCAGAAAAAAGCTCACGACCTCAATGCGATGTGTTTTGAGAGTTCTTATAATGAAGCAACTAAGATTTTTAGCATGTATCATTAAAAAAAAGCCTTCATTTTTAAATGAAGGCTTTTTTAATATCTATTTTAAAAGTTTACTGTAATAAACTATATACAAATTCAGGATGACCACGCTCACCTTCTGCATTAGTTAAGGCTAAGAATTTTAATTTGTAAAGATTACCATCTGTATCGTTAATTATATAAAAGACGTTATCTTTAAGAGAAGGTAATGAACCTGGTCCACCACCATTTCTCCAACTACTCCCAATGCTTCTTTGGTCGTTAGAGAAATTAGAAGTCGTAACATCACTTAACGTAAAATTGTCATAAGATAGTTCCGTATTTTCTTCAGTATCTATCATATAAACATCTACGTTAGCTAAGTTATTTGAAGCTACAAAATCTCCATAGAAATACGCACCATAACTATCTGCTCCGGCGAAAACTTCATCGGTAAAGGTTGTAAAGTTTAAATCCCAATTTGAAGATGCTGGTTCAACGCTAACAATACTCTCTGTATTAAAACTAAAAAATGTAAAGTTAAAGTTGCTGTCTTTAGAAATTGTGATTTCCTCGTGTGTAGTGGCGTCCAAATCTGCATATTGAAGTACGTAATTATTGGCATCTTGCAGAATACGTATTTTTTTCCAACCTCTCTCTTCTCCTTTTAAAGCAACAGAACCAGTTTCAGGTGTTGTTGTACCAACTTCATTACCAAGATTTATTAAATAGACATAGTTTTCAGAATCAGTAGAAGAGATTGGCGCTATAGCGGTATCATTGATATTACCATCAAACCCATCTACATAAGTTATATTAGTACTGTCAAATGTACCAACTGCGACTGCAGGCTGTAAGTCAATTACTTCTTGTGTGGTGGAACTAATAGCATTAATATCTGTTGTACTAAGTTTAGCAGCTGCCATTTCAATTGAACCGTTTATGGTAACTCTGAAATCTGAACCTGTATAAAATCCTAAGTCCCAAGAATCACGTTGAACAGCTGTCTTTGTATTTGTACTTAAGTCAATATAAACTTGGTTTTGTTGATTAGGACCTCCAACTTCTGGAGCGATAGAAGCACCGTCAATCACAATAGTAAGTGGACCAGAAACGTCGTCGTCGCTACTACAGCTAGAAAATGCAATAATACATAGGCATAAAGCCAATTTTAAAAATTTATTTGTCATAATATGTAGTGTTTAAAAATTTAGGTTATACAATAGTTTTAAATAAAAAGATCTTCCGTAGCCTAATAATAAGGCATTGCTGTTAGTTGTGTGTGTGCCACCAGTAGCAGTATTACTTACGTTTACACTAGTGACATCTAATAAGTTGCGTCCACCAAGTGTTATATTGATTTTGTTGTTTAAAAAGGATTTTTTTACAGAGGCGTCTAGCCAACTATATGCGTCTGTTGTTACTTTTGAGAAGGTCGAGTTTCCATCCGTATCAGAACCAGATGCAATGTATTGCTCTTGTTCTCCGTTGTATTTTAATAGTAAGCTGAATGAGGTATTCCAAGGTTCTACAAAATAGGATGCACTAGTGTTGATTTGAAAATTGTACAGAAAATCATCATTGCCATTGACCTCATTGTTATTTATTCTAGAAATACCTTGAAACGTGGCACCTAAATTGAATGCTAAATTGTCGACTTTCAATGTGTTTTCTAATGAAAGACTCCACAGTTTGAATTTATCAATATTTATAAATTGATACTGTAAAGGAGTGGTATTAACCACAGCCAAATCAATTCTATCTGAAACATCGACATAGCTTAACTTTAGGTTGTTAACTAAAGAAAGCTCATTAAGCCAACTTCGCTTTTTTAGATTCACAAAGGCAGAAAAACCATTTTCAGGATTTAAATTTTCATTCCCTTGAACATCATGATTGGAATCTACAAAGTAGTAGTATAATTCTTCAAAATTAGGAGTTCTATAAGAGGTACCAACGTTGGCTCTAAGTTCAAAACCATGATCCATTAAATAACGCGCACTTAAAGAGCCCATTAATTTCGATTTAAAAAGGGAATTATATTCATAGCGTACACCAGGACGTAAAGAGAATTTATTTGAAAAGCTTAATTCTGAAGATCCAAAAATGGCAGAATTAGTCTGTGTGTTGGTTTTATCTTGTTGGGTGACATCGCCTGTAGCTTGCGTGTCAAAGCCTTCTATATAACGCGCTTCATAACCGAGTTGGAAATTATAAAAATCACTTTTTACTAAGTTGTCTATAGTACCTTTAGAAAATACGACTTTACTAGATTGGTAGGTTTCGTCACTTTCATTACTACGTTCTTTACTTAATATAAAATAGTTAAATTCGTTTAAGTCGCGTTCTTGCTGCTGATAGGAGAGTGCTACGTTATAGTTAGCTCCAGAGTTGAGGTTACCATCAATATTTAAGTTGTTTACAAAGCGGTTGGTGGTAAATATGCGATCTGTAGCCGATGGATTACTAGTTTGATTTTGAGTATCTATATTCGCTCTTACGGCGGCATCATAGTAATTAATTTGCTCGTTAAAGTATTCAAACTTGTATAGTACTCTAAAATTATTGCCTTTATAATTAATTAAAGCATTGGTGTTTAATTGCTGTTTTGGTAACCATTCGTAGCCTCTAAGCCCATCATTTTGGTAGTAATCTTGCCCTTGACGTTGGTTGAAAAATCCGGCAAAATCATTTCGGTTAGCTCCAATTTTAGCCATCCATTTCTCATTTATGTTATGAGCCACACTAAAAGATTGTATATGTCTGCCTTCATCAAACCAAGCATACTCGTCACTTACGGTTTCTTCTTGTATATAGGCTTGAATACGCCAATCGTTAGTTATAGATTTTTTGGTAATGATATTAATTACTCCTGAAACAGCATTCGCACCATATTCAACACCCATGGCGCCTTCAACAATCTCAATACGTTCAATGTCGTCAAGATTAATTTGGGTTAAATCAATATCATTTCCTAAGCCATTGTCACTAACTAGTGGAATGTTATCTACTAAAATGTTGAAATATTGTGAATCTAAGCCAAAGAACGAAATCGTAGAGCGTCCTGTTTGTGCATTAGGAATAATAGTAAGGTTAAGATTGAAATTTAATAAATCGGCCAGATTGTTAGCCGCAACTTGTTCTATCTGCTTTCTATTAATCACAATGACATTATGTACAGATTTTTTTATTGAGGTGGGATTATATTGGCCTGTTACAACAACTTCATCTAAAGATTCTGTTTTGGTACTATCAACTGTGGTTTCTCTTTTTTGGGAGAAAGCCCATGAAAAGAAAATTATTGAAAAATAAATTGTGATTTTATTTTTATTTAGACTCATTCTTGATAAATTTGTCGCAAATATAAAATCTTATTTTAATTCATTCTAAATAAGAATAGTTTTTTTTAAATAATTTTTAAACACATCATTTATCTTTTAAATATGAAAAAAGTAGTACCCGTTTTAGCCATTGTATTAGCATTTACTTTAAGTAGTAATGCACAAAAGAAGAAAACTCTAGATCAAGAAGCCATTAAAGCGATGTGTGGTTGTTTTGAAGTAACGTTCAATTTTACGGAGACCTTCAACTATAGTAATGATTCGCTTTATAGACCTTCAGAAACCAAAGTTGATAAAGGCTTAGAGTACGCTTTTGCTATAGAAGATGAAGATGATAAAATTTCAATTCAACATTTATTGCAAGTCGGACGACCTGATAGTCCACATATTGTAAAACACTGGAGACAAGATTGGTTATTTCAAAATCAAGAGTTTTATATGTATAATGGAGATAATAATTGGACCTTTGAAAAAAAATCCAAGGATGATGTAAAAGGGCAGTGGACGCAGAAAGTGTTTCAGGTAGATGATAGTCCACGTTATGAAGGTTCAGGAACTTGGGTTCATGTCGATGGTAAGCACTATTGGGAAAATAAGACAACAGCACCATTGCCAAGACGTGAATACACCAAACGTAACGATTACAATATTACATTAAGAGGTAACCGTCACGAGATTACAGATTTTGGTTGGGTACACGATCAAGATAATGAGAAAGTGTTACGAGAAGCAGGAAAAGAAGACGTGATTATTGCTAAGGAAAAAGGGTATAATACCTATAAAAAAGTAGACGATAGTAGATGTCAAGCGTCACAAGATTGGTGGAAAGCACAACAAGATAAATGGGCTTTGGTAAGAACAAAATGGGATGCAGTTTATGGCAGAAATAAAGATTTAACCTTGGCTGAAAAAGTGGATAATAAAGTGTTGTTTAAATACTTATTAGATGATGAAATAACAGCTAAAAAAGAAATTAATCGTATTATAGAATCTTTTGTAAAATAAATAAGTTTAAAATAAATCAATCATATATATGAAAACAATGAAATCGATAGTAGTTATGCTTTTTTTAGCATTGTCGTTATCCACTTTTGCACAGAGTAAGAATATCTTTTTAGATCGTGAATTTTGGGGAACTCAGCCAACGGTAGAAACTGTAAAGCAAAAAATAAAAGAAGGCAATAATCCTGCTGAAGCTAATGCTAACAATTTTGATGGTGTGGTTTATGCAACCTTGCAAGACGCACCTTTAGAGACCATTACTTATATGATTTCTCAAAAGGGAAATGATGTCAATAAACTAACTCACGATGGTAGAACCTATGCGTTTTGGGCAGCTTATAAAGGCAATGCTAAATTGGTGGAATATCTATTAGAAAATGGGGCAAAAACTAATATAACAGACGATAAAGGGAATACCATTATTAATTTTGCAGCAGCTTCAGGACAAGCAAATACGGCAGTCTATGACATATTAACAAAGTATGATGCAGAATTAATAAAGAAAACAAACCCTAATGGAGCTAATGCTTTATTACTTGCAGCACCATATGATAAGGATTTTAAATTAATGACCTATTTCCAATCTAAAGGTTTAGATATTAATAGTGTTGACAAAGCAGGGAATGGTATTTTTAATTATGCAGCTAAAACGGGTCATATAGCGTTAATGAATTCTCTTTTAAAGAAAGGAATTAAAGGTACTGATGAAGCCTTTATATTTGCAGCAAATGGTACTAGAGGATCAGCTAATGGTATTGAAGTCTATAAGTATTTAGAACGTATTGGTTTAAACCCAAATGTATCTAATGAAGAAGGAATTACTCCTTTACACGTTTTAGCTTCTAGAAGTAAAGACTTAGAAATTATAAATTTCTTATTAGAAAAAGGGTTAGATGTAAGTACTAAAGACCTTAAAGGAAATAATGCGGTTATGAATGCGGCTTCTAGAAATGATTTAATCGTCGTTAAAGCCTTAGTCGAGAAATTGAAAACTATTAATACAATTAATAAACATGGCCAATCAGCATTATCATTAGCGTTAAAAGGAAATTCCCCAGATATGGTTACATATTTAATTGAAAAAGGATATGATACGACTATTATTGATGCTGATGGTAATAACCTTGTATATTATTTAGTAGAGTCATACTCTAAGCGAAATAAAGAGCAGTTTATTCAAAAGATGGAAGTACTTAAAAAGAATAAAGTCGATTTAACTACGGTTCAGAAAAATGGCAATACATGGTATCATTTGGCTGTAGAAAAGAATAGTATTGAGCTTTTAGAAATTGCAATAACAATGGATCAAGATATTAATGCGAAAAATAATGAAGGTAATACCGCGTTACATATCGCAGCAATGAAAGCACAGGACAATTCAGTTCTAAAATTTTTACTAAAACACGGTGCAAAAAAGCAAATTGTTACAGATTTTGAGGAATCTGCTTATGATTTGGCAAAAGAAAATGAGTTGTTAAAGAAAAACAATATTTCAATAGAATTTTTAAAGTAATAGAATTTTTAAGATGAAGAATATACGTATTATAGCATTATTAGGTATTGTAGCTTTTAGTTTAGTATCGTTTACTAATTTTACAGAATCAGCAAAGTATAAATGTATGATTCAAATGACAAATTATACAGGAGAAGGAGCCTATATTGTCATTTCATTATTAAATCCTGAAGGCGACTATGTAGAAACCTTAAACGTTAAAGGAGATGATGATGAGTGGTACAATACCATTGAATCGTGGTGGGACTATTATGGGAAAAGAAGGCCAGATATCGATGCCATTACAGGAGCAACTATTAGCGGAGGCGAACGTGCTATAAGTGTCATTGAAATTGATAATGACAAATTAGATAAAGGTTACAAGTTAAGATTTGAAACCGCTGTTGAAGACCAAGAGTATTACGAAAGTGATGTAGAATTTGAGTTGACTTCAGAAACCGTAAAATCTAAAGTAGAAGGAAAAGGATTTATTCGTTACATCCGAATGATGCCTCAATAAAACCGATACTATGACCATTTCCATCTGGAGATACAGTCATCTAGTATTGGCTGTTATGTCTTCTTTGTTTATTTTAATAGCATCGGTAACAGGTGCTATTTTAGCGTTTGAACCCATTACAAATCAGTTGCAACCGTATGCTGTTTCTGGGGCAAACGATAGGTCTCTTGCTGAAACCTTAAATGTGTTACAGCAAGAATATGATGAGGTATTTACACTCGAAGTCGATAAAAATGATTTTGTAAGTGCCTCAGTCATTACCAAAGAAGGAGACAGTGAAACCTTTTATATTAATCCCATTACAGGCGAAAAATTAGGTGATATTATAAAGAAAGCACCCATTTATGAATTCGCCACTAACCTTCATCGTTCACTGTTTCTAAAAACAACAGGTCGTGTTTTAATAGGTGTCGTGTCCTTTTTGTTATTGCTGATTTCAGTAACAGGAATTCAACTCATATTAAAACGTCAAGGTGGTATCAAACGTTTCTTTTCTAAAGTGGTTAGAGAAAACTTTGATCAATATTACCATGTTGTTATAGGTCGATATGCTTTAATTCCTATTGTAATTATTACACTGACAGGTGTATTTCTATCGCTTGAAAAATTTGATTTACTTCCAGATTCTAAAATATCACACAACTATCCTGAGCAAGATGATGTTGAAAACAAATTAGACATCTTAGAGTTTCAAACATTTCAAAACATAAAACTTGAAGATGTAAGCTATGTTGAGTTTCCATTTTCTGATGATATTGAAGATTATTTCACCGTTAAATTATCGGATAAGGAAATTTTAGTTAATCAATATACAGGAGCTATCGTCAGTAACCAAAACACGTCATTTGTAGCATTAGCGTCTAATTGGAGCTTAATTTTACATACAGGTCAAGGGACTATCCTTTGGTCAGTGGTATTGTTCTTAGCGAGTTTGGCCATTTTATTCTTTATGTATTCTGGCTTTGCCATGACGTTAAAACGACGAAAAGAAACAGCGAAAATTAAGAATAAATTCAAAAAAGATGAGGCAGACTATATCATTTTAGTTGGTTCTGAAACCGGCAATACCTTTAATTCTGCCAAGCTATTTTATGACGCTTTAATCGCAGAAGGTCATTCGGTTTTTATTACAGCTTTAAACGCGTATTCAGAATATAAAAACGCGAAATATATCATTGTTTTTGCATCGACTTACGGGGAAGGTGAAGCACCAACAAGTGCTTCAAATTTTGAAAAATTATTTCAAAAACTGCAGCAGAAGCAAACGGTTCACTATGCTGTTGTTGGTTTTGGATCGCTTATGTATCCTGACTATTGTAAATATGCCATAGAAGTGGATGAGATGTTTCAAAAGCAAGACAATTTTGAGGAATACCTTCCGCTTTTCAAAATTAACAATCAATCCTTTGAAGCTTATAAAATATGGATTAAGCAATGGAATGAGCGTACAAATCACGATTTAAAGATTAAGTTTCAAAAACCTCAAATCAATTTGAGAAAATTAAAGGAGTTTAAGGTTATTAATAAATCAGAACCCAATAAGGACGATTCGTTTTTAGTGCAATTACGACCTCATAAAAAGGTGAAATTTGAGTCTGGTGATTTGTTGTCTTTATATCCGGAAGCCGATTTTATTGAACGTCAATATTCTATTGGTAAAATAGAAAATGATATCATTTTAAGTATTAAAAAACACGAATTTGGGGTCTGTTCTAATTATTTCAACAACTTAAAAGTCAATGAAATCGTTAAAGCGCAAGTTAAACGAAACTTAGATTTTCATTTTCCAACCGATGTAAAAGAAGTGGTAATGATAGCCAACGGTACCGGAATTGCACCGTTTTTAGGAATGATTAATGAGAATCATATTAAAACAAAGAACCATTTATTTTGGGGAGGACGCACACAAGATTCTCTAAATATTTACGAAAACATTATCGATTCGGCATTTAGTAAGAAAAACTTATCTAGTTTTCATATTGCCTATTCACAAGAGCAGAAAGATAAAATTTACGTTCAAGATTTAATTTTAGAGCATCAAGACTTATTAAGCCGTGTTTTAAATACAGGTGGAGTGGTAATGATTTGTGGTTCTGTAGCCATGCAAAATCGCGTTTTAGAGGTGTTGCATACCATCACTACAACACACTTAGACAAACCGTTAAGTACATTTGAAAACAATGATCAGCTTAAAATGGATTGTTATTGATTATTAATAGATTGTTAAGTGTTGCAAATAGCCTTTAAATATCTTATAATTTGTCAATATTAATTGTACTTTTGCGTGCAATTAAATTTTAATTGCCATGACAGCACACGAAAATAAAATTGTTGGAGAAGGTCTTACTTATGATGACGTACTCTTAGTTCCAGCATTTTCAGAAGTTCTTCCTCGCGAAGTTAGTATTCAAACTAAATTTACAAAAAACATAACCATTAACATTCCTGTGATTTCTGCAGCAATGGATACGGTTACCGAAAGTAAAATGGCAATTGCCATGGCGCAAGAAGGTGGAATAGGTGTGTTGCATAAAAACATGACGATTGATCAGCAAGCCGATAAGGTTCGTCGTGTAAAGCGTGCAGAAAGCGGAATGATTATCGATCCTGTGACCTTACCATTAACAGCAACCGTTTTTGATGCGAAGTCTAATATGGCAGAGCATGGTATTGGAGGTATTCCAATTGTAGGCGATAATGGCGAATTAAAAGGTATTGTTACCAACAGAGATTTACGTTTTGAACACGATAGTAAGAAGCCTATTGTTGATGTTATGACTAAAGACAATTTAGTCACTGCAGCTGTAGGTACGTCTTTAAAAGATGCTGAAAAAATTCTTCAACAAAACAAAATTGAAAAATTATTAATTGTTGATGATAATTATAAACTAAAGGGACTAATTACCTTTAGAGATATCACTAAGGTGACGCAAAAGCCAAATGCCAATAAAGATTCTTTCGGTCGTTTACGTGTAGCAGCAGCTATTGGAGTTACAGGTGATGCTGTAGAACGTGCTTCGGCATTAGTAAATGCTGGTGTTGATGCTGTGATTATTGATACCGCTCATGGTCATACCAAAGGTGTTGTAGCAGTGTTAAAAGAGATTAAAAAGAAATTTCCAAAATTGGAAGTCATAGTTGGTAACATCGCTACTGGTGCTGCTGCAAAATATTTAGTTGAAGCTGGAGCTGATGCAGTGAAAGTTGGTATTGGACCAGGTTCAATTTGTACCACTAGAGTAGTAGCAGGAGTCGGTTTTCCTCAGTTCTCTGCGGTTTTAGAAGTGGCTGCGGCTATTAAAGGTTCAGGAGTTCCTGTGATTGCTGATGGTGGAATTCGTTATACAGGAGATATCCCTAAAGCGATTGCCGCTGGTGCAGATACCGTAATGTTAGGATCGCTTTTAGCAGGAACAAAAGAAAGTCCAGGAGAAACGATTATCTACGAAGGACGTAAATTTAAATCTTACCGAGGCATGGGATCTGTAGAAGCCATGAAACAAGGAAGTAAAGACCGTTATTTCCAGGATGTTGAAGATGATATTAAAAAATTAGTTCCTGAAGGTATTGTTGGTCGTGTACCATATAAAGGTGAGTTGGTAGAAAGTATTCATCAGTTTATTGGTGGACTTAGAGCAGGAATGGGCTATTGTGGTGCTAAAGATATTGCCACTTTAAAAGAAACCGGACGTTTTGTGAAAATCACAAGTTCTGGTATTAATGAAAGTCACCCACATGATGTTACCATTACTAAGGAAGCACCAAATTATTCTAGATAACCAAATTCCTGCGACAGTAGGAATCTATATATTAGCAAAAAAAAACAGCATCTTTAAAGGTGCTGTTTTTTTTTGTGCCTATAATAATCTAGGGGTTGTTTTAACGTCTTTTTATTGGGAATTATTCTAGACCTTGTTTTTCAGGGTTCCAAAAAGGTTTTGTTTTTATTCGTTTGGTGTCCCAATGCAATTCTTTTTTAAAAAAATGATTTAAAGCAATACAGGTTCTGCTATCACCAGCAATATAAACTAGCGTTCTGCCTTTTAGAGTAGGGATGATGTTCTTTAATTTAGTGATGATTTCATGGTATGGGTTTTCAGGTAATTCATAAAAATGAAAAGGAAAATGCCCATCTATATCTGGAAATAATTCACTTTTATTAGAATTATAGATAACACTAATGATTTGCTTATCCTTACCAATATTTCGGTTAATCATGTATAAATGAGACAAAGCAGAAAGATCTCCTATCATGATATAGCTTTCGGCTGAATCATCTGCAATGAAATTACCTTTCTTCCATTTGTAATAAATGCTATCACCTTCTTTGCAATGCTTTGCCCATTGTGAGCCTACACCATTACTATGTGTGGCAATTGCTAAATCTAATGTGCCTTTTTCTTTATCAATATCCCAAACGCTGTAGCTTCTTATTTTGTCTTTCATTGACAGTTCTTCTTTGCCTATACCTACAGCCATTCTTAAGAAAGCACCAGGTGTAAACGTTGCATTACGAATACTGTCTCCTTGCAGACGAATTCTATAAGCTTTGTTAGAAAGTGTAACCTTTTCTGTAATAGTAGCTTCTTCTAAAATTACCGTTTTTATGAAGTTTTCTAAAATACGCAATACTCTTAAATTTAGTTTTGAACGTGATTTTTATAGTGATGTTCTATTAATTCTAAAGCCGATTTGTGAGGCCTATCAGCAGCTTTTTCATAATCAGAATGCACATCGTTAGCACCATTTTTAATGCCTTCGTAAATTCCTGCTATGACTGTACCTAGAAACTCACCAAGCTCTGCTATTCTATCTGTCTTATAAGCTTCTACAGAAACAGCATGATAGATAAGATTTGTATTATAAACCTGATTAATAAAATCGGCTAGTTGCTTTTGAGAAATCGCTTCACCAACTAAATTATAGGTATTACCATTATGCTTGTCCTCTAATAACATTTTAGCATAGGCATATCCTAATTCTTCTCGACTCGTATACGTACATTTACCTTGATCTGCACAATTTCTTATCTCACCGTCTTTTATATAAGTATCTATATATTCTAAATCGGGTTCAATATAAATGCCATTTCTACCAATAACCCATTGTAAACCGGAATTGCGAATGTCTTCTTCTGTTTGACGATTGCTTTGTACTACAGGACTAAAAGCATTGTTTTCTTCAGCACCTACAATACTCGTATATACTATTTTTTGCACACCGTTTTGTTTGGCTGCTTCAATGACATTGCGGTGTTGTTGTATTCGTTTTTGTGGCTCATCCATACCCGAAACTAACAATATGATATCTATACCTTTTAAAGCGGTATTAAAATCTTCACGACTGTTGTAGTCTCCTTTTCTAACTTCTACACCTAAGTGTTCTGCTTTTTTTGTGGTTCGAGCTATGGCTATGACATTTTCTTTTTTAGTGGCTTTTAAAAGTGCTTTTACAATGGCAGATCCTAAATGACCGCTTGCTGATGTTACTGCAATTTTCATAATAGGTGTTTATTTATGAATGTTTAGATTTTAATAGGTCTAATTCTTTTTCAAGTTGATCGGCTTTCATTTTAAATTTATCCATGGCCTTTTTTAATTGCTGAATTTTTTTAAAAGCTTCTTCATCCTGAACAGCTTGATATGTAGTTTCTCCTTCTTTTACTTTTATTTTAGAATAGCTCCCACAAGTAGGGCATTTTGCAACGTCGCTCATAATATGTTTTATAGCAAAGGTCTTCATATAACTACGGTTGTAAAAGGTAAATCTATTATTAAAAATGGTAAATCTGAAACCTTATGATTAAAGTGAGGATTTGAATTCCTTGGGAGAAAGGCCTGTGTGTTTTTTGAAAAACTTAGAGAAATTGGTGACTTCATCAAATCCATTTTGATAAGCCACTTCTTTCAGGCTTAAAGAGCTACTGAAAATAACACGCTTAATTTCTAAAATCACGTAATTATCAATAAAATGTTTGGCAGTATTTAAGGTGCTTGCTCTAACTATAGAGTTGAGGTGTTTTGTAGATATGTTGAGTAACTGTGCGTAATCTTTGACGTTTCGTGTTTTGGTATAATGTTTTTCAACTAAAGTTTTGAAGTTCATAAAAAGGCTTTGATGTTTTTTATTAAACGTTTTATCAGAGATTTTATGAGTTTCGCGCTCTAGTTTTAATAGAAATAGTTCTAATATTTTAGCTACTATTTCTTTTTGAGCATAAGTGTATTTACTTTGAATTTCTTGGGTTAATTGTTCTAAAAAAAAATCGGTTAAGGAGCTGTTTTCAACTAATGGATCCGAAATATGATAGTTGTATAAATGCGAAATAAATTCAATAGAAGACTTTGAGAAGTATTTTAAAATAAAATCCTCTGTAAATATGACCAGATAACCATCGTACTGTAAATTATCTTGAAAAGCATGTACTTGACCTTTTGCAATTTTAAGTACAGAGCCTTTTTGGATGTTGTAAGTCTTTAAATCAATTTGATGTTCACCTTTACCTTCTGTGACAATCAATAAGGCAAAAAAGGAAATTCGGTGAGGCTGATGTGGATTGTGACTAGGGTCTTTTTTTATACGAGAGAATAATTCAGCTAATGGAATGCATTCAATATCTGTAGCTCCTTCGCTACTTTTGAAAGCTATATTAGGGAAATGATTCATTAATGAATTGCTTGTGAATTTTGAATAAAAATAGTAATTAATATGGATTGTGTTGAGTAATGTAAGTTAACGAACCCTTAATAAGTACTATAAAAACAAAAACAGCATCGAGAAGATGCTGTTTTATAACTGTTGTTTTAGTGTGTCTTTTAGGCTCTGCTAGCTTTTACAGGACATCCTATCGCTTTTGTGTAATTTGGATTTGGTTGTTCTCCTTTTTCTAAAGCATCAATGGCATCTTTTACGTAGTTAACCTTAACATCTTCAGGTGATTTTGCATTGTCATCTATAGTACCAATATATTGTACTTTACGTTCTGCATCTAATAAAAACACATGAGGTGTTCTTACAGCACCATATTGAGGATATATTTTTTGACCTTCATCTACTAAGTAAGGAAATGTAAACCCTTTGTCTTCTGAACGTTTTTGCATCGCTTCATAACCTTCTTTTTCGTTTTCAGGACTATTTGGGTTAATGGCAATTACAGGATACCCTTTTGGTGCATATTTATTGTTTAATGCAATTAAACGGTCTTCATATAATACCGAAAATGGACATTCGTTACAGGTAAATGTCACAATATAACCTTTTGCGTTTTCAAAGCTAGCTAAAGAAACCATTGAACCATCTACGTTCTTAAGATTGAAATCCGTAGCAACATCTCCAATGTTGTAACCTCCAATTTCTTCTAAAGTTTTAGTTTGTTCTGGACTACCACCTCCTTTTGGTGGCCCTTTTCGGTCTCCGTCATGTGGAGGGCGTTCTCCTTTATGATCTTTATGTTGGTTTTCAGCAGAAGGTTCTCCTGTTGTATTTCCTTCATTTTTACAAGATACAAGTACACTTGCAGATAAGCCAATAATGGCAATTAGAACACTGATTCTTTTCATGTTTGTTTTAATTAAGTTTGTTTATTTGGTTTTCTAGGTCTTCTAAATTTTCGAATGAACGTTCATAAAATAAGCGTTCATCTTTGTTGAACATAATGGTAAATGGAATGGCTCCAGACCAATTAGGGTCAATTTTGTCTATCCAAGTGTTAGAATCTGGATCATCTAATAACACGACTTTAGAGCTTATCTTTTTTTTCTTTAAAAATGGCTTAAGCTTTGTTTCAATATCTTTTGGGAAATCTAAGCTTACTAAAATAACTTCAACGTCAGGATGTTTTGCTGCAAATTGCTCAATGTATGGTAATTCTTTGACGCAAGGAGCACACCACATCGCCCAAAAATTAATGAGATAGGTTTTATCGGATTCCGTATAAATTAAGGGTTCAAATTGATTAAAATCATAAACAGGAATGTCTTGATTAAGATTCGTAGTTGTGTTAGATTTTAATGATTTATCTGTGTTTGTATTATTGCAACTCATAAAAAAACTGAGTGCTAAAACGAGATATAGTGATGATTTTAGGAGCTTTAACTTTAATAACTTCAAAATGATGTATTCTATTATTTTTGGTTAGACTCCATCAGTTACAAAAGGTTTAATTTAAAAGTGATTTTTCTTATGTTTTTCTGAGGTAAGTTATTGATATGAAAATGGAATTTACTTATTCTAAAACTAAGGTGTTAGTAAGTGGTTGTAAATGTTTGTTTTGACACTTTTTAACTTATATAATTCCATATATTACGATACTTACTCATTTGTCGGTAAGTGTTCAAAATAACTTTATGCTCAGGCGCAGCCAGGCTAGGATCTTGTTTTAGAATACTTTTAGCGTAATAGCGCGATTGTTCTAAGATGTCTTTGTCTTTAACAATGTCAGCTATACGTAAATTTAAAATACCGCTTTGTTGCGTGCCCATAATATCACCTGGTCCACGCAGTTTTAAATCCACTTCAGCAATTTCAAAGCCATCACTGCTACGTACCATGGTTTCTAGTCTGGTTTTACTATCCTGGCTCAGTTTATGGCTCGTCATTAAAATACAGTAGCTCTGTTCGGCACCACGACCAACACGACCACGTAATTGGTGCAATTGCGATAAGCCAAAACGTTCTGCACTTTCAATAATCATTACCGATGCATTTGGGACGTTTACGCCAACTTCAATGACGGTTGTAGCTACCATAATTTGGGTTTCACCTTTAACAAAACGTTCCATTTCGTAATCTTTGTCGGCTGGTTTCATTTTACCATGCACAATCGAAATTTGATAATCTGGCATAGGAAATTCTCTAGAGACACTTTCGTAGCCATCCATCAAATCCTTATAATCCATTTTTTCGCTCTCTTGAATTAAGGGGTAGACAATATATATTTGTCTTCCTAAAGCGATTTCATCTTTCATGAATTTAAAAACTTTTAGGCGATTATTGTCGTAGCGATGTACTGTTTTTATAGGTTTTCGACCTGCTGGTAATTCATCAATTACAGAGATGTCTAAGTCACCATATACAGACATGGCTAAGGTTCTTGGAATTGGAGTAGCGGTCATCACCAAAACGTTGGGAGGTAATTCATTTTTATGCCATAACTTACTCCGTTGGGCGACTCCAAATCGGTGCTGTTCATCTATAATCGCAAGGCCTAAATTTTTGAATTTCACCTTGTCTTCAAGCAGTGCGTGTGTGCCAATTAAGATCTGTAAATTCCCATTTTCTAGATTTTCATGAATTATCTTTCTATCTGAAGTTTTAGTTGAACCCGTTAATAATGAAACACTGATGTTAAGTGGTTTACATAGTTCACTTATTCCTTGGTAGTGCTGAGCTGACAAAATAGCAGTTGGGGCCATTAGGCAGCATTGAAAATCATTGTCAAGCCCCATGAGCATTGACATAAAGGCTACGATGGTTTTACCAGAGCCTACATCTCCCTGTAAAAGTCGATTCATCTGTGCATTGCTACCTAAATCGAGTCTAATTTCTTTTAAAACACGCTTCTGTGCATTGGTTAATTCAAAGGGTAAATGGTTTTTGTAAAAGGTGTTAAAATAGTCGCCAACTTTATCAAAGGAGAAGCCTTTGATTTTTGATTTATGAATGAGATTTTTAATAATTAATTGCAGCTGAATGTAAAATAATTCTTCAAATTTTAATCGAAATTGAGCTCTTGCAAGAAGCTCTGGAGTCTTCGGAAAATGAATATTAAATAGTGCCTCTGATTTTGGAATTAATTTTAATTCAGTCATCACTGAATCAGGCAAGGTTTCAACAAAGCGTCCTTTTGATTCCAAAAACAATTGCTGCATAATTTTGGTAACGACTTTGTTTGTGATGCCTTTATTTGATAATTTTTCGGTTGAGGGGTATATGGCTTGCATGGCAGAACGCAAGTTGCTCTCATGCTCAGCTTGTAATTCAATTTCGGGATGTGGCATGCTGTATTTTCCATTAAACCAATTGGTTTTTCCGAAAATCACGTAAGGTTGACCTGTTTTTAGGTTTTCTCGTATCCATTTCTGTCCTCTAAACCAAACGAGTTCCATTATTCCGCTGTCGTCTCTAAAGTTAGCAACTAGGCGTTTGCCTCGTTTTTGGGCCACTTCTTTAAATCCAGTTATGACACCAACGATTTGAACTTCAGCATTGTTACGCTGTAATTCATTTATTTTATAATATCTAGTACGATCTATATAACGATTAGGAAAAAGATTTATGAGGTCTTGATACGTTTGAATGCCCAGCTCTGAGCGCAACAAATCCGCTCGGTTTGGACCGACACCTTTGAGATAATCAATGGGAGTTTGTAAATTCACGCTCATAAGAACGAAATTAAACTATTTCGTTATAAAGTAAAAGTTCAAAACGGCTCTTTGATTATTTTATTGAAATAAATTAATGGTGTGAAAAGGCTCAAAGATTTTAATTTGATATTACAGGAAAATGTTTTCGTTAATAAGGTGCTTTATCTCAAAACGTTGTCAAATTGAATATTTGTAGTTTTAGTGATTTTCTTAACACTTTTTCTTACCAGTGGCACTCATTTGTATAGTGTTTTTAAAAACAAATTTTTGAGGAATTTTATGAGCTGCTAAATGTTTAGCACATTTTTGAAGTATGTTTTCTTTTATTTGGTCTTCATTATGGTGTGTGTTTAGTGTAATTGTGGCTTGTATGGCTTCGCCTAAAAGATTGTCGTCAAAACCAGAGATTGTACAGTCTATGACTTCAGGTGTAGATAGAATTACTTCTTCAATTTCCTTAGGGCTTACTCTTTTGCCACGAACTTTTAGGATTTCTTTTTTTCGAGCGACGATGTAGATAAATCCGTCTTTGTCGGTTTTGGCCAAGTCGCCTGTGTGGAGCCAACCGTTTTCTATAGTTAAGTTTGTTGCTGTTTCGTCTTTGTAATAACCCAGCATGATGTTTTCGCCACGCGCTAATAATTCGCCTTCTTCATTGGTTTTGGTAATTTCACCTTTTTCATTAACAATTTTTAATTCAACATTTGGAATGGCTTTTCCTATGGAGTCTGTTTTTGTTTTAATGAATTCTGGAGGTAAATAAGATAAGCGTGCGGTAGCTTCAGTTTGTCCGTACATGATGTAGAATTCCTTAGATGGGAATGCTGTGGTGAATTCATCAATAAAAACGGAATGTAGTTTTCCGCCTGCTTGTGTTGCGTATCGTAAACTTGGGAACGTTTCAGTTTTAAAGGATTGTGATTTTTTTAGTAGAATCTGAAAGTGGCTAGGTACTCCTGCAAAGCCAGTGCAGTTATAATTCTTTAAATCGTTGATAACGGTTCCTAAAAACATGAAATTATTGTTTAAAACAATTGAACCTCCAACTTTTAAATGTGTATGTAATAATGATAAGCCATAGCAATAATAAAATGGTAATACAACTTCCATAATATCTTTAGAGGTGAGTTTAAGATATTCAATAATAGAATTGGTGTTAGATATAATATTGTGATGACTAATCATAACTCCTTTTGGTTTTCCTGTGGAACCAGAAGTGAATATTATTTCTGCAATTGGGTTTAAATAATTTGTAGAAGTGTTTGTTGTATGTTTTTTGTTGTTAGTTAGTTGTGTGTGTGTTGTTTCGTCTATAAGATTAATCGTTGAAGAGCATTCTAATTTGCGTTGCGCAATTTTATCTACAAAAATAGTTTTGCTTTCTGTGGTGTCAATAATGTAATCTAAATTGCTTTGTTCAATAGAGAAATCAATAGGAATACATGTGTTTCCGGATTTTAAAATTCCTAAGTAAGCGGTTATGAAAAAAGAAGAATTAGAGCTTATTAATAGAATGTTTTTGCCTTCTCCAATAGTTTCGTTTAAATAGGATGCAATATTTAGGCTATCGTTATATAATTTTTTAAAAGAGGCTGTTTCTTTTGTGCCTAATAAGAAGTCTTTATCAAGATTTTTGGACGTTTCAAACAGATAATCAAAAACATTCATAAGAATAGGTTTTTAAAATATTGGTCGCATTCTTAAGTATTCTGTAGTCTTTTTTTTGCGCTCAAAGTTTTTATAGATACTTTCGATCTCTTCTTTAGTTTTGTTCATCACTTTACTAACTTCTTCAGCTGAATAGTTGTTCTCCCAACCATACCACATGAGATCCATTTGTTCAAATGGCATTTGATAAAAGAAATCTTCTTGGGTTTGTTCTGCTGTATAGGTATCTGTGGTCGGTGTTCTGTCTATAATTTCTTGAGGCACTCCCAAGTGTTTTGCGATTTGATAAACTTGCGTTTTGTATAAATGACCGATAGGCATCACATCTGCCGCTCCGTCACCATGTTTAACAAAGAAGCCTTGTTCTACTTCGTGTTTGTTTGGAGTGCCAATAACGGCATAATGCAGCCGTTCGGCATGATAATAAAGCATGCTCATTCGGCTACGTTGTTTAAAGTTTGTAGATGCTACAATTTGAAGGTATTCTCTAACGGGTAATAATTTACTTATCACTTCTCCATTTGGTTTTATAACCGTTACAGAAAAGGCTGGTGGTAAATTAGAGGCAGCCTCTTGTTTTATTTCAATTTTTGCTTTATCAACAGTTGGGTTAAAATCAGTAATAACTCTAGCGATAGCTTCATCTCGTCTTTGGTAGCAGCCAAAACCATTTAAAGCTTGTGTAATATCCTCTACTAAGGTGTCAGTAACATCAAATTTTGCTGCTAATTTTTCGGCAAGTATTCTGCTGTCATCACTTGAGTCTTGTTCAGGCAGCATGATGGCTGTAACCTTATTTGGTCCAAAAGCTTTAGCTGATAATGCCAAACAAACAGATGAGTCAATGCCTCCGCTAATGCCAATCACAGCACCTCTACGTTGCAGTTTTTTGGCAACATCGGTTTTTAGTTTTTTTATGATGTCATTGCAAACGGTTTCAATATTTTCAATATGCAATATGTCTTTAGAAAAAGATTTATTTGGTGTTTTCATAATTAGTTTATTGTTATCGTTGATGAATCTATTATTGTTTTATTCAGCACTACAAGTTCATGTTCTTGTAGTTTTGGAATTGATTTATTAATAAATAGATCATATAATATTTGAGTTGATAAAACAGCTGTAATTGCCATATTATCAATTTCAGAAACTTGTTTGTTGAGTTTCATTTTGTTTATGAGCTGATTTACAAAGTCTAGATTAAAAATTCCATAACCTGTAATGTTTTCTTCAGATAACATGCTGCTTAAATAGGGAGGCATCTCTTCAGAAAAGAAAGTACTTCTTATTGGTGCTCTATAGGCTTGTTTAGATCTGTTTAATATGGATTCTGGGATTCTATCTTTCATCATATATTTTAAAAGGTATTTTTCATTTAAGCCTTTAAGTTTTAGATCTGGATTTAATGTCATACAAAACTCAATCACTCTGTGGTCTAAAAATGGATAGCGACCTTCTATAGAGTTTGCCATTCCCATGCGGTCTCCTTGCGATGACAATAGGTATTTAGACATGAAAAAGTTAATTTCAATCCACTGGGCTTTTGTAAGGTAGTCATAGTCGTTTAGTTGGTCTTTTAATTGGTCTTCAATTTTAGAAATTGGATGGTAATTAGAAATGACTTCTTGGTAGGGTTTAGATAAATAATTATTGATGCGAGAGGTGTTATTCCATCGCAATAAATGCGAATAAATAGGTGAGGACGTCTCGCTCAGTTTATATCCAAAAAAGAGTTTTAATATGTTGTTATTTGCTTTGCTAATTTGTGGAATATATGGATATAGTTTTTTTAGCAATAATGGACGATACTTAGATTGCGGATCTTTAGCCCAAAAGTGTTTAATCTTGGTTTCTTTAAATATGTTATAACCTCCAAAAAGTTCGTCTGCGCCTTCTCCAGTAATCACCACTTTGATATTCTGAGCTCTTACGCTTTTAGCTAATAAATTCATTGGAGTAGGAGCTGTACGCAGTAGTGGCGCTTCTGCATGCCAAACGACAGCTTTAAAGCTATCTGAAATGTCTTTAGGGCTGCAGGTGACACTAGAATGTTGTGTTTCAAAATAATCTCTAGCAATGTTTTGATACGATGACTCGTCAAAATCTTTTTCGGTAAAACCGATTGAAAAAGTACGAAGATTATTTGGTGATATTTTTTTTATAAAAGCCGTAGTAATACTAGAGTCTAAGCCGCCACTCAAATAGGCTGCAACAGGAACATCTGCTCTTAATCTTAATTTTACAGCATCCGTAAATATAGTTTCAAACGTTTCTGCAGCTTCTTTGACGGTATTAAATTCGTAAGCGTTTGGCTTAGTGATGGGAAGCGTCCAATACGTCTTAATAGATTTTGAACGTGCATTTATGGTCATATAGCTTCCTGGTGGCAACTCAGAGACTCCTTCAAAAATTGTGTCAGCGGATAATGATGTCCAAAATGTGAAATATTCTGATAATGTTTTTTCGGAAATCTTTGGATGAAACTCAGGGAATTCTAAAAAGGATTTAATTTCAGAAGCAAATACAAAAGTGTTTCCAATAGTGGTGTAAAACAGTGGTCTAATACCAACTCTGTCTCTTGCTAAAAATAATTCTTGTTTAGTTTTATCCCAAATAGCAATAGCGAACTGGCCATTTAATTTATTAAGAAACTCCGGACCGTATTCTTCGTATAAATGCACAATAACTTCTGTGTCGCTTTGTGTTTTAAAGGTGTGGTTTTTTGCTAATAGTTCTTCTCTTAGCTCTATGTGGTTAAAGATTTCACCATTAAACACAATCCATAAAGAATTGTTGGCGTTAGGTAATGGCATTGTGCCTGTGGCTAAGTCAATAATACTTAAGCGAACGCTACCGAGTCCAATGTTGTTAGACACGTAAATTCCACTTTCATCAGGTCCTCTATGCTTAATTCTTGTAAGCATTCGCCTTAATGTATCAGCTTTGTTGTCTGGGCTTAAATTACAGTTGTAAAAGCCAGATATTCCACACATAATTGGTGAATAATAAGTTAGAGATTATATCTTTTTTTCTACAAAAGTCAAAATACTATTAATGGATTCGAAATTTTCAACAACAAGCTCTTCGTCGCTAGTTTCAATGTTGAATTCTTCTTTTAAGAATTCAATTAAAAAGAGCAAGCCCATTGAGTCAAGTATGCCTTCTTCAAAAATAAGTGTATTGTCTTTTATTTTTTCTACATCGTCTAATGTAGATTCAATAATGTAGTCTTTTATCTTGCTTTTAATATCTATTTCTACATGCATTGTGTGATGATTCATATGTTGTTAGTAATCAAAAAATAAAGTACATTAAAGGTAAATAAATGTTGTAATCAAAGTTGTTTTTAGGTATTAATTTTGATTAATTAATAGATTTAAACGTTGAAGTGTAAATTCGGCAATCAATTTTTTTAAAAACGTAAGCTATTTTTTGTTTTGTTCTAGTTGCATAAGAAAAGCCTCTTTTTTTTGCAATAAGTTTTTAGAGCGCTTTGTGAGTTTTTTTAGAGGGTTTCCTGTATATATGGTCCAAGAGTCTAAGTTTGATACAATAAGCGATAAAGCACCAATTGAAGCACCTTCGCCAACGCTAACGTTTGGAAGAATAACACAGCCGGCACCAATAATAGAATGCTCGTTAATGATAACTCTTCCTTTTTTCATGGATTTATATGTATTAGGAATTGTTGGGTTTGTTAACGAATTACCAGAATAATCATCTGTTTTACTGTAAATCTTAACTCCTTGAGATAATCCGCTAAAATCTTTTATGTCAATGCCTTCAGAGGCTAGTAAGTGGCAAAATGAAGCAATGTGAACATAAGATCCAATGGTTAAATTACCGCTTCCGGAAGCTATAATTGAGCAAAATGAGTCAATAATAACATTATTACCAATAGAGATGTTAGGAATACCTACAACTAAACAATTCTTAGCAATTTTAACGTTAGTACCAATAGATTTAAATCCCAATGACTTTAATTCGTCGTCACAGTAATAACCAATTTCAAATGGGTTTGGGTTCATTAGGTTTGTTTTAAAAACAACAATGTTAAATTGTTTACAACAAATTTATATAATATAAGTTGATAAAATAGTGATAATTATCAGGTGGTTAATAAGTTTTTGTGAGCGACGCATGGTATGGTGCATTTGCCTAGTTTTGATCAAGGTTTTTGACATAATTATTGGGAGTTCATAAATTTGTGCTCATAGTTGTGGATTTATTTAATGTTTAGACATCAATAATCTAATAGATTGAAGGCGCTAAGCTTTTTGAAAACTTTGTCTGTAACTCAGTTGTTATGTATTGAATCTAAAACCTACTATTTTGTTAAATGACCAATATAAAATTATAGAAAGATGTATTTTGGTCATATTGTTGTTTAATATTATCTATGAAGAATTTTTTTATAATTTTGTGTGCGTGTTTAGCTAGTGTTTCGGTTGCGCAACAAACAGACTATGTGGATTTTAAAAAAGTAGAAGCTTTAATTGTTTTTAATCAATTTCAGGTAGATAGCACAAAATATAACTCCTATGATGTAAAGTTTGATATTCTTAGATCTACTGATTCTATCTATTTAGACGCCGTTAATATGAAGTTTATACATGTTGCTATTGATGGTTCTGAGGTTAACTTTAGTAATGATGGTAAAAAGCTAAAAATATATCACAGTTTTGAAAAAGGGCAGACTTATAATCTAAGTTTTTTGTTTTTTGCTTCTCCTAAAAAGGCGATGTATTTTGTTGGTTGGGAAAATGAAGGAAGGAATCAAATTTGGACACAAGGTCAAGGAAAATATTCAAGTAATTGGTTGCCAAGTCTAGATGATACAAATGATAAAATTGAGTTTGATTTAAAATTTGTTGCACCAAAAACATATCAGGTTATTTCAAATGGAGTTTTAAAATCTAAATCAGACAATGATGGACATGTGCTTTGGGAATATGATATGAAGCATCCAATGTCTAGTTATTTGGTTGCTGTTGTTGTTGGTAAATATAAAAAGAAAACAGAAACCTCTAAAAGTGGTATTCCTTTAGAGTATTACTACTATCCAGAAGATTCTTTAAAAGTTGAGCCAACGTATCGTTATTCTAAGCAAATGTTCGATTTTCTAGAAGAAGAAATTGGAGTTGCTTACCCATGGCAAAATTATAAACAAGTACCTGTACATGATTTTCTGTATGCAGGTATGGAAAACACAAGCCTTACTATTTTTTCTGATGCTTTTGTGGTAGATTCTATAGGTTTTAATGATAAAAACTATGTAAACGTTAATGCTCATGAGCTTGCGCATCAATGGTTTGGTGATTTGGTAACAGCTAAGTCTGGAGCGCATCATTGGTTACAAGAAGGGTTTGCAACTTATTATGCGCTTTTAGCAGAAAAGGATGTTTTTGGTGAAAATTATTTTTATTTTAAGCTTTTAGAATCATCAATAGATTTAGGAAAGCAAGATATTTCAGGCAATGGAACATCGCTTCTAAATCCTAAATCTAGTAGTCTAACATTTTATCAGCGCGGGGCGTGGGTTTTACATGCGCTACGAACTAAAGTTGGAGATCGAGTTTTTAGGCAAGCTGTAATAAATTATTTGGAAAAATATAAATTTAAAAATGCTGAAACTTCCGATTTTATAAAGGAGGTAGAGCGTATATATGGACGCTCTTTGTCTAGTTTTGTGAACTTATGGATAAAGCAAAAAGATTTTCCTGTGGATAATGCTTTTGATATATTGAAAAAGCAATCTACCTATATAAATGAATTTTTGATGGTAGACTGTCAGGCAAAATCTTCTAAATGCTCTGAATATCTCAAATATTACGTGTCTGACGAGGCTAAGGCGAAAATTATATCACAAGTACCAGAATTGGTAACACCTGAAACCTTTAACAATGGTTTAAAAGTTCGTCAGGCTATCTCTAAATATGTGAGGCAAATACCTGTTAATTTAAAGGAAGATTATGAGTCGCTTTTGAATGATAAGTCGTACATTACCATAGAAAATGCATTGTACAATCTTTGGTCTAGTTTTCCTGAGGATCGATCGGCTTATCTTTTTAAAACAAGAGATATTGTTGGTTTTAATGATAAAAATGTACGGTTGTTATGGATTGTTTTAAATCTTAGTACACCGTTTTATAAAGCAGATAACAAACAAGCTTTATTTCAAGAATTGATAGGTTATACAGGTGAGAAATACAATGCAGATTTAAGAATTAAGGCGTTTCAGTATTTAAAAATGATAAAATCTTGTAATGAAGACTGTATGTCTAATTTAGAAAACGCAAAATCACATCATAATTGGCGTTTGGTTAAGTTTGCCAAACAGTTATCTGAAGAATTAGAACAAAAAAGAAATTAATGCGAGCATTAGTAATATCTGGAGGTGGAAGTAAAGGTGCGTTTGCAGGTGGTGTTGCTCAGTACTTAATAGAGCGTGAAAAACATAATTACGATATGTTTTTAGGAACCTCTACAGGAAGTCTTTTAGTACCACACTTGGCTGCTAATGAAATAGGAAAGCTCTACGATATTTTTACAAATGTGCAACAACACGATATTTTTAGTGTAAGTCCTTTTATACAACGTAAAAAAGGAGATAGAGAATATGTGTCTATTGATTTTGTAAATTCTTTATGGCAGTTTATAAGACGAAGACGAACTTTTGGAGAAAGTAAAGCGCTCAGACGAAATATTAGAAAAAATGTAACTTTTGCAGAATACACAAAAATTAAAAAAGAAAAGCACGATGTCGTGGTTACGGTATCTAACTTGTCTATGAATCGTGTAGAGTATAAATCTATACAAGAGTGTTCTTACGAAGAGTTTTGCAATTGGATTTGGATTTCGTGTAATTATATACCATTTATGTCTTTGGCTAAAGTTGATGGTTATGAATATGCAGATGGTGGATTAGGAAGTGTTATTCCCATTAGAGAAGCAATACGAAGAGGTGCAACAGAAGTTGACGCTATTGTTTTAGAGGCTGAAACTCTAGGAAAACAAAAAGTTTTAGGGAAAAATCCGTTTTCATTAATGATTAGTTTGTTTGGTCATTTGCTAGATCAGGTCGAAAAAAATGATGTTATAATTGGAAAGCTAGCCGCAAAGCATAATAATGTGAAGTTGAATTTATATTATACTCCAACGAGTCTTACAGAAAATTCATTGATATTTAGTAAGCGATTAATGGAAAAATGGTGGATAGAAGGCTATGAATATGCTGAAAGACGACATGAAGAGTAAGTGTTCTTATCTATTAAATTAAAGCGTAACTATTTTAATAATCAATGTTTTGTATTCTTGAGATTTTATCCCATTGAGAATGATATTTTCTATTTGAAAAATGGTAACATAATCACCAACCTTGAGCTTTTTGGCTAGAGAATGAGATTTGGCATTGAGTGAACTTCCTGAAACAGGTATTGTAGCGTAGTCTTTGAATTTGATTTTAAAGTTTTCAAAATCAAAAG
Source organism: Winogradskyella sp. ECml5-4 (assembly GCF_036903175.1). NCBI lineage: Bacteria > Pseudomonadati > Bacteroidota > Flavobacteriia > Flavobacteriales > Flavobacteriaceae > Winogradskyella > Winogradskyella sp. ECml5-4. The sequence goes on along the minus strand of NZ_JAYJLF010000015.1, from coordinate 53,986 downwards.
GTTTATTTTCAAAAAGTGCAGCACATTATAAAGTTAATTTATTAGCGGTTAGTTGGTTTTTTTTGAGCTTTGACTTTGTGCGAATGAAAAACTCAAAATAAAGATTTAATAGGATAAAATCCTCATGGAGCTTTAGTGCATAAAAAAGTAAATTACAAATTATTGAAGGAGGTGTTAAGCCACTCTAATCTATCATTAAGCCACTGATCTAGATAGGTGACTTCTTCGTCGTATGTTGGGTAAAAGACATTGTTAGGCCAAACATAGACGCCTAAAATGGGCCAAGTATTAAAGTTTCTTTCTTGTGCTTCATATAAGAAGGAAGAATTTGAGTTAATTTTTTCTTGAAAAAGACTTCTATTGTTATAAAAATAATTAAATCTAGATTTTACTTTTTCAACAAAAATAGGATCTTCAAAAAGGCGAGAATACCAAGTGGCATTTTTAATCCAAAACCCATCTGTAGTATCATTTCCGTTATAGTTAATGTTACCAAGACTAATGTCGTAATCCCATATTGGTCCCATTTTTAATTTACCGCCAGGGATGTAGTTCATATAAACACTAGAGTAAAAGATAGCATCATTATTTTTTGTTATTTCATTTACAAGATACCAGTCTATAAAAGAGTCTACATCTATATATTTAGCATATCCATTAATAGGGTCGCTAAAATTGTCTCCTAAGAGTACGCTTTCGGTTAATTCGATATAGTTTTTTATAATATTATACACATTGTCTCCAGCATTGAGGCTAGGTTCTTTAATGTTGAATAAATAATGACTTGTTTCAAAATAAACGTCGTCTACGTCTAGTCTAGAAAGTTGATCTACCTCTAGTAAATAACCATCGTCTCCAATATTTACTCTATTGGAAGATTCTTCTACTTTTTGGGTAATCTGATAGACGCCTAAATATTCACTATTTATAAAAAGTTCAACAAAACGACTCTCTGGAGTCCAGTCTAAATCGCTAAATCTGCTCAAATCAAATGCGACTTCATTTCGTAGCATTGTTTTGTCTGTATAATTTGCTAATAAAATCCACTTTTTGTCTTCAGGCATTCCTAAAACACTTTCTTTAGAGTCAAATTTTATTTGATATGGTTTTTTAGGGAAATTCCAAGTTGTATTTCCTCTACCTCTAATTTTGAGATCTACTAATAGGTTGTTGTCAATACTTTCTCCTGATATTTCTAAGCTTCCATTTAAATAGTCTTCTTTAGAAACAATAGGTGATAGGTTCTCGGTTGTTATTGATATTGTTGGGAGGTTTGCTGATGGTTCTGGTGTCTCAGAAACGCGTCTGTCTTCACTACAACCTAATAACAATAGTAAAAAGAGTATTGGTATAATTTTTTTCATAACTAACATTTAACTTGCGGTTAGCAAAATTGTAAATTACCGTTAATAATTCACGGGTAAAAAGCATTTAAATAGGTAAAGAAACGAGATGTAGGTATGCTATTCAATTTTAAACGAAGGTAGTTGAAAGTTTTTAAAAACTCAAATCACTGTTATTTAGTGGGTTGGGTTAGTGATTGGTATTTGTTTGGCGTAAAAAAGAGCTTATTTATGCTTCAGAATACACTTGTCCTCTATGAGGTTTTAAAGCATCTCTAATGGGTTTCATTTCAGATTCATCAACTACTAAATATGCTAAACTGTGCATATCACTTATGGATTCAACACCAGTAATTGTAATGTTTAATTTGTTAATTGCAATATATTCTTTTAAGTGTATTAAATGATGCTCCGCCGTTTTCTGTCCAGCAGGTCCTCTAAAATCCCATATTAATTTTAATTTCCGCATTGTTGTAATTTTTTTATTCTTTATTGTAAACAGAGGTTCCTTTTTCTACAAAATTTTTAAAGTTAGTCATATACGTTTTTGTCTGTTTTTTAAAAGCTTTAGGCATTAAAAGCAACATCATGCTCATTTTAAAATTTGTAGGTTGAAACTCATTTATAGAAATCCATTTTGTAAACTCATTTTCAATCGATTTAAAATGGTTTTCTTGTATATTGCGAATGCCTTTGGTTGTATAAGTACTGTAAATTTTATTAGGAAAATCTTGCATGGTAACGGTTTCTATAATTTCCATTTTACGTTTTCCAAAACTATAGTTCAGTCGCATTTTTGCTCCAAGTTCATTTGGTGTACCAGAAATATGTGCTGTACTAACTAAGCCTTCTTGCCAATGTTTTAAATTATCGGAGGATTTTAGTTTTTTTATGACTTCTGAAATGGGTTTTTTAATTAATATTTCAGTGGTATACCGCATGCTGAGGGAATTTTTATAAATGTATTAAAACCATTAGCAATAGTTTTAACTAATCGACGTTAAACAGTTTTAATTGTTAAAATCATCTTTTTAAATTATTACAATTTTAGTGTTGAAAGGTTATAAAATAATACAGCCTGTAAATCTAGTGCGATTTTTGTTATGCAACACGTAAAAACTATTAAAATAATGCCTTTTAAACTGCTTGTTAAATAAGCTATTTATGTTATTTTTGCTGAGTTTGAAAAACGAATACATTTCACAATAATATAGAAGAATAAATTATGAGTCTTAAATACAGATGTTTGTTTTTAGTGCTTTTTACACTGAATTTTGCTTTTTCTCAAGATAAAGATGAGGTGCTTCTAAAAGTAGATGGTGAGCCAATTATGGCTTCAGAATTTTTAAGAGTTTATAACAAAAATTTAGATTTAGTAAAAGATGAAAGTCAAAAAGATGTCGATGGCTATTTAAAATTATTTACTGAATATCAATTAAAGCTAAAAGAAGCTAAGCGTTTAAAAATTAATGAAGATGAAACCTACAAACGTGAATTTTCGAGATATAAAAAGCAATTAATAAAAAATTATATTTCAGAAAACGAAGTTACAGAAGCTTTGGTCAAAGAGGCTTATGATCGTAGTAATATAGATATTAATGCTTCTCATATTTTAGTGCGTTTAGAGGAGACAGCAAAAGACACCTTAAAAGCTTACAATGAAGTATTAGCTTTAAGAGAACGAGCTTTAAAAGAAGGCTTTGACAAAGTAAAGACAGAAATGCACAATGGTAGTACGATCTTTATTGAAGACTTAGGGTATTTTTCTGCTTTTAAGATGGTTTACGATTTTGAATCTGCCGCGTTTAATACTGCTGTAGGTGAAATTTCAATGCCTTTTAGAACCCAATTTGGCTACCATGTTGTTAAAGTTAATGATAAGCGAAAATCTAGAGGAACCATTTCTGCTGCTCATATTATGGTAAACTTAAAGTCCACTAAAGATTCGTTACATAATCCTGAGCAACGTATTAAGGAAATTTATAAGAAACTAAAACAAGGTGAACGCTTTGAAGCTTTGGCAAAGCAATTTTCTGAAGATAGAAGTTCGGCTGCTAATGGTGGCGAAATAAAACCTTTTAAAAGCGGACAGTTAAGTTCTGCAAAATTTGAAGACGTGGCTTTTGCTTTAAAAAATGATGGAGATGTTAGTGAACCTTTTAAAAGTGCTTATGGTTGGCACATTGTAAAACGTATTAAACTAAGTCCTATAGAATCATTTGAAGATGTAAAAGCATCTTTTGAAGCTAAAGTAAAAAGAGATTCGAGATCTAAATTGATTAATGAAGCGATGTTAAATAAGCTTAAGAAGCAATATGAAATAACATATAGTGCAGATGCTAAGCCTTACTTCACAAAGTTACTAAACAATGATTTTTATAATCGTTCTTGGAAATTACCAGAGAATTTTAAAACGAATGAAACCGTTTTTTCTATTAATAGTAGACCTTTTACTTACCAAGAATTTGGAAATCACTTAATAAAAGCACAACGTATATACGCAGGGAAAAAAACACCTTTTGCTATTGTAATAGATAAGGAGTTCGAAAGCTTTTTTGAAAACTCAATTTTTAAATATAGAGAAGATAATTTAGAAGAAGAGAACCAAGAATTTGCAAACATCCTAAAAGAGTATAGAGATGGATTATTGCTATTTGACCTTATGGAAAAAGAAGTGTGGAATAAAGCCGCAAAAGACACTTTAGGTTTAGAAGCTTACTACAATAAAAACAAATCTAAGTATCAATGGAGTGATAGAGTAGATGTGGTTATTGCTTCTTCTGCAGAAAAATCTAGCATGAAGAAGATCCTTAAGCTGATGAAGAAAGGAAAATCTGAAGACGAAATTAAAAAAGCAGTAAACACTAAAGACAAGCAAAATGTGATTTTTACAAAAGGAACATACAAAACAGATGATCCTATTTTGCCTTCAGACTTTAAAGCTGTAAAAGGCGTTTCTAAAGTATATGAACATAATGAAGCCTTTCATGTTATAGATGTTAAAGCGGTTTTACCAGCAGGACAAAAAACATTGGGAGAAGCTAAAGGAAATGTAATTAATAATTACCAAGAGGAAATAGAAACCAATTGGATTAATGAATTATACAAGCGTTTTAAGGTAGAAATTAATCAAGACGTTCTTAAAACAGTTAAGACTAAAATAGGAAACTAATTTATATTTTTTGAAACATACACTATACATATTTCTCTTTGGTTTACTTTTTAATAGTTGTGATTTTTTTAAAAAGTCAGACGATTTAGAACCAATTGCCAGAGTTAACGAAAGTTACCTCTATAAAGAGGATCTTAAAGATGTAGTGCCAAAAGGAACCTCTAAAGAAGATAGTACTTTAATGGTCAATGCATACATTAACCGTTGGGCAAGACAATTGCTTTTAATGGATGGTGCTTTGCTAAACCTTTCTGAAGAGAAACAAAATGAGTTTTCTAAATTAGTAAAGCAATATAAAAACGATTTATATGCTAAAGCTTATTTAGAAGGTTTAGTAAAAAAAAACATAGACACTGTAGTAGGGCACAAGGAAGCAGAATTATTTTATGAAGCTAATAAAGAATCATTTAAGCTAAATGACGATTTAATACAGTTTAGGTATATCAGTTTGCCATTAAATCCTATTAATTTAGATACTATAAAAAAACGTTTTAAACGCTTCGAAGCTAAGGATAAAGCGTATTTAGACTCTATCTCTGTTCAATTTAGATCTTATTCTTTGAATGACTCTATTTGGATTAAACTCAATCGTGTCGCAGAGAAAATACCAATCATAAATAGTTCAAATAAAAATCAACTGTTAAAAAAAACTAATTTCTTACAGCTCAAAGATTCATTAAACCTATATTTGATGCAAGTTAATGACGTACGTCTTCAAAACGATTATGCGCCTTTAGATTATGTAGAAACGTCGATTAACAAAATTGTTATAAACAAAAGAAAATTAGAGCTCATCAAGCAACTCGAAAATGATATTACAAAAGATGCAATTAAAAACAATAAATTCCAAACTTATAATTAAAGCAAGCCTTTTAGTTTGTTTTATGTCATTAAACTTTAGCAATGCTCAAGAAATCATTAATGATGAAGTACAACAAGTAGAGCAACCAAAAGATAGTGTTGTTAATAAAACACGTATTAAAGCAGATGGTGTTGCGGCTGTTGTTGGTGATTTTATTCTTCTAGAATCTGATTTGGATAGAGAAATAGCACAAATAAAAGCGCAAGGTGGAGATCTAGAAGGGTTTACCAGATGTGAACTTTTTGGAAGTTTACTAGAAAGTAAATTATATGCACATCAAGCTATACAAGATAGTGTTATAGTTAATGAATTATATATTCAAAGCCGAGTAGATCAACAAATACAAGGTATTTTGGGTCAGCTAAATGGTGATATGGATAGGTTGCTTAAACTGTATAAAAAAGAATCAGAACAAGCCTTAAGAGATGAAATGTTTGAGATTAATAAAAACGGTTATCTCGCTCAAGAAATGCAAGCTAAGGTTACAGGAGATATAGAAGTAACACCAGAAGAAGTTAGAACCTTTTTTAATAATATACCAAAAGACGAACGACCAGTCTTTGGTACTGAATTAAAACTGGCTGAAATTGTAATTATTCCAAAAGTAACAGAAGAAGCAAAACAAGCTGTTATTGATAAGCTAAAAGGATTTAAAACAGATGTAGAAGAAAACGGTTCTAGTTTTACAACTAAAGTGTTGTTTTATACAGAAGATTCTGGGTCTAAAGCTACGGGAGGAAAATATACATTGAATAGAAAACAGCCAAGAATGGTAAAAGAGTTTAGAGATGTTGCTTTTTCAATGCAAGAAGGAGAAATTTCAGAACCTTTTGAAACCGATTTTGGATACCATATTATATACTTAGAAAAAATTAGAGGTCAAGAGTATGATGTAAGACATATTTTATTACGTCCAGAATTAACTCAAGATGCTATAAAAGAAGCTAAGGATAAAATAGAAGAGATTAGAGAGAAAATTGTAAATGGTACATTAACTTTTGCTGAAGCGGCAAGAGAATTTAGTGATCAAAAAGAAACGAAATACGAAGGTGGTCAGATGACAAATCCTACAACACAGGATTTTAATTTTGAGTTAACCCGAATGGATCCTGAATTGTATTCTCAAATTCAAGATTTAAAAGATGGTGAAATCAGTGAGGTTTTACAAGATGAAGATCGTATCAACAGATTAAAGTTTAAAATTTTAACCGTTACAGATCGTATAGACGATCATGAGGCAGATTTTGCAAAGGATTATTTAAAAATTAAAAATCTTGCTTTACAAGACAAACAAATTAAAGCTGTTGCAAAATGGCAAAAGGAAACCATTTTAAATACTTACATTAAGATTAATGGAGAGTATAGAGATTGTGATTTTCAAAGTAATTGGTTAAAAAAAGAATAGAGTATGTCTGATGTTGCTATAATTGAAAAATTTGTAAAAAAATATGCAGCGCTAAAACAAGAAGTTGCTAAAGTCATCATTGGTCAAGATGAGGTTGTTAGTCAAGTATTAATTTCCATATTTTCTGGTGGTCACTCGCTTTTAGTAGGTGTTCCTGGTTTGGCAAAAACCTTAATGGTTAACACTATTGCACAAGCTTTAGGTTTAGATTTTAAGCGTATTCAGTTTACTCCAGATTTAATGCCTAGTGATATTTTAGGTAGTGAAATTTTGGATGAGAATCGTCAGTTTAAATTTATAAAAGGACCAATATTCTCTAATATTATTTTAGCAGATGAGATTAACAGAACTCCGCCAAAAACGCAAGCAGCCTTATTAGAAGCGATGCAAGAACGTTCGGTTACAGTAGCTGGTCATCAATATAAGTTAAGTTTACCATATTTTGTTTTAGCGACACAAAACCCAATTGAGCAAGAAGGAACGTATCCTTTACCAGAAGCACAATTAGACCGTTTTATGTTTTCTATTAATTTACAATACCCATCGTTTCAAGAAGAGGTTGATGTGGTTAAAGCAACAACTACAGATATTAAATCTTCGGTAAATGCGTTATATACAGCACAAGAAATTATCGATTTTCAGAATGTAATTCGTCGTATACCTGTTGCAGATAATGTTATTGAATATGCAGTATCTTTAGTGGGGAAAACACGACCAAAAGAAGATACAGCTGCAGATATTGTAAGAGAGTTTGTAGATTGGGGAGCTGGACCAAGGGCTTCTCAGAATTTAATTTTAGCAGCTAAAACTCATGCTGCTACGAAAGGAAAATTCTCACCAGATATTGAAGATGTTCAAGCTGTTGCAACGGGAATTCTAAGACATAGAATTATTAAAAATTACAAAGCAGAAGCTGAAGGCATTACTGACGAGAAGATAATTGAGAGTTTGTTTTAAGAATTCTGAATTTATTTTAAATATAAAAAACGACCATCAATTTTGATGGTCGTTTTTTTGTTTTAAATCTGTTAAGTTGGTTATCAATAACCTTTAACTTAACCGTGTATTGTTTCCTTATTGCCTAAGTTTTTCATAATCTCAGCTTCATAATCGAGTAATGCGTCCCATTTGTCGTCAACTTCTTTTCTGTCTCCATATTTTCTAGCAAAATTTAAAAACATGGTGTAATGACCTGCTTCACTAATCATTAGTTTGCGGTAAAATTTCGCCAATTTTTTGTCTTCTAGCTCTTCAGATAATAACCTAAAGCGTTCGCAACTACGAGCTTCAATTAATGCGGCATATAGAAGTCTATGAACTAGTTGTGTTGTTCTACTTCCTCCTTTAGGAAAGAATTTTATAAGTGCTAGTACATAATCGTCTTTACGGTCTCTACCAAGCGTCCAACCATTTTCTATGATTTTATCGTGTACCATTTTAAAATGGCTCATTTCTTCCTCTACTAAAGCTATCATCTCCTGTACGAGTTCCGTGTATTCTGGAAAACCTACAATTAGCGAAATAGCTGTACTTGCTGCTTTTTGTTCACAATAGGCGTGGTCTGTTAATATATCTTCAATATTCTTTTCAACGATATTAACCCATCTTGGATCGGTTGGTAATTTTAGTCCTAACATAAATTATTTTACTTCAATTTGAACAATATTTGACTTCCCTTTTTCGTCTATAAACAACGTGTGAGAAGCGTATCTATCTGATTCTGGAATAGCATACGTAATATCTATTAACACCATGTTTGTGTATGTAGGGTCGTCATTAACATTAATAGATTTTAAAACGGCAAGCGTATCAAAATTATATAATTCTGAACCCGAAACTAAATTAGTACTGTAATTAAAGGCTTTGTTTACTTTTTTCTTATCAAAACGCTCATGATAGATTAGTTTGTTGTCTTTTGAAACACTAATGTCAAATTTGAAATTTCTATAATATGTTTGGTAATTAATAGTGTCTTTTATTTTTGAAAAATGTACAGCATTAGACGTGTCTGTATAGGTCTTTATTTTTACATGATAACCATTGCTAAGCAATGTATCAGTTTCTTGTTCTATATAAGTTTTAGGAATGTAAACATTGGTTTCAAAATTGACCGTTTTTTTGAATTTTTCAATACTTTTAGATAAAGCTTGACTTTGTGTTCTTCGGCCTTCGCAGTTCATGAAGGTAATTGAGGCAACGATTATTAAAATTCCTAGTAAATGTTTCATCTTTAGGTGAATTATTTTTTCCTTTCTCTAATTGTTAAAACCATAGATATAATAATTAATACACTAGAAAGTGTTGATAACCAAAAGCCATGATCAAATTTTTCTACGAATATAAAGTGAGCAATGATTAGAATGGCACTCGCAATAATAATGATTAAAGGTAATTTTTTTTTCATTCATTCAATTTTAAAAAAATGACAATTAATTTTAAACATACAACTATTTCAATCATTACTGATGAGATTAATGGAGTTCTGCTAGATATCTAACCCAAAAGTTTGTCGTAAAACTTCAATATTAGGGTTTTTTTCTTTCAATTTCTCGTATTTTTCTAAAGGTGTAAATGCGTATTTTTTTGCTATTTCCTCGTTAACAGTTATGTCTAGCTTAAGATCATAATTAAGCAACCTTTTCTTTAAAAATGCCATTAGCGGAAACTCGGCACGTTGCAATTCAATCTTATTGGTATTATTAGAATAGGTTAAATAAATGGTGGTGCCCTTTAATTTTGGCTGATCCATTTGTAAAATAGAAGCCATAATTTTTTCACCTTTCTTATTCATTTTTTCGGTGTATATTTTCCAAGCTTCGTCTAAGGCTTCTTGTGTAACCGGTTCTTTTGGTAATGCATCTTCATCAATTACGACATCCATTTGACGTAATTGATGTTCTTTCTTTTCTCTTATACTCTTTAAGGATAAACCAGAGGTTGATGATTTTGGTTTGTTAATAGAAATTTTTGGGATCTTAATAACGGGCTCGTTTACAGTTTCCTTAGGTTTTGCTTGTGAGCCTATGGTTGTTTTACGCTCAGGAGTTTTAACTTCTGCTTTAGGTTTTGTAACAGGAATAGGAGTGATGCCTTTGGCTTTAAAATACGAAGGCGGAATTATGAAGTGCCTAAGATTTTTTTTTTCTCCATCAAAAGTGATAGAGGCAAGTTGCATAAGTGTTAACTCAACTAGTAAGCGTTGATTTTTACTGGTTTTGTATTTGAGGTCACAGTCATTAGCTAACCGAATCCCTTCCATAAGAAAACTATGTGATGTTTTCTGTGATTGTTCTTGGTATTTTAGACTAGTGTCTTCACCAACTTCTAATAAAGGAATGGTTGCAGGATTTTTACAAACCATAAGGTCTCTAAAGTGTGAAGCTAAACCAGCAATATAATGGTGCCCGTCAAATCCTTTAGATAGTATGGTATTAAATTGAACTAATAAATCTGGAATCTTATTTTCTAATATTAAATCTGTACTTGTAAAATAGGTTTCGTAATCAAGAACGTTTAAATTCTCAGTAACGGCTTGTCTTGTTAGGTTCTTTCCAGAAAAACTAACTACGCGATCAAAAATAGACAGTGCATCACGCATGGCACCATCTGCTTTTTGAGCAATAATATGAAGTGCGTCATCTTCTGCTGTAATGCCTTGTTCTTTGGCAATATATTTTAAATAGTCTTTAGCATCAGAAACCGTTATACGTTTAAAATCAAAAATCTGACAACGTGATAGTATTGTTGGAATGATTTTATGCTTTTCAGTAGTTGCTAAAATAAAGATACAATGTTTGGGTGGCTCTTCTAATGTTTTTAGAAAGGCATTAAAAGCGGCTTGAGACAACATGTGAACCTCATCAATGATATATACTTTGTATTTACCAACTTGTGGTGGAATACGTACTTGATCTGTAAGTTCTCTTATTTGGTCTACACCGTTATTTGACGCTGCATCTAATTCAAAAATATTGAAAGCAAAGTCTTCGTTTTCACTTGTGTTTTCATCACTATTAATCATTTTAGCCAATATACGAGCGCAAGTTGTTTTACCAACTCCACGAGGACCTGTAAATAATAAGGCTTGAGCTAAATGATTGTTTTCAATAGCATTAAGTAACGTGTTTGTAATAGCCTGCTGGCCCACAACATCCTTAAAGGTTTGTGGTCTGTATTTACGCGCTGATACTACAAAGTGTTCCAAGGTTTATACTGAATTTGCTTTTGCTAACTAATTTTAAAAATCTAGAATACAAATTTAAAAAAAGAAGCTCAATTTAGAGTTTAAATTAAGCTTAGTTTATTTGAGTTATTAACAGTGTACTGATAAAAAAATCTTAAGACTTTATATATTTTAAAAATGTTTTAATGTCTTAAAAAAAAGCCACTTAATTTTAAGTGGCTTTTTTTTAGAATAAAATCTTAGTTACTAACACTGCCAGAACCGGAGATTTTAGTGTCTTTTTTTGTTGGTTGTCCTGAGTATTTTACATCTCCAGAACCTGCTATTTTTACTTTAAGTTCTCCGTTACAAACCACATTTATATCTCCAGAACCAGATATTTTAGCATCTACATTGATGCTTTTTAAATGTTCACCATCAAAGTCTCCTGAACCTGCTACAACAGTGATTAGGTTTTTAGTAGAGCCTTTAAGTTCAATGTCACCAGAGCCAGCAATTCTACTATCTATATGTTGCGCTTCAATATTTAAATCTATATCGCCAGAACCTGCTAAAGCCACATCAAATTCATCTGCTTTTATAGTACCTGAATTTTCAACATCACCAGAACCGGCAAGCGACACAGAATTAATAGATTCATAAGGTATGGTGATAATAATGGTTTGGCTTGGTTTTAGGTTGTATTTTTCTTTAACCTTAACATAGAGTATATTGCTCTTTACTTCGGTTACAATGTAATCCATTAAATTAGAATCTCCTTTAATTGTGATGTTACCTTCTGTACCTTGCACTAATTTAAAATCCATAGATCCTGCAGCTTTTAAGCCGTTATAAGAGTCCGTAGATCTTTTTACGGTTGTAATGTTGCCATCCCCTTTTATTTTTTTCCATTTTTGGGCGTTAGAAGTTGTTACGCATAATACAAATGCGATTACTGTGATTGATTGTAATAGTTTCATGATTTTTTAGTTTTTGATTTGATGTTTATTTTTTATTCCTACAAGTTTGCAGGGCTTTTTATAGTGATTATTCTAAAAACAAAACTTGGTAACTAGTTTATTTTAAAGGTAACACTTCCGTATTCAGAGTCTATCTTAACATTATTTCCAGAATTTTGAGAGCCATAATAACCGTTGTATTTTTTCTCAGTATGGTCAATTTCTTTATTGGTAAAATTAAAACCATCTGATTCTCGTAAGGATGCGAATTCTAATTCGATATTAAAATCAAAGTTGTAATTGGCATCGTGTCCAATTGTAATGCCTGTAAAATCTGCATCAATATCAATATTTTGTGCTTTTGACGCCATTCTATCAATTTTTATTGAGCCGTAGTTGGCATCAATTTTTACATTTTTAAAGACATTTCCTAAACGTAATGTTAGATAATCACCTTTGCCACTAAAATTATTGATATTGTCGGCTTTTAATGAGCCATAATCACAATTATATTCTACATTTTCTGCAACTTCTATAATGGATTTTGTGTAATCTGCTTTTACGATTAAGTTGTTAGTTTTTGCAACTGTAAATCCGCTATAATCGGCTGTTATTTTGCCACTTTTTATGTATTCAAAATAGCAGTTACTGCTGTAGTCAAATCTGATATCGTTATTATCTGCCATCAATTCTTTGGTGGTAATTTTTCCGTAATCGCAATTAATAGTTGCAACACCATTAAGTCTATCTAAGTTAATAGAACCGTAATCTTGATCAAGGTTTACATTATTAGAAATAGGAATTTTTATTACATATTTAATTTCTAACTGAATACTTTTATTTTTTCCCCAATTCCACCAACTACTTTTAGTTTTGCTTATTTTAGTGATAGCAGAAACCAAGTCTTTAGTCACTGAAAAATCAACAGTGATGCCATTTAATCGCTCTTGTACTTTTTCGGTATCATTACCTGTAACTTTAATAAGAATATCAAAGTCTATTCTATTTTCGTTCCAGGTAATAACATCAATACTTCCATAACTATTATCTACTTTTAATGTAGCGTTAGGAGATACATTAAAGGACTTTTTTATGATTTTTTCTTTGCTAGATTTTACAATGTCTTTATTTGTATGTGCTAATACAATACTCGGAAGGAGTAGACATAAAAAGGCTATTTTAAATTGTATGTTTAGGTTCATTTGTATTTGTTTTAAGTTCTTTAATCGTTTCAATTTGTTCTAAAACGGTGTTTAAAATGTCTATTCTATTTTGAAAGTTAGAAATCATCGCATAAATAACACGTTGGTTTTTTCCGCTTTCAGTTAAATCTGTTTTTAAATTTTGATACTCTTTTTCTAAGAGTTGAATTTGCATTAAAGCATCCGAAATAATTTGTTCAGTTAAAGGTGAGCGTGCGTTGTTTAGTTTCTTTAATTCGTTTTCAATAGTAATTGTGAAGAAATCTTGTGTAGCAGACATTTCTGGAGATACACTAGCTAAATCTAAATTTTCTGGCTGATTTTGTAATGTTGCAAATAAACCAAAACAAATAATTATTGATGCTGCAATGGCTAAAAAAGGTTTCCAGTTAAAACGCAATTGTTCTTTAGTTTTGGTTGAAGCCAAATCATTTGCGTTCAATTTATTTAAGAATCTATTTTCATGCCCTTGATTAGGTTCGCTTATATCAAAACGACCCTTTAGGTCATCAAATAAATCATCTATAGTACTCTTTTCCATAGTTTTTTTATTAAGCGGTTTGCATTATTTTTTTACGTAAACTTTCTTTCGCTCTCGAAATCATTGTTCTACAATTGGCATAAGAAATATCCATGATGTCACAGATTTCTTCATAATCATACCCTTCAATTAAGTGTAATGATAATCCTAAACTGTAATTGGGCTTTAAGGTTTTCATTGCGCTCATTATTTGTTTAACTTTTTCATTTTTATGATGGTCTTCATCAATACCTTGATGGTCTTCAACTTTATAAAGGACATTTTCTAAAGGCACTTCATTTTGTTTAACCACTTTATTATAATAGCTAATACTGTTGTTTATAACAATACGTTTTAGCCATGCGCCAAACAAGTTGACGTCTTGTAAAGTGTTTAATTTTGTAAAAGCCGTTAAAAAAGACTCTTGCATAATGTCTTCAGCTTTAAAAGAATCTTTTACAATTCTAATTGCTGTGTTATACATAGCTTTGTTGTATCTGTTGTAAACTTCCAACTGTGCACGTTGGTTTCCAGATTGACAAAGTTGTAATAACTGTTCGATATTTTGATTGGTTGATGTCAAAAAACAATTGCTTTTACTTATAGATGGAGTTTTTTTTTAAGTGTTACAGTTTAAAATGAAAAAAGTTTTATGTCGTTATAAAGGTAATGGCATAACAATTGAAAATATAACAGTGTGAATAACTTTGAATATCTTATAACAAATTGATATTCAGTGTAAAGTTAATTATTAATACATTTAAAATAATGTTGTTCTGTTGATGTTAATGACAGAATGGCTAGAAAATATATATGAAAAAATCAAAATTTTTAAATTTAGACAATCTGTCATTTCAGGATTTCGATGAGAATTCAGAATTAATTCCATTGATGACACCAGAAGATGAAGAGTTAATAAATAACGAATCGTTACCAGAGTCGTTACCAATTTTACCATTGCGAAATACGGTTTTATTTCCTGGTGTAGTTATTCCAATTACAGCAGGACGTGATGCTTCAATTAAATTAATTAATGACGCAAACAAAGGAGGTAAAGTCGTTGGTGTAGTCTCTCAAAAGGATGAGGCGGTAGAAAATCCAACAGCTAAAGACATATACAAAACCGGAACGGTTGCACGTATTTTAAAGGTATTAAAAATGCCAGATGGTAATACCACAGTTATTATTCAAGGTAAAAAACGTTTTTCTATTAACGAAGTAATTTCTGAGAAGCCTTATTTAACGGCAACAATTTCTGATATTCCTGAAGCAAAACCAGCAAAAGCGAATGAAGAATTTAGAGCAATTATAGATTCTATTAAGGATTTATCTTTAGACATTATTAAGGAAAGTCCTAATATTCCGTCTGAGGCAAGTTTTGCAATTAAGAATATTGAAAGCGATTCGTTCTTGGTGAATTTTGTGTCGTCTAACATGAATCTTAGAGTAGAGGAAAAGCAAGAATTGTTAAAGATTAACGATTTAAAGGAGCGTGCACTTCAAACCTTGAAATTCATGAATCTTGAATATCAAAAACTAGAACTTAAAAATGATATTCAGTCTAAGGTTCAGAGTGATATGAACCAACAACAACGTGAGTATTTCTTGCACCAACAAATGAAAACCATTCAAGAAGAATTGGGTGGCGGAGTGTCTTCTGGTGAAGAAATTGAAGATATGAAAGCACGTGCTAAGAAAAAGAAATGGGACGATAAGGTAAAAGAGCATTTTGATAAAGAATTAGCAAAAATGCAACGTATGAATCCTCAGGTTGCCGAGTATTCTATTCAACGTAATTACTTAGACCTATTCTTAGATTTACCATGGAATGAGTTTAGCAAGGATAAATTTGATTTAAAACGAGCACAGAAAATTTTAGACCGTGACCATTTTGGATTAGAAGACGTAAAGAAGAGAATCATTGAGTATTTAGCCGTTTTAAAGCTTAGAAATGATATGAAGTCTCCAATATTATGTCTTTATGGACCTCCAGGTGTTGGTAAAACGTCTTTAGGGAAGTCTGTTGCCGAAGCTTTAGGAAGAGAGTATGTGCGTATTTCATTAGGTGGTTTGCGCGATGAAGCAGAAATTAGAGGCCATAGAAAAACCTATATTGGTGCTATGCCAGGACGAATTATTCAGAGTTTAAAGAAAGCTCAAACGTCTAATCCTGTATTTGTATTAGATGAAATAGATAAATTATCTACAGGTCATCAAGGTGACCCATCTTCTGCTATGTTAGAAGTATTAGATCCCGAACAAAACAATGAATTTTACGATAATTTCCTAGAAATGGGGTATGATTTATCTAAAGTGATGTTTATTGCGACGGCTAATAACATGAATACAATCCAGCCAGCATTAAGAGATCGTATGGAGATTATTAATGTAACAGGCTATACTATTGAAGAAAAAGTAGAGATTGCTAAACGTCATTTACTACCAAAGCAATTAAAAGAACATGGTTTAGACGATAAAGCCTTAAAAATAGCAAAGCCACAACTCGAAAAAATAGTTGAAGGTTATACACGTGAATCTGGCGTTAGAGGTTTAGAAAAGCAAATTGCAAAAATGGTGCGTTATGCAGCAAAAAATATTGCAATGGAAGAAACGTATAACGTTAAGGTTACAAATGAAGATGTTATTGAAATTCTAGGAAGTCCAAGAATGGAGCGCGATAAATACGAAAACAATGATGTTGCAGGTGTTGTAACAGGATTGGCGTGGACAAGCGTAGGTGGAGATATTCTCTTTATTGAATCAATTTTATCTAAAGGAAAAGGAACGCTATCTATTACAGGAAACTTAGGTAAAGTAATGAAGGAGTCTGCTACAATTGCTATGGAATATATTAAGGCAAATGCAGATGAATTTGGTATTAATCCAGAAGTGTTTGAAAAATATAATGTTCACATTCACGTTCCAGAAGGGGCAACTCCTAAAGATGGACCAAGTGCAGGTGTTACTATGTTAACTTCTTTAGTATCTTTGTTTACACAGCGTAAAGTAAAAAAGAGTTTAGCCATGACTGGTGAGATTACATTACGAGGTAAAGTATTACCTGTTGGAGGTATCAAAGAAAAAATATTAGCAGCCAAGCGTGCACGTATTAAAGAGATTTTACTTTGTGAAGATAATAGAAGAGATATAGAGGAGATTAAGCCAGAATATCTGAAAGGATTAACGTTTCATTACGTAACAGATATGAGCGATGTTTTAAAACTGGCGCTTACAAATCAAAAAGTTAAAAATGCGAAAAAGCTTTAAAGTTATTTTATCAGTTGTATTTATTTTAGCAGTAAATATAAGTCTAATAGCACAATCTAAAGTAGAGTATAAAGATGTGCTATTAGACGGAAAACCTGCAAAATTAAATGTTGCAACTGGTGAAATTACTTTAGTAAAAGCTAAAACTGAAAACAATGTAAAAACACCGCTAACGGATGAAACAAAAAAGCAAGACACTATTGTTAAGGCTGTGGATTCCGATTTTCATATTGTTCAACCTAATGAGACTTTATTAGATGTTTCTAAAACATACAAGGTCTCTTTAACCGAACTAAAACGCGCTAATAATTTACAGACAACATTAATAGATAAAGGACAAAGACTTCGTGTGAAAAACTTTGACGCAGTTACAGATCCAACAGTTGAAGTTGAACATAAAACTACTTATGAAAGCAATTCAGAAAGTAACCATTCAAGCATTCATATTGTAGCATTAAATGAAACTTTATACAGTATAGCAAAACGATATAATTTAAAGGTAGAGGATTTAAAAAATCAGAATAACTTACATTCAAATTTAATTAAAGTAGGTCAAAAACTTCGTGTTACTGATTTTAATACATCAAAAGAAGTTAGCGATCTGTCTGTTTGGATTGTGAAAAAAGGAGATAACTTATATCGTATTGCTTTACATAGTGGAACAACTGTAGATGAAATTAAACGTTTAAATGGATTAACAAGCAATACCATTAAAATAGGTCAAAAACTACAGTTAAAATAGAAAACTACAACACTCAAAAAATAAAAAAATCATATCATCGTTTTAAGATAGATTTAGTTATTTTGCAAAATCTATGATTAAGAGGATTACTACCTTATTTTTAATGCTTTCTTCTCTGCCTATGCTCGCGCAATTGGGTGGTGAGGCCACTTATCAATTTTTGAATTTAGTATCCTCACCAAGACAAGCTGCTTTAGGTGGAAAAATCATTACTAACTTTGATCATGATGTTACAGAAGCACTTTACAATCCGGCTTCTATAAATTACCAAATGCACAATCAGTTAGCTGTTAATGTTTCTAGCCATTTAGGAGGAATTACATACGGAACAGCAGCTTATGCTTATACGTGGGACAGACACGTACAAACCTTTCATGCAGGTATTACATATGTTAATTATGGCACTTTTGATGGTTACGATGTTGATGGTAATTCAACAGGGACTTTTAAAGGAAATGAGGCAGCATTATCTGTAGGTTATAATTATAATATTCCGTATACAGATATCTATATTGGAGCCAATGTAAAACTTATAACCTCTGGATTAGAACAATACAGTTCTATTGGTGGTGCGGTAGATTTAGGAGCTATGTATATTAATGAAAAACTCGATTTTCATGCCGCTTTAACTCTTAGAAATATAGGAACGCAGTTTACAACTTATGCAGGTCAAAACGAACCTTTGCCTTTTGAAATTAATTTTGGGATGTCTCAAACCCTAGAAAACGTGCCTCTACGTTGGCATTTAACACTAGAGAATTTACAAAAATGGCCTATTGGAGTCTCTAATCCTGCACGAGCTACTACCGACTTAGATGGCAATCAAACCCAAGAAAAAGTAGGGTTTTTAAATAAAGGGTTAAGACACCTTATATTGGGGGCAGAGTTGTTCCCCGAAGGAGGTTTTAATGTTAGATTAGGTTATAACTTTAGACGAGCAGAAGAATTGCGTATTGTAGATCAAAGAAATTTTTCTGGCCTCTCAGTAGGTATTGGTATTAAATTAAATAATATGCGTTTTAGTTATACGCATGCAAGATATACAAGTGCTTCAAACACTAGTTTTTTTGGACTTCAAATAGATTTAGATGGTCGAAGAAGATAAATTAAATAAATCAACAATGAAAAAGATTGTTATTGCTATAGATGGCTTTTCATCAACAGGAAAAAGTACTGTTGCTAAACAATTAGCAAAAAAACTAAATTATATTTACGTAGATACAGGAGCTATGTATAGAGCTGTAACTTACTTTGGTTTAGAACATGAGTATATCGGAGACGATTTTTTTAAAGAAAAAGAGTTAATAAATAGGCTAGGAGATATTAGTATTACTTTTAAATTTAATAAGGCAGCTGGTTTTGCCGAAGTCTATTTAAATGGTAAAAATATTGAAGCTGATATTAGAACACTTAAAGTTTCTAAATTTGTAAGTCCTGTAGCTACTTTATCTGCTGTACGACGAAAATTGGTAGAACAACAGCAGCTCATGGGAAAAGATAAAGGTATTGTTATGGATGGACGCGATATTGGAACCGTTGTTTTTCCTGATGCCGAATTAAAAATATTTATGACTGCTTCTGCAGAAACTAGAGCCAAACGACGTTATAAAGAATTAACAGATCGTGGCCATGAATTGAGTTATGAAGATGTCTTAGAAAATGTAACCACTAGAGACCATATAGATTCTACACGAGAAGATTCTCCTTTAGTAAAAGCAGAGGATGCCATTGAAATTGATAACTCTGATTTGACCATAGAAGAGCAGTTGGAAACTATTGTGGGTTTGGCAAATGATTTAATACAGTAATAAGAAAAAACTAATCTACCGTTCCTATTATTACCATATTCCTATTGATTGTTGTAGAGTTAATCGTAACCATATCAATAGTATTTGTTTCAAAATTACATTTAAGAATACCATAGTATATCTCTAAATCGGCAGATGAGAATAGATTAATATATTCGTCATGTTTATAGATTGACGTTCCTGAAGGAGTTGCATATCCAAAAAGATTATTATTTGACTTATCGGTAAAAGTTTGATTTGTTATATCTAACTCTACGGGTTTAAAGTCGTTGGTAATATTGTTGTTGTGGTCAAACTGCATTAATGCTATTCTATTGTTATCAATAACAGCTAATTTGCCTCCGTTAATTATAGTGTCGCTGAATTGTAAATTATTAACAAAACTAGTGTTGAGATTTATTTCTAGAAATCCTTCATTTATTGTTGAGATATAAACCTTATCATTTGTATATTCCATAGATGTAATACCATTTTCGTAAAAAGTAATACCAAGGTCTTCTATTTGATAAGTTTCTAAGTCAATTGAAACAATATTTTTAATATTATTATTTAGATATAGATCTTCAGTTAAAATAGCAATTAACTTAGAGCCGTAGGTTGTTAAGCCTGCTATAGCGTTTTCATCACCTATAAGATTTTCAGGTATTTCTAACCGAATTATTTCAGTTGTACCCGTTTGTTTATCAAAAATTAAAAGGTTATTTACAGGTCCTGGATCGTAAAAATATTCAATAGCATAAATTTTATCCTCGGTAGATGTTATTGTTCCTAACCCAAGGAAGGTTCCATCAATTTGTTTGTTAATTGTACCAGTTTGTTCTATGTCACCAGTATTATTACCAATTTCATAAACTTTGCCTAAATCATCAACAACTAACAAGTTATAATCATCTGTTGTGCTATTATTGAGTTCATCACTAGAAGAATCACATGATAGAGCATTTATTAATAAGAATAAAATTAAAAAGGTAGATTTAGGAGAGTTCATTTATTATTTTAATTAAGGAATCCAAGATAACAAAAAAAGCGATAAACACAATGTCTATCGCTTTTTCTATAAATTCTCGTCTTCCTATTATAAATTTGGAATAATTAATTCTTGATCAGGATGAATTACATCTGGATTCTTAAGTAAATCAGAATTAGCAGCAAAGATGTCTTTGTACTTCATAGCATCACCATAATAATGCTTTGCAATTTTTCCTAAAGTTTCACCAGAAGCAACTGTATGTCTTGCATAAACAGATTCATCTGCTACTTTTATGTCGGCCATAATGTCAGAAGGGTCAACACCACCTATTTCTTTAATTTTATCCCAAATTAAGTTTTTTTCGTATTGTGTCGCTGCAGTACCTTTTACTTGTAGTACTCCATCTTTTTCACTAACATCTCCGTTTTGGATGTTTAATTTTTCGCCTAAGTCTAATACACCTTGATATTTTGCTTTAACCATTGTTTTAAGTTTTTAATTGTTAATAGTATTGTAAATATACCAAATTATGTGCCATTTTTTTATGTTTCTAAGCATCATTATGATATACTATTATATAAGACACAAGACTTAAAATAAAGTCACATTATTAGTGTTTGGTTTTCAGAATAATATATAGTACTTTTGCACTCCTTTTTAGCGATGTTAAGAAAAGTAGAAAAGGGATAAGAAAAAATCATAATTAATAACTTCTGTAAATTTTTCGCTAATCTTTCAAAAGATACAGAATACAAATTTTAATTCAGCACATGTCTGAAAAAGAAACAAATCAAGCTGAAGTTGAAGCAACTGAAGCAGTACAAGCTCCAGTAATCTCTGAGGCTCAAGCAAATCCAGAAAAATTCTTAAAAGAGTTCGATTGGCACAATTACGAAGAAGGAATTGAGCAAGTTGCAGACACTAAATTAGAAGAGTTTGAAAAATTAGTATCAGAAAATTTCGTTGACACTTTAGATGACGAAGTAGTAGAAGGTACTGTAATTACAATCACAGATCGTGATGCAATTATTGACATTAACGCAAAGTCTGAAGGTGTAATTTCTCTTAATGAGTTCCGTTACAACCCTAACTTAGCTGTTGGTGACAAAGTTGAAGTATTAATTGATGTGCGTGAAGATGCAACGGGTCAATTAGTATTATCTCACAGAAAAGCGAGAGTAATCAAAGCATGGGATCGTGTAAATAATGCACACGATACTGGCGAAATCGTTAACGGTTTTGTAAAATGTAGAACTAAAGGTGGTATGATTGTAGACGTATTTGGTATAGAAGCTTTCTTACCAGGTTCTCAAATCGATGTGAAGCCTATTAGAGATTACGATCAGTATGTAAATAAAACTATGGAATTTAAAGTTGTGAAAATCAACCACGAATTCAAAAACATAGTAGTTTCTCATAAAGCTTTAATTGAGGCAGATATTGAAGAACAAAAGAAAGAAATCATTGGTCAACTAGAAAAAGGACAAGTATTAGAAGGTATTGTGAAGAACATTACGTCTTATGGTGTGTTTATCGATTTAGGTGGTGTAGATGGTTTAGTTCATATTACAGATTTATCTTGGTCTCGTATCAACCATCCAAATGAGATTGTTGAGTTAGATCAGAAATTAAATGTTGTAATCCTTGATTTTGATGAAAACAAATCAAGAATCCAATTAGGTCTTAAACAATTATCTAAGCATCCTTGGGAAGCTTTAGGTGAAAATGTAAAAGTTGGAGATAAAGTAAAAGGTAAAGTTGTTGTAATCGCTGATTACGGTGCTTTTGTTGAAGTAGAAGAAGGTGTAGAAGGATTAGTTCACGTAAGTGAAATGTCTTGGTCTACGCATTTACGTTCTGCTCAAGATTTCGTATCTGTTGGAGATGAAATCGATGCTGTTATCTTAACTTTAGATAGAGAAGACAGAAAAATGTCTCTTGGTATTAAGCAATTAACACCAGATCCATGGACTGACATCACTACTAAGTATCCTGTAGGTTCTAAGCACACAGGTATTGTACGTAACTTTACAAACTTTGGTGTTTTTGTTGAATTAGAAGAAGGTATCGACGGATTAATTTATATCTCAGATTTATCTTGGACTAAGAAAATTAAGCACCCATCTGAGTTCTGTAACGTAGGTGATACTTTAGACGTAGTTGTATTAGAGTTAGATGTAGACGGACGTAAATTATCTTTAGGTCATAAACAAACTACTGAAAATCCTTGGGACAAGTACGAAACTGAGTTCGCATTAGATACTGTACATAAAGCAGCTATTACAGAGATGGTAGATAAAGGAGCAACAATTGATTTTAACGAAGATATCGTTGCCTTTGTACCAGCACGTCACTTAGAGAAAGAAGATGGTTCTAAACTTGCTAAAGGTGAAGAAGCAGAATTCAAGATCATTGAATTTAATAAAGAATTCAAACGTGTTGTAGCATCTCATACAGCAGTATTTAGAGAAGAAGAAGCTAAAATCGTTAAGCAAGCTGTTAGAAAACAGGAAGCTCAAGCGGCAGAAGCTAAGCCAACTTTAGGTGATGCAAATGATGCTTTACAAGCACTTAAAGATAAAATGGACGGGAAGAAATAATCCCAATTCCTTTGAAAAAAGGAATCTCATTAATCTATAATTTAAAGCCTCTCGATTTTTTCGAGAGGCTTTTTTTTATACCATAGTTTGCTTGTCTATACAGCACACTGCCTTTGCAAGAAAAAAGTATTGTCAACAAAATAATTTATCCTAACTTTGTAAGCCAACAACGTTTGGAAACGATATGAGTCAGAAAGTACTACTTAACTCTAAAGAAGTCAATATTACCCTTCATAGATTGGCTTGTCAACTCATTGAAAATCATGATGATTTTTCTGAAACTGTATTAATTGGTCTTCAACCACGAGGAAAATTTTTAGCAGATCGTTTAGCACAGCTACTCACTGACGATTATAAGATTAAGAATATTCAATTAGGACATTTAGATATCACGTTTTTTAGAGACGATTTTAGAAGAGGAGATAAACCACTAGAAGCTAATACAACCAAAATAGATTTTATAGTCGAAGATAAAAATGTCGTCTTTATTGATGATGTTTTATATACAGGACGAAGTATCAGGTCGGCATTAACAGCAATTCAATCTTTTGGTAGACCCAAAGATATTGAGTTATTAACCTTAATCGATAGGAGGTTTAGCAGACATTTACCAATTCAACCCAATTACAGAGGACGTCAAGTGGATGCAATCGATAATCAGAAAGTTATAGTGAAATGGGTTGAAAATGAAGGAGAAGATGCTGTTTATTTGGTAGATAAGTAAGAAGATGAACTCGAAATCGAACTTGAACTCGAAATCGAACTTGAATTTGAAATCGAACTTGAATTTGAAGTTGAAGTTGAAAAATAAAAATGAAGCGCTAAAGGCCAAAAGCTAATAGCCAAAAGCTAAATAAAGCAAAACAAAATGAGCGAATTAAGTGTCAATCACTTATTAGGAATTAAATATCTTACCAAAGAAGATATAGACCTTATTTTTGAAACTGCAGATCAGTTTAAAGAGGTTATAAATAGACCTATTAAAAAGGTACCATCACTTAGAGATATTACTATTGCGAATCTGTTTTTTGAAAATTCAACACGAACAAAATTGTCTTTTGAGTTGGCCGAAAAACGATTGTCGGCAGACGTTATTAATTTTTCAGCTTCGCAATCTTCAGTTAAAAAAGGAGAAACACTTATAGATACAGTTAATAATATACTTTCAATGAAAGTAGATATGGTAGTAATGCGTCATCCCAATCCTGGAGCAGGTGTGTTTTTATCTAAACATGTTAACGCTAGTATTATTAATGCAGGAGATGGAGCACATGAGCATCCTACACAAGCCTTATTAGATTCGTATTCAATTAGAGAAAAATTAGGAAGTGTTAAAGGTAAGAATGTGGTTATCGTTGGAGATATTTTACATAGTCGTGTCGCGCTTTCAAACATTTATGCCTTACAATTACAAGGAGCTAATGTTATGGTTTGTGGTCCAAAAACCTTGCTTCCAAAATATATTAAAGATTTAGGTGTTAAAGTAGAAACCAATCTTAAAAAAGCGTTAGAGTGGTGCGATGTTGCTAATATGCTACGTGTACAGAACGAACGTATGGATATTAGTTATTTTCCTTCTACAAGAGAATATACACAACAATTTGGAGTTAATAAAGAACTATTAGACAGCTTAGATAAAGAGATTGTAATTATGCACCCTGGACCAATAAACAGAGGAGTAGAAATTACAAGTGATGTTGCAGATTCTAAACAAGCTATTATTTTAAATCAAGTAGAAAATGGAGTAGCGGTTAGGATGGCAGTGATTTATCTTTTAGCGTCTAAAATAAAACAATAAATTATGATTATAGATAGAGATGGTAGTGTTACCATAATAACACAAGAAAAAGCTTCAACTAAAACTTTGGTTAGTAATATAGAAAAAGCTTATGATAAGTATAAAAACTATCATCTTATAGTTAGATTATCAAGTTTAGACAAGGTATCTTTAGAAGAAATTATAGAATTTTTACGTTTAAGTAATAACCACAGAGCCGATAAAAAGAGTTTTGTAGTAGTTTCTGAAAAAGTAGATTTAGATCAAATGCCAGATGAAATTGTTGTAGTACCAACAATGCAAGAAGCATACGATATTATTGAAATGGAAGATATTGAACGTGATTTAGGAATCTAAAAAACGTACAGTCGTTTAGTTGTTATCGCTTATTTTAATAATTCAACAACTTAACAACAAGCAACTTATTAATTAATGAAATTAACAATCCTAGGCTGTCACAGTGCGACGCCACGAACTAATACCAATCCAACATCTCAGGTTTTAGAAATTAAAAATCATATGTTTTTAATTGATTGTGGAGAAGGTACACAAGTAGAGTTGCGACGAAATAGGGTTAAGTTTTCAAGGATTAAGCATATTTTTATTTCGCATCTTCACGGAGATCATTATTTTGGATTAATTGGATTGGTTAATACCTTTAGTCTTTTAACACGAGAAACAGAACTTCATATTTATGGACCAGAAGGATTAAAGGAAGTCATATTACTTCAAATGAAATTATCTGGAGGTTGGACAAAGTACCCACTTGTCTTTCATGAATTAAGTTCAAAAGTCTCAGAATTAATTTTTGAAGATGATAAAGTAGAAGTTTATACGATTCCTCTAAAACATAGAATTTATACCAATGGATTTCTATTTAAAGAGAAAAAAAATGAACGTAAACTAGATATTAATTTAGTAAACGAAGCTAATATTGATACAGCATATTTTAGAAAATTAAAACAAGGATATGATGTTGTTAATGAAGATGGTGTTTTAATTGCTAACGAAAAAGTAACAAAAGATCCCATTTTAGCTAAAAGCTATGCTTATTGCAGTGATACTGTTTATAATGAAGAGATGATTCCCATAATTAAAGACGCAACAGTTTTATATCACGAATCTACTTTTTTAGACAAAAACGAATCGCTCTGTATACCTACAAAACACAGTACTGCAAAACATGCTGCTACTATTGCTAAAAAAGCAAATGTAGAGACATTAATACTGGGACATTATTCTACGCGTTACAGTGGTTATAATGAGTTTAAAGCCGAAGCAAAAACTATTTTTGATAATGTGTTACTAGCTAAAGATGGTAAAACATTTAATTTTGATTAACACGAGTCTTAAATTCCTCTAAATTCATAATCCACTCTATAGCCTCATCTATATTTTTACAGCGTTTTAAACTTTTATTAAAAAATTTCTTTTCTAAAGACGCATTAAGGTAGCTAAAGTTGGAGTAAGTGACAATAGCAGATGCAATAAAGGCATCATAGTCCTTATTAAAATCTACCCAAAGTTGTGGGTCAAAAGAATACGAGTTGTAACGGTTAGCGATATAGCCTATTTTAACACCTTTAGATATAAAGTTACTAAATCTAGAAATTAACTCACTAGCGATATTGTAATCAACATGTATACCTTCGTTAAATTCAGATAATAAAAAATGTTCTGTTATGTATATTGTGCCAAAAGAAAATTCTTCTTTTCTATACTCTATTTGCGTAGAATATTTACTGTCTTCAAACTTCATTTTTGTAATTTAATCCTTAAATTTATAGGGAAAATTGCGATGTAAAAAATAATAGAAGAAGAAAAATTAAAATAAAAACGTAATGAATGCAGACTTAGGCAATTATAGAAAATCTTACGAAAAAGGAGAATTGTTGTTAGATAACGTTCCAGAAAATCCAATTGAATTGTTTAGAGATTGGTTTGTAGAAGTTGATACACATTTTGATATTGAAGAAGCTAATGCTATGACAATTTCTACACTAGGTTTAGATGGTTATCCAAAAAGTAGAGTAGTACTACTTAAAAAATATACGCACGAAGGTTTTATATTCTATACCAATTACAATAGTGAAAAAGGAAAAGCCATTATAGAAAACCCTAATGTTTGTTTATCCTTCTTTTGGCATTCTGCAGAACGACAAATTATTATAAAAGGTAAAGCCGAAAAAATCTCAGAAAATCTAAGTGATGGTTATTTTGAATCACGACCAAGAGGAAGTCAATTAGGAGCTATAGTTTCTAATCAAAGTGAAGTTGTTAAAGATAGAGCCGAACTTGAAAATAAGCTAAAAGCATTAGAGTCTAAGTTTGAAGGTAAAGAAATTGAGCGCCCTAAAAATTGGGGAGGCTTTATAATTAAACCCGTAGAACTAGAGTTTTGGCAAGGCAGACCTAACCGATTGCACGATAGAATTCGTTACCAACTTCAAAATGATTTTAATTGGAAAAAGGAACGTTTAGCTCCTTAGTTTAGTGTTTTAAATAATCGACTAACGGTAGCTTCTTGACGGTCAAATGCGTGATTTTTGATTTTTAAAGTGCGTTTCGTCGATGTTTTACAATAAAAATCGACAAACGACACGCTGTTTGTCGATTTTAACATTTCATTAACAGTTTGACTCGGCTGTGTGGTTAATTTAGTAATCCCAAACCTAAATAACCTACATTATGAAAGCTTTTAAACTCCTGCCTTTATTGGCTATAATTGCAATTTTTAGCTTTACTTCTTGTTCTACAGATACAATGGAGGATAATGCTGTTAATACGATTGAAGTTCCTGTTGCTCCGCAAGCCAAATTAATAGAAATAGAAATTATGGAGCTTATTAATGCTTATAGAATTAATGAAGGATTAAACTCTTTGCAAAATCATGATACTGTAAAAGCGGTAGCTTCTACGCATACAGAATACATGATAGAAGTAGATCATGTATCTCATGATAATTTCTTTTTAAGACAACAGAGCTTACAAGCTTATGCAAGTGCTAATTTGGTTTCAGAAAATGTTGCTTATGGTTTTAATTCTGCAGAGTCTGTAGTAAATGCTTGGTTAAATAGTCCTGGACACAGAGATAATATTAAAGGTGATTATACTGATTTTGATGTTTCTGCTGAACAAGACGAAAATGGAAAATGGTATTTTACTAATATGTTTATCAAGCGATAGGTTGTATTAAACTCACGTTGCTATTTACAATACTTATGTTTTTTCATAAACGACTGTAGCTTTAATAAAAGGCACAGCATATAACTTTTTTTTAAACACCGACTTTCTAGAATTTTTTGACCAATCATTAGATCTAAAACGTGTATATTTTTGTATGCGTATGTAAGAGACTAGGTGTTGTTAAATACATTGCGTTTTTTATTTCAATATAACCAGGTTGAACAGTTGTTATACCTACAAAAATTCCTTTTTCAGTAAAAGGAATGCTTTTGTCTTCAAAAGATAGTTTATAATTCTTCGTATCTTTCTTTGGCTTTATAATTATATTTTCAAAATGTAAAAGCTCACCGGGAAACCCTAAATCATCTATGTTATAAAATGCTAATCTGTAGTAGGTTTGATATGTTTCATAATTATCGTTATTAGAATCTTTATATTTTAAATGCAATTCTACTAGCTTTCCTTTTTTATGTTTTGGGTTGTCTATTAAAATAGCTGTTTCATAACCAAAAGGAACAGAAACCGGAAAAACTTGTTTCCTATTTCCAGACGAAAATTGAGTTTTGTTGTTGCTATATGTTTTTATCTTACTAACTATTAATATTTCATCTAAAGACTCCACCTTTGGAACCAATTGAAAATTTAAGGTATATTCATTTGGTTTAATAAAACGCGAAAGGCTAATTTTTTTACTTTCATAACCAATTAAAGAAACGACTAAAGTATCTTTAGTAGTTGTTTTAGTTAAATCTAAATTGTAAACACCATTTTCATTACTGTAAACACCAATTTTTTTGTCTTTAATAACAAGGTTTACATATGCTAATTTTTCATCAGTAATGCTATCTAAAACACGCCCTTTTAGTGTTTGAGAATGTATAGAAAGCTGTAATAAAAGCAGTATTGATAGCAAAGGATATTTCATATGTTAATATATCAACGTTTAGTATAACGAAGTTAGCATCTTTAATTTTTTTTAGCTTAAAAGATAAATAATAAAAAAGCAAGCTCATTACAAGCTTGCTCTTCATCTTAGTTTACATTTAGTTTGGGAATGTAATATTATTTTTTCTCAGAATCTATAATATAGAAATAAGAACGTCTGTTAACTTGGTGTTCTTCCTCAGAGCATTTCACTCCGTTGGCACATTTATTTAAAAGACGGGTCTCACCGTAACCTCTAGCGCTTTCTATTCTATTAGCATCAATACCTCTAGATATAATATATTTTGCAGTAGATTTTGCACGTCTGTCTGATAATTTTAAATTGTATTTATCACGACCTCTACTATCTGTGTGAGATTCAATTTTAATAATCATTTCTGGATGCTTACGTAGCACATCTACAATATTTTCCAATTCGTATTGTGCATCTGTTCTAATATCAGATTTATCGTAATCAAAGAATATTGGGTTTATAATAATCTGGCTGTCTAAAATTAAAGGTTGTAATACTAAATCTACAGTATTAACTTTTTTGTCTTCATTAGCTGTAGTAATGGTTTTTTTGTCTTCTTTATAATCTGGTTTAGTACCAAGAATAGTATATGTTTTACTACATTTTACGTCAAAAGTATAGGCTCCATCTTCTGCTGTAAGGACTTCTTCAATTATTTTACCAGTTTCGTCAATAAGTTGTACAGTTACATCTGCTAAAATAATTTCAGTTCTGTGTTCTTTTGCAATACCTGTAATTTGTTGGTTACATTCTTCAATATTAAAGCTATATATATCGTCACCTCCTTTTCCTTCAGGTCTATTAGAAGAAATGTATCCTTTTTGGGTTTCGCTATTAATAAAATAAGCAAAATCGTCATAACCACTATTAAAAGGTGCACCTAAGTTTTCTGGAGTTGTAGGCTCTTCTTTTAAGATGTTTGATTTAAAAATATCTAGTAATCCTAAGTTAAGGTGACCATCTGAAGAAAAATAAAATGTACTGTCTTTGGCAACAAAAGGA
The DNA here is from genome assembly GCF_036903175.1 of Winogradskyella sp. ECml5-4. NCBI lineage: Bacteria > Pseudomonadati > Bacteroidota > Flavobacteriia > Flavobacteriales > Flavobacteriaceae > Winogradskyella > Winogradskyella sp. ECml5-4. Next base: position 24,051 of record NZ_JAYJLF010000015.1, on the reverse strand, counting down.
AACATTTCTCGGCCCTCAGTATTTATTTTGTCTCCTAAATTTTTTGGTTCTCCATATGAACCATCATCATTAATTTTTACAGAATAAATATCAGTTTGTCCAATACCTCCATCGCGATCAGAAACAAAGAAAAGTGTTTTGTTATCTGGGCTTAATGTAGGATGGCCTGTTGAAAAAACATCATCATTAAATGGTAATTCAGTTACATTGGTCCATTCTTTACCTTTTAATGTAGCGGTATATATTTTGAGATGCGTTGTGCCTTCTTTATCGTATTTTAATCTGTTTCGGTCATTAACGTTGTCTCTTGTAAAATACATCGTTTTTCCATCGTTTGTAATTGCAACTGAAGCTTCATGATAAATTGAATTGACATCTTCGCCTGCCAGTTTTATTGGTGAGCTATAAGATTCCATTCCATTTTCTTCTTGTTTTACTTCCAATTGAAATATATCTAGGAAAGGTTCTTTATTCCAATTGTATACTTTTTTTTCATCGCCACGAGCAGAGGCGAAGTAAAGGGTATTATCATGCAAGAATGATCCAAAATCTGACTTTTCAGAATTGAATGATAAGTTTTCGAGTGTCACAATACGATCTTCATTTTTTGAAGTTAATTTATCAAAAATACTAACATCATCAGGATTATAACCTTTTAATCTACTATCGCCTTGTTGAGCTTCACTTAGTTTTTTAAACCAGATATCTGCTTTTTTATAGTCTCCAATACTTCTAAGCGATTGTATGTATTTATAAATGTATTCAGCTTCAACATCTTTGTTTTCGCTTAATGCTTTTTCATACCAATAAGCCGCTTTTTCAGAATTAGAATTATTGTAATAGGCATCACCAAGTCGTGTTAATACATGAGTATCTGCTTTGCCTTTTTCAACTACTTTTTCATATAACTCTATGGCTTTTAGATAGCCATAATTATCAAAAAACTTATCGGCTAATTTCGTTTGAGTAAAAGACAACGAAGAGCTTAAAATTAAAACAAGCGTTAATATTTTGATTTTCATAATACGTTCTTTTTAGAAATATCTTGGAGATTTAACACGTTTACTTTTAAAGACTTCAAACATTAATAATACTTCGTGTGTACCACTAGTATAAGGTGCTATATCAGAGATAGGATATTCATAAGCATAACCAATTCTCATTTGTTTAGAAATTTGAAAATCTGCTATACCGCCAATTGCAGCGGCATGCTCATTGGCTCTATAAGCTGCTCCAGCCCAAAATTTCTCATAAAATAAAAAGTTTGCAGAAATATCGAAAGATAAGGGTGCGCCATTTGTGGCTTTTAATAATGCGGAAGGTTTTAACTTTGTATTTTCGCTAAGGTTAAAAACATAACCACCAGTAAAATAGTAACTAACACGTTCTAGTGCCACATAGTCTAATGTACCATTTTTACCTTTGTTGTAATCTGTGTTTAGTATTCTTGGAGTAGATAATCCAAGATACCATTTTTGTGAATGTAAATATAAACCAGCACCAACATTTGGGCTCCAACGGTTAGATACATCATTAAAAAATGGATCGTTTACGACAGAAGGATCGTTTAATAAGGTTTCATCTAAAGTGTAATGTGTCATACCCGCTTTTAATCCAAAAGCAAGCTTTGTATTTTCACTTGTTTTAATGGTATAAGAGTAATCTGCATACAGGTATGAGAAGTTTTCATAGCCTAATTTATCATTGATAAAGGAAATACCCAAACCCATATTTTCGTTTCTTAAGGGAGTATGTACCGATAAAGTTTGTGTTTCTGGTCCGCCTTCTAAGCCAACCCACTGACTTCTATGTAAACCTACAATACTTAATGTTTCTCTACTTCCAGCATAAGCAGGGTTTATAGATATGGTGTTAAACATATATTGCGTAAACTGAGGTAACTGTTGCGCAAAGGCAGTAGAAACACTCAATAAAAGTATGGCAATACTTAGATATTTTGATAACTTCATAGGTTAAGTTTTAATTTGTTGCCACGTAGATAGGACCTGAAAACGGTGCTAAACCACTATTTTTTACATTAATAATATAATAATATGTACCAGTTGGAACTTTTCCAGAACCTCCTACAGATGAGCCATGAGCTTCACCACCCCAATCATTTTTATAATTGTTGGATTTATATATTTGCGCTCCCCAACGGTTAAATATTTGTAACTCTATAACAAAACCACATTGTTCTATAGAATCTACAGTAAAGTAATCGTTAATATTATCTCCATTTGAAGTAACGGTTTTAGAAATCACAACATTATCTGCAGAACTACAAGGTAATACTAAACAGTCGTCATCTATAGTTACATTAACTTCTACTTCTTTAGGACATGGTCCTTCAGTAATAGCGTATAAAAAGGTGTATACACCAACATCTGCAGTAGAAGGGTCAAAGTAACTTCCATTTAATGTTGTGTCTCCTGCTATAACACTCCATGTACCATCCATGCTAAAGTCTCCAGATAGTAATTCAAATAAATCGAATTCAATATCAAGGACACATCTAAAGCCTTCTTGTACATTAATAACATTACTGATTTCTACGGCAATATTTTGAGTGTATAATGCTTGGTTACCACAATCGTCTGTAACGGTCCAAGTTCTCACTATATTATAATCTTCAAAATCATTTTCTTGATATGATACTTCTTCGTATTCAACATTAATATCATTTGAACATGAATCTTCAAATCCTAAACTTGGTTTTACAGGAATATCATCACATGCAACAGTTATGTTTTCATCAAATGCAGTAACAAGCGTTGGTGCTGAAGTATCTTGAACAGATATAAATTGCGTGTGTACAGCTTCAATTCCACAACTGTCAGTAGCTGTCCATGTACGTTCTATAATGTAATATCCTATACAATCTCCGTTTGTAATCTCTTCTTGAAAAGTAACCTCAGCTGTACCACAATTATCGGTAGCAGTTAATGTTTCTGCAGTTGGTACGTCATCACATTCTACAGTAATATCTGCAGGTAACGTTTCATTAAATGATGGTGCAGTTGTGTCTTGAACAGTAATGGTTTGAACAAATGTTGTTGTATTGTCACAATCATCTGTCAATGACCAAGTACGTGTAATTATAGACTCATTTGGACAATTTCCTTCTGCAGTACTATCTGTAAATACAGCTTCTAAATCTGTTGCACAGTTATCTGATTCGTCAGTAACATCACCTGTAAGTGTGACATCTGTAATGTCAATATCACATTCTACAGTAATATCTGCAGGAACAGAGAATGTAGGAACAGTTGTATCTTGAACCGTAATTGTTTGGATAGCAGTTGTAGTATTATCACAATCATCAGTTAATGACCAAGTACGTGTAATAATAGACGCACTTGGGCAACTGCCTTCAGCGACACTATCTGTATACGTTGCTTCCAGTTCTGAAGAACAGTTATCTGTTACGTCTGTTACATCACCCGTTAGTGTTAAATCTGTAGCGTCTGCATCACATTCAATAGTGATATCAGCAGGAACACTAAAAGTAGGTGGGGTACTGTCTTGAATAGTAATGGTCTGTACAAAAGTTGTCGTATTATCACAATCGTCAGTTAATGACCAAGTACGTGTGATTATAGAAGTACCTGGGCAACTACCATCAGCAACGCTATCTGTAAAAATGGCATCTAGTCCAGTAGAGCAATTGTCTGCTTCGTCTGTGACATCTCCCGTTATAGTCAAGTCTGTAGCATCCGCATCACATTCTATTGTAATGTCATTAGGCACAGAGAATGTTGGTGCTGTACTATCTTGAACTGTTATAGTTTGAACAAAAGAGGTCGCGTTATCGCAATCATCAACTAATAACCATGTACGTGTAATGATTGAAGAATTAGGACAGTCTCCGTCAATAACATTGTCTGTAAATGTAGCCTCAAGTTCTGTTGAACAATTATCAGTTTCATCAGTAACATCACCCGTTATAGTTAAGTCTGTAGCATCTATATCACATTCAATTGTAATATCTTCAGGAACAGTAAATGTTGGTGGTGTAGAGTCTTGAACAGTAATAATTTGATCTTCAGAAACTGAATTCCCACAAGCATCAGTTGCAGTCCATGTTCTTATAATTGTTTTAGTTGTGCCACAAGCATCGGTTTCGCTATCACTGTAAGTAATTGTGGCAGTAATATTACATTCGTCTATAGCTTTACCCATTCCTGTATTGTCAGGACTAGAATCTTCATTACATTCTATTGTAACATCAAGAGGAATTGTTAATAATGGTGCTTGTGTATCTATCAATGAATATGTAGCAGAAGTTGTTGCTGCATTTCCACATTCATCAGTTGCTGTAAATGTTACAGTAATAGCACCATTTTCACAATCAATGTCTGTATTAGAGTCGTAATCGTTAGTCCAAGTAATTGTACTACAGTTGTCCGTAGCTGTTGCTCCTGCATTATTTGCAAGCCAATCTTCAAGAGTCCCAGCTAGAGTAATTCCACATTCAATACTGATGTTTTCTACTGCAGATTCATCAATGTTTGGTGCTGTAGTATCTTGAATTGTAATGGTCTGTACAAAAGTTGTTGTATTGTCACAACTGTCAGTTAACGACCAAGTACGTGTAATAATAGAGCTACTTGGGCAACTACCGTCTGCAATACTATCAGTAAAAATAGCTTCAAGTCCTGTAGAACAGTTGTCCGATTCGTCAGTTACATCACCAGTAAGGGTTAAATCTGTTGCATCTTCATCACATTCTATTGTAATATTTGCAGGAACAGAAAACGTAGGTGGTGTTGTATCTTCTATAGTTAATGTTGCGTCTATAGTTGTTGTATTTCCACAATCATCAGCTACTGTATACTGTATTGTAATTGTACCACCAGATCCACAAGTAGGCACTAGGTTATTAAAGTCATAATTGGAAGTTACTATGTTTGTTGGCTCTGTGTCACAAGTATCAGTACCACATGTTTCAAGCGCAGCGATATTGGCCGCATTCCATGTTATAACAACACTTTCTGTATCAGAACCATCACATTCTATAGTTTCGTCTGCGACATTACATGCTGATAAATCAGGACCCGTTGTGTCTTCAATGGTAAGTGTAGCGCTTAACGTACTTGCGTTACCTGTTGCATCTGTTAACGTGTAGATTACAGTGATTGTACCACTAGCCCCACAATTAGTAACTAGATTATCAAAGTTGTAATCTGAAGTTATTGTAATGTTATTATCACAAGCATCAGTTGCACAATTTTCTAACGCTAAAATATTAGCAGTATTCCATGCATTAGCAAGTGTTTCATTATCAGTGCCACTACATTCAAAAGTTTCATCTAGAACAGCACAATTAGATGTATCTGGAGGTGTTGTGTCTTTGATTAATTCAGTTGTAGTTTGAGATGTTGCAGTTACATTTGATCCATTTACTACTTCTTCGGCATTTACAGTTGCACTATTAATAACTTCAGTAGCATCTATATCTGCTTGAGTAACTAAATATGTTGCACTATATATCCAAGTCTCATTTGGATCTAATTGGTTATCGTTGTCTGTATCACCAGAAACAAATGCAATGCTTATAGAAGGTGTTGCATTGTCTAATAAAGAATCGGTAATAATTACATTTTCTAATGCTACATCTCCAGAGTTAATCACTGTAAATGTATAAGTTATAGTTTCATCAATTTCAGTACAATCGTTTCCGTTGTCGTTATTGAATACTCCAGTTTTTATAAGCTGTATACCAGATTCGTTACAAAGTGTTACATCTGGATTATTAGCATCTATAATATAGGTATCAGTTGCTTGAACAGGTGTAGTTCCATCGGGTTGTAAGCCATTAACTGTTACATTATTTGTAATGTTTCCAGCATCTACATTTGCCTGAGTTATTGTATAGTCCGGTGCGGTGAATATCCAAGTTTCAGAAGGGTCAAGAACACTATCACCATCATCACCAGTAAGTGTTAGAGAAGCTGTAATATCACCACCTAATAAATCGTCAGTAATTGTAATAGCATTAATAGATACATTACCATTATTAGTTACAGTGAAAGTATAAGTGACTATATCTCCTTCGCCAACACAACCACTAGCTGTACTAGAAGCTGCTTTTACGATTTCAATACTACCATTATCACAAAGTGTTACATCTGGATTATTCGCATCAATAATATAGGTGTCAGTTGCTAGAACAGATGTTGTTCCGTCAGGTTCTAGTCCGCTAACTGTTACATTATTAGTAATGCTTCCTGCATCTACGTTGTCTTGAGTTATAGTATAATTAGGTGCTGTGAATATCCATGTTTCAGAAGGATCAAGGATACCATCACCATTATCACCAGTAAGCGTAAGTGAATCAGTGATATTGCCACCTAATAAATCATCAATAATTGTTACAGTATTAATAAGGATATCACCAGAATTAGTTACTGTAAATGTGTAAGTTATTGTATCACCAGCAGCAACACAATCAGTACTATTACTAGATGCAGATTTTACGATACTAAGTCCTGCAACACCGTCAATAGTGATATAAACAGTTGCTTGATCACAAGCCATAGGGGTTCCATTATCACAAATTGTGTAAATAAAAGAGTCTGTTCCAGAATATCCAGCATTAGGAGTGTAGGTAAACTCACCAGTATTAGGGTCAATATTTACAGTAACACCTTGAGTGGTTATAACAGTTGTAGATGTTACAGTTTGTATATCGTCTTCAATATCATTGTCATTTAATAATACATTTCCTATTAAAACACTAGTTGGAGTAAGGTGATAGGCATCATCATTAGCATTAGTTGTATTAGCCATGCTAGTATCTTGAACAGTTACAGTTACTGTTGCTGTATCACAAAGTTGAGGATTGCCATCATCACATATCGTATATGTAAACGTATCTTCTCCTGTAAATCCATCATTAGGAGTATAAGTAATTGTCCCATTATTATTTACTGTAATTGTTCCATTAGAAGGATTTGTAGTTCCTGTAATAGTAATTGGGTCAGTATCGGGATCAAAATCATTAGCAAGAATTACAATAGCAATAGAGGTTCCTTCTGGAGTTGTTGCTGTATCTGCATTAGCAATTGGCGGTTCATTTTCAGTACTGCTTTCAGGTAATACTTCAATATAAACGATAGCGGAGTCACAGGCTTGAGGATTACCATCATCACAGATTGTGTACTCAAACGTATCCTCACCAATAAATCCAGGGTTAGGTGTGTATGTGTATGATCCATTATCATTAATTACGACATTTCCATTAGTAGGATTAGTATTAGCAGTTACTATTTGATTATCTCCTTCATAATCTTCGTCATTAGTTAGAACATTTCCGGTAACTGATTGATTAACAAAAGTATTGTTAATATCAGCAATGGCATCTGTACAGTTTGAAAGAATATTAATAGTTACCGTTTCGGTACATCCATTAGCATCCTTAACAATAACAGGGTAATCCCCTTCAATAAGGTTTGTGAAAGTTCCATTTGTTAAAAAGTTATTTCCATTATCAATAGAGTATGTGTAAGGTGATGTACCCCCAGTTCCTTCTATTGTAAATTGACCTAAGCTTCCACAAAGGATATCTGTTTGTGTTGATATCGAAGCCGATAAACTTGTATTAGGCTGTGTAATTTCAATCACCTGTTCAACAGGGTCACAAGACGAACCATCCATAATTACGCTAACAGTGTATGTACCTGCAATTACATTAGATAACGTGCTGTCTTCAGCACCTGTATCTACTTGACCATTAGACCATGTAAATGTAAAAGTAGCTGTTGGATTAATAACAGAGCTCGCCGAAACCGTAGCGGCACCTGTAGCGTCACCAAAACAAAGTACATTAGTTATATTATCAGTAGTTGTAGCAGTGTCACAATCGTCAGTACAACTAATCGTAATCGTTTGTGAGGTTGTACAACCATTGTCATCAGTAATAATAACCGTATGATCACCAACAGGTAGGTTAGTAGCCGTCATTGTTGTTTGGTTATTAGCAGAAGCCGACCATTGATATGAGTAAGGCGCATTTCCACCAGTAGATAAGGCTGTCGCTGTTCCATCATCACAGCCTTGAGCCGATGTTGCGTTTACTTTATTTATAGATACACTTAAAGCATTAGGTTCTGTAATTTCAACCTCATGTACAACAGGATCACAAGATGAGCCATCCATAACTACGCTAACGGTGTAGGTACCTGCAATTACATTAGATAATGTACTGTATTCAACACCAGTATCTACTTGTCCATTAGACCATGTAAATGTAAATGTTGCTGTAGGTTTAATAACCGAACTCGCTGAAACTGTAGCAGCACCTGTAGCATCACCAAAACAAAGCACATTAGTTATATTATCAGTAGTTGTAGCAGTATCACAATCGTTGGTACATGTGATTCTAATACTTTTTACTGTTTTACAGCCATTAGCATCTATTACAACAACTGAATGGTTACCTACAGGTAAATTAGTAGCTGTAGCTGTTATTTGATTATCTGCGGAAGCAGACCATTCATAAGTATAAGGTGCAATACCACCTGTAACTGTAGCTGTTGCTGTTCCATCATCACAGCCTTGAGCTGAAGTTGCATCTACTTTATCTATAGAGACATTTAAGGCGCTAGGTTGTGTAATTTCAATCTCCTGTTCAACAGGATCACAAGACGAGCCATCCATAGTTACGCTAACAGTGTATGTGCCAGCAATTACATTAGATAACGTGCTGTCTTCAGCACCTGTATCTACTTGACCGTTAGACCATGTAAATGTGAAAGTTGCTGTTGGATTAATAACCGAACTCGCAGAAACCGTAGCTTCACCAGTTGCACTATTAAAGCAAAGTACATTAGTTATGTTGTCAGTAGTAATAGCAGTATCACAATCGTCAGTACAACTAATAGTAATCGTTTGTGAGGTTGTACAGCCATTATCATCAGTAATAATAACAGTATGGTCTCCTACAGATAAGTCCGTAGCAGTAGCTGTTGTTTGGTTATTAGCAGAAGCCGACCATTGGTAAGTATAAGGAGCATTGCCACCAGTAATTGTCGCTGTCGCTGTTCCATTATCACAGCCTTGAGCTGAGGTTGCATTCACTTGATCAATCGATAAACTAAAAGCAGTAGGTTCAGATATTGTATATGATTTTGTAGAAGTACATCCATTAGCATCTGTTACTGTCACAGAATGAACACCGGCAGGTATATTGGTTAAATCTTGACTTGTAGCTCCAGTACTCCAAGAATAAGAATAAGGAGGCAGACCACCAGTTACATTTATATCAATAGCACCTGTGGTTTGCCCAAAGCAATTCACATCGGTTTTAGAATTTAGGGTTATTGAAAGAACAGACTGATTAACATTAATAACTTGCGTATGCTCAATATCATTTCCACATTCATCTTCGGCTGTCCAATTTCTTTCAATAGTATAAGAGGTATCACATTTATTACCAATTAATGTTTCTGAAAAGACAACATCAATATTATCATCACAATTATCAGATGCTGTTAAAATTGAAGCTGTTGGAATACTGCTTGAATCTACAGTAATATTTGTTGGTAAGCTTTCGTTAAAGCTAGGGTCTGTAGTATCGATTACTGTAATGTTTTGCGATACTGATGATGAATTTCCACAATCATCAATAAACGTCCAAGTTCTTAATATAGAGGTATGACAAGGGTTAGAATCATCTACATTATCTACTCCTGTAACAGTTATATTGTCCATACAATTATCAGTAGCAGTTAATGGACCAGGATTAGGAACTTCATCAATACATTGAAAAGTTAAATCATCAGGAGCATTAGGCGCAACAGGCTTAGTAGTATCTATACTATTAAATGTAGCGGTTGTAGATGTTGAGTTACCACAATCATCTGTAGCTGTAAAAGTTACTGTGGCAGATCCTGTTTCACCACAACCATCAGATAGAGATGTGAAATTATGCGACCAAGTAATTGTAGAACAAAGATCAGTAGCAGAGGCACCACCGTTTGTAGCAAGCCAAGTTATAATATCTTCAGTTACTCCACCGTCAATATTACATTCAATAGATTGATCAGATGCAGGATTTGTTATTACAGGAGGTGTTGTATCTTGAATGATATATGTTGCTCTTGTTTTTGATGCATTACCACAATCGTCAGTAGCTGTAAAGGTTACAGTTATTCCTCTGTTCTCACAATCTACGTCAGTATTCATAACGAAATCGTTAGACCATGTTACATTACCACAAGTATCCGAGGCAACAGCACCACCATTATTATCTAACCAATCTTGCAATGTTCCTTCTGGAGTTATACCACATTCAATCATTATTTGAGAAGCAGGTATATCTATTGTAGGAGGCGTTGTGTCTTCTATAGTTATGATTTGATTTAATGACGTACTGTTACCACACTCATCAGTAGCAGTCCAGGTTCTTGTAATTTTTTCTGTATTGCCACAATCAGCAACCGAGGTATCATTATAAGAAATTGTTACGTTACCACAAGAGTCAATTCCTGTAGCTGTACCAGTAGCAGTAGGATCAATAGAACTAGAACATTCTATAGTAATATCACTAGGGATAGTTAGATTAGGAGCTGTTGTATCGATAAGGTTAATGGTCTGTACATGTGTTGTTGTATTATTACAATCATCAGTCAGAGACCAAGTACGTCTAATTGTTTTTGTATTACCACAGTTATTATTAGTTACGTTATCTGTATATGTTGCATTTAGCCCAGAAGAACAGTTGTCTTTTTCGTTGGTAACATCACCGGTAATCGCCAGATTATTAATGTCTACACCACATTCGATGTCTAAATCAGCAGGTGCTGTAAATGTAGGTGCTGTAGTATCAGCTACTGTGATATTTTGCGATACTGAAGACGAATTTCCACAATTATCAACAAATGTCCATGTTCTTTCAATAACTATACGACATGGATTAGAGTCATTTATATTATCAACTCCAGTAACAGTAATATTGTTCATGCAATTATCAGTAGCTGTTAATTGACCAGGTCTAGGAACTTCATCAATACATTGTAAGGTTAAATCGTCTGGAGCATTAGGAACTACAGGGTTAGTGGTATCACTATTACTAAATGTAGCGGTTGTAGATGTTGAGTTACCACAACCATCTGTAGCTGTAAAAGTTACTGTAGCAGAGCCTGTGTCACCACAACCACCAGAAAGGGCGGTGAAATTATTAGTCCAAACAATTGCAGAACAATCGTCAGTAGCAGTAGCACCACCATTAGAGTTTAACCAAGCTTGAATACTTTGAGCTGCATTACTATCAATACTACATTCAACGGTTTGATTAGATGCAGGAATTGTTATTACTGGAGGTGTTGTATCTTGAATGGTATATGTTGCACTTGTTGTTGCTGTGTTACCACAAGCGTCAGTTGCTGTAAATATAACTGTTGTAGATGCAGTACAATCTGAAACCCCATCATTATAATTATTAGACCATTTTACATTACCACAAGTATCCGAAGCAACAGCACCACCATTATTATCTAACCAAGCTTGCAAAGTTCCACTAGGCGTTACGCCACATTCAATCATTATATCAGAAGCTGGTGTATCTATTGTAGGAGGTGTTGTATCTTCTACAGTTATGATTTGATTAAGTGATTTAGTGTTACCACAGTCATCAGTCGCAGTCCAAGTTCTTTTTATTTTTTCTGTATTACCACAATTAGCAACCGACGTATCATTATAAGAGATTGTTACATTACCACAAGAGTCACTTCCTGTAGCTGTACCAGTAGCAGAAGGGTCTGTAGGATCTGTACATTCTAAAGTAACATCGCTAGGGATAATTAAAGTAGGAGCTGTTGTATCAACAACGTTAATGGTTTGTACATGTGTTGTTGTATTATTACAATCATCAGTTAGAGACCAAGTACGTGTAATTTTTTCTGTGTTGGTACAGTTACCATTAGTTACACTATCTGTATATGTTGCATTTAGCCCAGAAGAGCAATTGTCTTTTTCGTCTGTAACATCACCAGTGATGCTAAGGTTGTTAGGATCAACACCACATTCGATATTTAAATTTGCAGGCACCGTAAATGTAGGTGCTGTAGTATCTGCTACAGTGATATTTTGCGACACAGAAGACGAATTTCCACAGTCATCAACAAATGTCCATGTTCTTACAATAGTTATATGACAAGGATTAGAATTATCAATATTATCAACTCCTGTAACAGTTATATTAGTCATACAGTTATCACTAGCCGTTAATGTACCAGGACTAGGAACTTCATCAATACATTGCAAGGTTAAATCGGCTGGAGCATTAGGAACGACAGGATTAGAGGTATCAGTATTACTATATGTAGCGGTTGTAGATGATGAGTTACCACAACCATCTGTAGCTGTAAAAGTTACTGTAGCAGAGCCTGTTTCTCCACAACCACCAGAAAGAGTAGTAAAATTATTAGTCCAAACAATTGCAGAACAATCATCAGTAGCAGTAGCACCACCATTAGAGTTTAGCCAAGCTTGAATACTTTGAGTTGCATTACTATCAATATTACATTCAACTGATTGGTCAGATGCAGGATTTGTTATTACTGGAGGTGTTGTATCTTGAATGGTGTATGTTGCGCTTGTTGTTGCTGTATTGCCACAAGCGTCAGTCGCTGTAAAAGTAACTGTTGTAGATGCTGAACAATCTGAAACTCCATCATCATAGTTATTAGACCATTTTACATTTCCACAAGTATCCGAAGCAACAGCACCACCATTATTATCTAACCAAGCTTGTAAAGTTCCATCAGGAGTTACACCACATTCAATAATGATATCAGAAGCAGGCGTATCTACTGTAGGAGGTGTTGTGTCTTTTACAGTTATGAATTGATTTCGCGATCTAGTGTTACCACAGTCATCAGTAGCAGTCCAAGTTCTTTTTATTTTTTCTGTATTACCACAATTAGCATACGACGTATCATTATAGGAGATTGTTACATTCCCACAAGAGTCACTTCCTGTAGCTGTACCAGTAGCAGAAGGGTCTGTAGGGGCTGTACACTCTACAGTAACATTACTAGGAATAATTAAAGTAGGAGCTGTTGTATCAACAACGTTAATGGTTTGTACATGTGTTGTTGTATTATTACAATCATCAGTCAGAGACCAAGTACGTCTAATAGTTTCTGTGTTGGTACAGTTACCATTAGTTACACTATCTGTATATGTTGCATTTAACCCAGTAGAGCAGTTGTCTTTTTCGTCTGTAACATCACCAGTGATGCTAAGGTTGTTAGGGTCAACACCACATTCGATATTTAAATTTGCAGGCACCGTAAATGTAGGAGCTGTAGTATCTGCTACAGTGATATTTTGCGACACAGAAGACGAATTTCCACAATCATCAACAAATGTCCATGTTCTTACAATAGTTATATGACAAGGATTAGAATTATCAATATTATCAACTCCTGTAACAGTTATATTAGTCATACAATTATCACTAGCTGTTAATTGCCCAGGACTAGGAACTTCATCAATACATTGCAAGGTTAAATCGGCTGGAGCATTAGGAGCGACAGGATTAGAGGTATCAGTATTACTAAATGTAGCGGTTGTAGATGTTGAGTTACCACAACCATCTGTAGCTGTAAAAGTTACTGTAGCAGAGCCTGTTTGACCACAACCACCAGAAAGAGCGGTGAAATTGTTAGTCCAAATAATCGCAGAACAATCGTCAGTAGCAGTAGCACCACCATTAGTATTTAGCCAAGCTTGAATACTTTGAGGTGCATTATTATCAATATTACATTCAACTGATTGGTCAGATGCAGGATTTGTTATTACTGGAGGTGTTGTATCTTGAATAGCATAAGTTGCGCTTGTTGTTGTTGAATTTCCGCAATCGTCAGTAGCTGTAAATATAACTGTCTTGGAAGAAGAACAATCAGACACTCCATCGTTATAATTATTTGACCATGTTACATTTCCACAAGTATCCGAGGCAACAGCACCACCATTATTATCTAACCAAGCTTGTAAAGTTCCATCAGGAGTTACACCACATTCAATAATGATATCAGAAGCAGGCGTATCTATTGTAGGAGGTATTGTGTCAATAACAGTAATTAATTGAGTAACATTAATTGAATTTCCACATTCATCTGTAACACTATATGTTCTTGTAATTGTTTCAGGACAAGATGAATTATTTGAAACATCCGAAATAAAAGTAACAATTGGATGCGCAGTAATATTATCTATTTCATCATCAACATCTTCTATATTGTATTCGGGCACTTCATCTATACATTCAACACTTATAGGATCTAGATTGGAAGCTGTAGGCGCTTCAGTATCATTAGCCATGATATCGAAATTGACACTAACAGCACAATTATTAGAATCTGTTACTTCAACCGAATGATTACCAACGCTTAAACCACTAAAAGTATTTGAAGATTGTGAAGAACCACCATTTATAGTATAACTATACGGAGGATTTCCATTTGTGGCTAAAACGCTTACTGAACCATTTGAATCGTCAATACAGTCTGCATCTGATTTTGAATCAATAGAAGCTGCTAAATCAGAAATCATTAAATCTATGGAACCTGCAGGTGATGCACACAAGTCATAGGGATTGTAATAAAAGACGTAATAGGTACCAGGAGTACTAACAACAGTGTTGCTTAAATGTTCTGATGTATCTAAAGGATCAGGACTTGTGCTCCAAGTTAATTCAGAACCACCAGGACCTGCAGACGTTATATAAGAATTTAAGTCAACCGAAAAAGAATCACAAAAAACATCAATAGCGGTATTATCTGTATCTATATTTTCTTCAGCAATAGTAGGAGGTACAGCATAGCCTTCAAGGCTTAATCTTAATCCATCAACTAATACTACAGATCTTCCTGGGTCTTGAGTTTGATAAAAGACATTTACCATACCAGAACTATCAGACTGAAAAGTGATACAAACTGTTTCCCAAAAAGGGTCAATTTCTGTCCAACCACCTGGGTTTTGAAAAGGTCCAGTTGTTGCTGTTGATAAGCTAACTGGGAAATCTGATAAAGGGTGTATAGTTAAATCGTCATGAGTATAAGTTAATGGGTCGTTTATTTGTATTCCACCAGAATTAATACCAAAATTTAGATTTGGAATAAACTCAACAAAACTACCATTACTATTACTATAACGAGGAATAACAGCAATTTCAAAACAGACACGGTAAGTTGCATTTGGGAGTACTTCTAAATTTTGCTCAATACCTTCAAATTTGTATGAAAAAATAGAAAACCCGCCTCCATCTGGAGAAGGAGATATAATTGCAGGTGTATCAATGTTAGCATTTACATTTGAATATGAAATGTATTGTCCTTCTGAATAATCTACTGTACCTTGATCATTCCAGCAATCGTAAATAACATCAGCAGAATAGGTACTTCCATCTACAGCTATTTGAAATTCTGGTGGCAACCCATTGTTATTCGGTGTTATATCAAGCGCATTAAAAGAACCGCAAGTAATTACATTACAGGTACCTACAGGATTAATTTCAGAGGATCTTTGATTATAACTTGAAAATGATTTATTATCATTATATATTTTGGCACGTTTTTTTAGTACCTCCATATAATTTTTCAATTCTACCTCGGATAATTTGGCTGTTTTAGGCCAATAATCAGATTCTTTTTCAAATTGTTCTTGTGCAAATCCATTATTTATAAATAATAATGAAACAACACTAATTGTTAATAACCTGAAAAAAGATAAAGTAAAGTTATTTTTCATATTTTATCGATATAACTTATCATGCAAATGATGCTGTTAAAACTAAATAGACCTAATACCATAGTTTAAAAAACTATAGCGAAAACTACTTGGTTGAAAACAACACAATTATTTGTTCTTTGTTAAATAAAAAGAGGGAAGTATTTTAACGTAAATGAAATATATAATGGATTAATATATTTTTTGATTTGGGGGCATTTACATTAAATTTACCTAACAAAAGAACTTATAACTATAATCATAAACAAACATTAGAGTTAAGGCGGCAATTTAATCGTTAAAAAGGAAATAAGCAACCTTTTATCGAAAAAAAATGCATTTAATCGATATTATATGAAAGAAATTATACTGATAAGACATGGCAAATCATCCTGGGAACATGATGTTATAGACCGAGAAAGGCCATTAAAAACAAGGGGTATTAATGATATTAAACTTGTTGCAAATCACTTTTTTAATAGCAACAGTGTTCCAGAAATTATTTTTTCAAGTCCAGCACGTCGGGCACTTAGTACCTGTGAGATTTTTATGAATACACTTAATATTGCTAAAGAACAGGTAGTTGTAGTGGAAGAGTTATATGATTTTGACGGGAGAAATGTTATAGATTTTATTAAAAATTTATCAAATGAATATAATGAAGTTATGATTTTTGGACACAACCATGCTTTCACATCAATTTCTAATATATTTGGGGATACTTTTATAGATAATCTTCCAACAAGCGGTTTGGTAAAACTTAAATTTGATATCAACGATTGGAACGATTTAAAAAAAGGAATTACAGAATTTATAATTATTCCAAAGGAATTAAAATAATGACAAAAGATAAAAACATATATATAAATAGGGAATTAAGTTGGTTAAAGTTTAATGAACGTGTGCTTCAAGAAGCTGCAGATAAAGAAGTCCCGCTTATAGAACGTCTAAGGTTTTTAGGAATTTTTTCAAATAATTTAGACGAATTCTTTAAAGTAAGATATGCAACTGTTAAGCGAATTTATGACGCAGGAAAAGGAGGTAAAAGTGAATTAGGAGGTATAAAAGCTGGAGATCTTTTAGAAGAAATAACTCAAGTTGTTATAGAGCAACAAAGTTACAGTTTAGAAATTCTTGATGAAATTGATAAAGAACTCGAAAAAGAGAATATTTATATAATTAATGAAACAGAAATAGATGAAGACCATCATGAGTTTATCAAGAACTATTTTTATCAAGAAATTAGTCCTGCTCTCGTCGTTATTATGCTTAATGAAGATGTAGCATTGCCAGAGCTTATGGATATTTCTGCTTATTTAACGGTAAAAATGTCAAGCTCAAAAGCTAAAGATCAGGTCGCTTTGATTGAGATTTCATCAACTATGAATCGTTTTGTTGTTTTACCAAGCAAAGGTGATAACAACTATATTATAATGGTAGATGATATATTAAGGTATTGTTTAGACGATATTTTTAACATCTTTCATTATGATAGTATTAGTGCACACATGATTAAAATCACAAGAGATGGCGAATTAGATTTTGATAGTGATTTAAGTAAAAGTTTTATAGATAAACTTTCCGAAAGTGTTAAGGATAGACAGAGCGGAGATCCTGTGAGGTTTGTTTATGATAAAAATATAGAAGAGAGTACTTTAAATTTTCTTTTGGATAGAATGGCTATTCATAAAAAAGAAAGCATTATTCCTGGTGGTCGTTATCATAATCGTAGGGATTATATGAATTTTCCAAGCTTAGGTAGGACAGATTTACTATACCAAAAAATAGAACCACTTCCTGTAAAAGGGCTGAGTTTAGAAGAAAGTATTTTTAAGACTATTGCTAAAAAAGACTATTTAGTATACACTCCTTATCACACCTTTTCTTATATCGTAAAATTTTTAAGAGAAGCCGCATTAGACCCTAATGTTAAAACCATAAAAATTACTATTTATAGATTAGCCCAGATTTCGCATGTTGCTAGTTCTTTAATTAATGCAGCAAAAAACGGAAAAAAAGTAACCGTATCAATAGAGCTTAGAGCACGTTTTGATGAAGCAGCAAATATTAATTATGCAGAGCAAATGCAAGATGAAGGAATTAAGATGCTCTTTGGGGTGACGGGTTTAAAAGTGCATTGTAAAATGTGTGTTATAGAACGTGAAGAAAATAAAAAGCTAGTAAGATATGGTTTTATTAGTACAGGTAACTTTAACGAGTCTACAGCAAAAATCTATACTGATTTTACATTGATGACCTCTAATTCTAAAATTCTAAAAGACATTAATAAAGTATTTGATTTTTTTGAAGTTAATTATAAGGTTAATAGATATAAGCACATTATTACATCTCCACATTATACTAAAACAAAAATATTTGCTTTAATAGATAAGGAAATAGAAAGTGCTAAAAGAGGAAAACCAGCTTATATAAAGTTGAAAATAAATAGCATAAGTAGCTATAAAATGATAGATAAATTATATGAAGCGAGTAGAGCAGGTGTAAAAATACAAATGATTGTTAGAGGTCTTTGCTGTTTGGTACCAGGAGTAAAGGGCATGAGTGAGAATATTGAAGTTATTAGTATTATTGATAAATTTTTGGAACATACAAGGTTATACATATTTTCTAACGAAAATGATCCAAAGATTTATATTTCTTCAGCAGATTGGATGACTAGAAATATAGACAATAGAGTAGAGGTAAGTTGTCCTATTTACGATGCAGATATTAAACAAGAGTTACAGTATTTGTATAATATATGTTGGAATGATAATGTAAAAGCACGTATAATTAATGAAAATCAAGACAATACTTATCGCAGAAATAATAAACCTAAAGTAAGAGCTCAATTTGATACGTATAAGTATTACTTAAATAAATTAGAAGGATAAAATAGAAGGATAAATTATAATTATGCTGAAGATACAGAAATATGCAGCCATAGATATCGGATCCAATGCTGTAAGGTTATTAATATCAAACATTATAGAATTAGATGACGAACCCGTAGTGTTTAAAAAAAATTCATTGGTACGTGTACCTATTAGATTAGGAGCAGATGTTTTTTTAAAAGGAGAAATATCAGAATATAACCAAGAACGAATGATAGACACTATGAAAGCTTTTAGTCTCATTATAAAAGCTCATGGTGTTACACGTTATAAAGCATGTGCTACATCTGCAATGAGAGAAGCTAAGAATAGTCCTGAGTTATCGGCAAAAATATTTGAAATTTGTGGTATTAATATAGAAATTATTGATGGTGAAGAAGAAGCTGCAATTATTGCTGCAACAGATTTAAATTCATTTATAAATCCAAATAAGACCTATCTCTATGTAGATGTTGGTGGCGGAAGTACGGAGTTTTCAATTATTCATAATGGTGAAAAAAAACAATCTAAATCTTTTAGAATAGGAACCGTAAGATTGTTAAACGATATTGTAAAAAATGAAACATGGCAAGATCTAGAGCGTTGGATTAAAAGTAATACCCAACAATATGATAAAATTGAACTTATTGGCTCTGGTGGTAACATCAATAAAATTTTTAAAATCTCAGGCAAAGATGTCGGTAAACCTTTAACCTATTTTTACCTTACGAGCTATTATAAAATGCTTCAAAATTATTCTTACGAAGAGCGTATTACAAAATTAAACTTAAACCAAGATAGGGCAGATGTTATTATTCCTGCTACTCGAATTTATTTGTCTGCAATGAAATGGAGTGGTGCAAAGGACATTTATGTACCCAAAATAGGACTTTCGGATGGTATTATAAAAAGCATGTATTATGAAACAGTTTCTAGTGTTGTCTTGTAATTTTCAGGTATTGAAATTCCCATTTGTCCGATTTTTCTTTATTAAAATCTATTAATTCATTAGGTATTTTAGAATTTAATATATCTTCGTTATCTCAAATTTAAAATTATGAAAAAATATTTATTTTCCTTGTTATTTGTTTCTTTTGCAACTGTTTGTATGTCTCAAGATATTATGTACGGTGTACGAGGAGCGCTTAATGTATCAAATCTTGATTTTGAACCAGATGCTGAATTTGAAAACAAACACCGAAATGGATTTGCTTTTGGTGGATTTGTAGATTTTGGTTTTACAGAGAAAACATCATTATTGTTAGAATTGCAATGGTCTGCAGAAGGTGGAAAAGAAGAGGAGATTAGAGCAGATTATATTCACTTACCTATTTTATTGCGATTTTCTTTATCTGATCGTTTCATTTTAGGTGTAGGACCAAAAATAGGTCTAAAGACATGGAAAGCTAATGACTTATTTTCAACAGCTACTTTTTCTGGAGTTGCGGGATTAGAGTATATGGTTACAGATGAATTTTTTGTAGATGCTCGTTTATCTTATGGTGTTACAAATGTGATAGATCAAGATCTAAAAAAGCTAGAAGCTAAAAACCATGTCATACAATTTGGTTTTGGAATGAAACTTTAAAAATTGAAAAGAAGCTAAAAAAAATAGCACGATATAACAAAAAAGCCTTTCAAATTAACTTGAAAGGCTTTTTTTTAAGCTACTAAACTTATTTAGAAGCTTTATCTACTACAATTCTTTCGGTTCTATTAGCTACTTCCCAAGCTGTATAAAATACGAGACGTGTTCTGTTTTCTAATAAATCGTATTCAATTTTATCTGCCGTATCTGTTGGCTTATGGTAGTCGTCATGTGTACCATTAAAGTAAAATATTACAGGAATATTATTTTTAGCAAAGTTGTAGTGATCAGATCTGTAATAAAAACGGTTCGGGTCGTTTTCGTCGTTATAGGTATAATCTAATTCAATATTGGTGTACTTTGTATTAACAGCTTCAGATATATTATGTAAATCTGTACTTAATTTATCACTTCCAATTAAATAGATGTAGTTTCTATCTCCTTCAGTACGTTTAGGATCTATTCTACCAATCATATCTATGTTTAAGTCTGCAACAGTATTTTCTAAAGGGAAAATAGGATCATTATCTGTATAATGTTTAGAACCAAGAAGCCCTTTTTCTTCACCTGTAACATGTAAAAATAAGATAGAACGTTTTGGTCCATTACCTGCTTTTTCAGCCATTTTAAATGCTTCAGCAATTTCTAAAATAGCAACTGTACCAGAACCATCATCATCTGCACCATTATAAACTTGACCATCTTTAATACCTTCATGATCTAAATGTGCAGATATTACTAGAACTTCATCTGGTTTTTCAGAACCTTTAATAAAGGCAACAACGTTTTCAGATGTTATAGTTTCAGATTTGTTTTCAATGGCTAAATCCATTTTAGAGCTTAGAACTTTAGGTGTATCATCTTCTAAAATAGAAGGGTGTAATGCTTTAGCTAAATCTTCATTAATCATAAGCATTGTCATTGCTTCTTCGTTACTTTTTAAAGATAAACGTCCCGAAGCACCTGATTCTTCTTGTCTTTTAAAGAAAGGAGCATATCTAGAAAATAAATCATTATCCATTAATAATAAGCCTGTAGCACCATTTTCTTTTGCAGCTTCTCTTTTGCTAGACATTGCTTGGCGACCATTAGTCCATTTTGTCTCTTCCGTTGTGCCAGAAGTTACATAGTTACCATTTGCATCTTTAGGTTCTCCTGCTTTTACTAAAACGACTTTGCCTTTAGTATCTACATTTTTATAGTCCGAATACTTTTCTGTATCAATACCATAACCAACATACACTATGTCATTAATAGAAATGTTCATACTTTTAGAAACGGCTAATACAATATGGTGTTCAAAAGCATTGAAAGGTTTTCCATTAACACTTAATCTTGCTTTAGCTACTTTTTGTTTTTCTAAAGGGACTTCCTGAAAATAATCATCTTCACCTAAAGGTGTAGGAATTCCCATAGCGATGTACTGTTCTTTTAGATATTCAACAGCCATTTTCTGACCTTTTTCACCTGTTTCTCTTCCTTCAAATTCATCAGAAGCATATTTATATAACATGGTTTGTAATTCATCAGAAGTAATTGTTGATGCATATATAGAAGGGTCAACAATTTTTTCTTGAGTCGTTTTTTCTGAAGAAGCATTAGTTTTAGAAGAGGTTCCGCAACTTACAATTAAGCCAGAAACACAAAAAATTAACAATATTTTTTTCATTGAAGTATTCGTTAAATAGTTAGTTTATATGATTGTGTCTTTTTGACTTTAAAATAAGCCAAACGATAAAGCTACAAAAAAGGGAAGGCTTTAAGTTGCCGTTAAAATTCTTTTAACAAATTTTAACACTAGATAATTTCTTTCTTTAACGGTGTTTCTGAATTTGCTAAATACCAAGCCGTAGCGAAAATTAGCTTTGTGCGTTTAGCCAATAAAGGGTAGTTTATTTTATCTGCAGTATCTGTAGGCTTTGTGTAATCTTCGTGTTCTCCGTTAAAGAAAAAGATAACAGGAACGCCTTTTGTCGCAAAATTATAATGATCAGACCTGTAATAATAGCGGTTTGGATCTCTATCTTCATTATATTTATAATCAAGATTAAGATGTGTATAGGTTTCATTGGCTTTTTTGGCAATAAAATCTAGTTCTGTACTCATTTTATTTGAGCCAATAAGGTAAATGTAATTTTCATCATCTATATGTCTATTATCAACCCTACCAATCATATCTATATTTAAATTAGCAATAGCATTTTCCAATGGAAATACAGGGTTTTCTGTATAGTATCTAGAACCGTGTAAACCAACTTCTTCAGCTGTGACATGTAAAAATACAATACTTCGTTTGGGGTGATAACCATCTTTCTTAGCCATACTAAATGCTTCAGCCATCTCTAAAACAGCCGAAGTCCCAGAACCATTATCATCAGCACCATTATAAATTTGTCCGTCAATAACGCCTTCATGGTCAGAATGGGCAGAAATGTATACGTATTCATCAGGAAATTCTGAACCTTTTATATAGGCGATAATGTTTTGAGAATCGTTTAAATCGTTTGGTAAAGCATCTTTTGGGACCTTTTGATAGTAATTTGGAGTGGATTCTGGAGCACTAATATTGAGATTTTTATATTGTGTTCTAATATAATCACAAACTTGGTTGTGTCCTTCTTCACCAGTCATTCTACCATTATATTTATCCGAGGAAACTTCTTCTAGGTGTTGTTTTAGTTCTTGGACATTAATAGTATTTAAATATTTTTCTACAATAGTTTGATCTTTGTAAATTATGCTATTCTTGAGGTTGTTAATTTTTTCGCTATGTCTTATTTGAGCACAAGAACCAACAAGAATAAGTGCAGATGCAACTAATACTTTCATGTGTATAACTATTGTTTATATATGGTTACATACTGTTCGCTATTTCCTTTTTTCTTTTAGGAAATAAAATTTTGAACCCGAATATTTTATGTAACTAATTGATTTTGGCAAAAATAAGATAAATAGACGTAATTTTTTCTTACAATTAGATCGAAATTTTATAAATCTTTTTCAGTTTTAGTGTCATTAAGAGTTTCTTTAACACCTTCTGTACTGATTTCATTGGGTTGTTCTGTATTGTCTATTTCAACAGTATCAACAACTCCTTTGTAAATGGTTATACTCAAAGAAATAATAACTAATAGAAATATATATTGAATAGTCTTAGTTTTGGTTTGTTCTTTTTTAGAAAGAAATAAAATAATAAGACCACATAAAAAGGCAATAATTATTGGAGTAACTGCTAAACTTGAAAATTTAGTAACGGATAAGATTGTAGCTACTATTGATGTGATTAGACCGAGGATAATAATAACTTTTCTCATACGCTTTTAATTTTTGTGCTAATTTAAAATAAAATAAGGCTTTGTTTAACAACATTGTTTCTTTTGTAAAAACAAAATGATGATAACGTTGATTCTAAGTTGTTTATTTATCTAAACAGATATTGTGCCGAAAATTAAAATGGCGTATAAATATGATTGATTTAGGTTTTCAAATGGATGAATTTAAAATTTTTTAAAAAAACGACACAAAAACCTTTGGTTAAAAGAAAAAGGATTTTATATTTGCACCCGCTAAAGGAGAAATGGCAGAGTGGTCGAATGCGGCAGTCTTGAAAACTGTTGAGGGTCACACCTCCGGGGGTTCGAATCCCTCTTTCTCCGCAAAAGGAAGCCCATAACGTAAGTTATGGGTTTTTTGCGTTTAATAATCTGAACTTATTTTGGATCAAGATCAAAAGGGATCAAGATCAAAAGTTGTGTTTAAGCAAAGATTGTAGTTAATCTAAACAGAAAGAATTCCACATTCTTGACCCCTCTAAACTGTGCCCTGAACGCTTTTATTTTAGCATTGAAAGAT
>NZ_JAYJLF010000014.1:0-138587 GCF_036903175.1 Winogradskyella sp. ECml5-4 | reverse complement strand
GATTTTCAATGTTGACGAAGTCTAAAGCTTCTGCGTGTATATTAACCTTACTCCTCTCTTTTGTCTTTTCTGATTTATCCTTAAATTTAATGAATTGTAAACTTAAGACGTGTATAATTAATTGCTTGGTTCTAGCCTACTTGCTAAAATTCCTGCGGAATTTTCTCGGGTTCGTAAAAGTTTGCTAATTTAGTTGCTTAACCACGCAACTAACTCATACACAAAACCGTTGGCATTAATTTGAAAAAAAATCGTATTATAAATGAAATATAATATTCGAAATTACATATTATGTGTTTTAATCACTCTGAATTTATCAAATTGCGGAAAAAATACAGATACGAAATCTGAAACTGGAACAGTATCTAAATCCAAAATAGAAATTAATAAATCGATTGAGAATTCAACTGAATTTATTTACTCAAGTGCCGACAAAATAGAAATCATTATAAACAATGACTTTGGATTTTTAGTCGTTGGAGAACCAACAGAAATATATCTCAAAAAAGAAAATTTATATAAAAAATTATCAAACTTAAAGGTTCAAAAAAATAAAAGCGTTGACTTGAATGGACCTGAAATAAACTCAAAAGGTTTAAAATTCGAATTAACTGCAACTGAAGAGAATCTCTTGGATGGAAATATAGAAATTCTATTAAGTGAACGAACTGATGATGGAGGAAATTTTACTCACAAACTTTTAATACCTGTAAAAAAGAAATTAGAATAAAAACTAATGCCAACAAAGAACTGAGTTAAAAAACAAGCAACTTATTCGCTACGGCTATTCATATTTCAACAACTTAAAAACGAGATTTAGGTCTCACAGAACTGAACGAAGTTTAAGTAGTAAGAGAGAGAGGATTAGCAATGTTGCCAAAGTCTAATGCTTCACCGTGTATAGTAACCTTAATGCTCTCTTTTGTTCTTTCTGATTATTAATTAAATTTAATGAATTACAAACTTAAGACGTGTATAATTAATTGCTTGGTCACTGCCGACTTACGAACATTCCTGCGGAATATTCTATCTGTGATTTATTTGCTAAATTAGGTGCTTAACCACGCAACTAACCATACACAAAACCGTTATGCCATATCGTTAACAACACTTTAACTTTATATTAGTAAAAATATATTTATTTTTAGTTTAATAACGTAGAAAATATGTTACTATATGGTATTTAGGATTGCCTGTCCAAAATCGGTTATGTGAAAACGACTACCGAAATAAAAGAAGAAGAAGTCGTCGAGCTTAAATAACAACAGTTTTACTTTATAGCGAAGTGAGTTAAGAAACATTCTTTAAATCGTCGCACGAAATTTTATATAAGCGACATAAATACTATGATAATGAACAAATTTGGAAAATATGTGCCATTTATGATATTAATTATGGCCGTTACGTTTAGGTTAACTGGTGGTATGTGGGCAACTGCTGGAGCTGGTGCACTGGAAGGTGGATTATCAGGTTCCGCAGGCGCTGGTATTAAAGAATTATTTTAGATATGAAAAATCTAATTCTATTATTATGTTTTATACCAATTTCAGTAATTGGTCAAGACCGTACATATTCTTTTCACTCTTTTAGCGATGGTGCTACGATCAACACAGTTTCTGACACATTATCGTTTGAAATTCTAAATGATAACTACAAAAATAGAGATTCAACATTTATAATGAATGATGAAAAGATATGTTTCATTGATGAAGACTTTGCTGTAACAAGAAAAAAACTTTTTCTAACAAACAAAAAATTTAAATTTAAAAAAAAGTTATTTTCGAATAAAACTAAAGTTATTGATTTAGAAACTGGGGTGTCTTTAATTGATTTTGAAGTTGATTTCAAAAATAATATGCTATATGCTTTTATTAATGAAGATATAAAATTTCAATACAATTCTAAAGAATGGAAGATTATAGAACATTTTGGTTTTTTCAAACAACTAAAGTATATTTATTTTAACAGCAATAATGAAGACGTAAAAGATAGTGTAATTATAGGATTAATAGCTGGACTTCTATAATTATTTTTACGATTTTAAACTGATTTAGTAGAGCGATTGATTAATAAATGAAATTCGATCGCTCTATTTTTATGTAAACAAAATACGGAGTCAAATATATACCGATAATTGACATGGCATAACAACGTATATAAAAAATAGCGCGAGTCGTTGCTAAAAAAAGGTTCTGTCATTTTTATGAAGTCGCCAAATTTTTAAATTTGACGATTTCCCAAAAATAAATAGTAAAATTTAAAAATTCGGCTTGTGTTTAATCCGAATAGATAACGCTTATTTTCAGCGCTACTTTTCATATACACAACCGTTAGCAAACATATGATCAAACCAACGAAAATTCTACTAACATTTATATTTCTACTTCTAATTAGTAGCTGTTCGAATAAAAATCAGATAGTGAAATTTGAAAAGATATTAGGAAAAGAAGATAGCGAAACTTTAACTTCAATTGTGACTGAATTTGAAAATGGATTTCTCAAGACTAATTATCCAAATTTAAACATAAAAAAAGCATACGCAGAATTTTTAATAGATATCGAATCTAAAAGAAAATTAAATTGGGCAAAACCAACCGAAATACAACTCAAAAAATTTAATCAAAGTAATTTAAAAAATGTAGTATATGGAATACCTGATTCTATTTGGATTGTGGATAATCAAAAAAAAACTCGAACTGAATATCGAGTTAGAAGAAAATATTTAAATACTAAAGGAGAATATAAAATTCGAACTTTAGAAGCAACTATTCCTAAAATTAATAATAACGATTCTCTAATAACAACACTTGAAAATTATTACGATATAAATTATTTCGGAAAATATCGAGAGGCATTGAATACTGCATCTAAAAAAAATAAATTCGTTCAAAAATATATTGAAAAGACTCAAGAAGTTGGAACGTTAAACATAAGACTGATAGCTGAAAAAATGACAAGTGCTAATTTAGACTTTGATGACTATTTCACAAAGCGTTTGATAATAACCGAAATTGTATATCGATTATAAAATACGTTTGCCAACAAAGAACTGAGTTAAAAAACAAGCAACTTTAAGCTAATTTTGAAACATAGTTTTCATCATAAGGCAATCCGATTTTTGCAATAGCAAAGGCCTGTTCAAGCAACTTATTCGCTACGGCTATTCATATTTCAACAACTTAAAAACGAGATTTAGGTCTCACAGAACTGAACGAAGTTTAAGTAGTAAGAGAGAGGATTAGCAATGTTGCCAAAGTCTAATGCTTCACCGTGTATAGTAACCTTAATGCTCTCTTTTGTTCTTTCTGATTATTAATTAAATTTAATAAATTACAAACTTAAGACGTGTATATTGCATTGCTGTAGCTAGCTAAAACGATGATCTTTGCGTACTTTTTACTATATTGTGATTGCGAAAAAAAAGCGTGTACTTGAACGCAACAAACCATTTACAAACACGTTAGCCACAAGCAAAAAACGATGCGAATAGCTTTAATCTTATTAATTGGAATACACGGAATTATCCATTTATTCGGGTTTCTTAAAGCATTTGGCATATCTGAATTTACGGCTATTTCACAACCAATTCCTAAAACTTTTGGATTAGTTTGGCTATTAACATTTCTTCTTTTTGCACTTGCAATCATTTTACTAATATTTCAGTCCAATTATTGGTGGTTAATTGGATTTTTAGCTGTAATTGCTTCACAGATTTTAATTTTAACCTATTGGTCTGACGCAAAATTTGGTACAATAGCAAACCTAATAATTCTCGTATCAGTAATAATAGCTTATTCAAATATTAGCTTTAAAAATAAGATTACAGAAGAACGGAAAAAACTGTTTGAAAACTCACAGACTGTTAGTGAAGAAGTAATTACCAAAGAGACCATTTCGGAATTACCTTCTATTGTACAAAAGTGGATGATTAATAGTGGAACAATCAGTAAACATCCGATTTCTAATGTGCATTTGACTCAAGAATTACAACTTAAATTAAGTCCCGACCAAGAAAATTGGAACAATGGAAAAGCCGAACAGTATTTTACGATAAATCCGCCAGCATTTAATTGGAACATTGATACAAAAATGAATTCAATTTTTAGCGTAGTTGGTCGAGATAAATTTGAAAGTGGAAATGGAGAAATGACAATAAAGCTATTATCGCTCATTTCTGTAGCAGATGCCAAAAACAGCCGTAAAGTTGACCAAGCAACCTTACAAAGGTATTTGGCAGAAATAGTTTGGTTTCCTTCAGCGGCTTTAAGTCCATACATAAAGTGGGACACTTTGAACGAATATTCCGCCAAAGCAACTATGGATTATAACGGAACAAAAGGTACGGGAGAATTCCACTTTGACGAAGAAGGAAACTTCAAAAGATTTGTAGCAATGCGTTATCAAGATTCAAATTCAGAACAACCAACCGAATGGACTGTTATTGCGACAAAAACAGAAGAACGAAATGAAATAAAAATACCTATCGAATGCGAAGCAAGTTGGAAATTGGAGAGTGGTAAATGGACTTGGTTAAAATTAAAAATTAAGGAAATCAAATACAACGTGAAAGAAATGCCAGATGGTTAGCAATATATAAAAACAATAGCGGTTTAATCGCTTAAACAAAAGTAAATAAATATAAAAAAGGCCTGTGTTTAACCGAAAAGTTAGTGCATAAAAATTCGCTACTATTCTTAAACTAGACGTTGGCAAACATTTGAAATGAGAAACTACACATTAATCTTTATCCTTTTATTTATCTCTCTAACTGGAAATTGTCAAGATGAAAAACTGAAAGAAATAAGAGCAAGTTATAGTCTTGGTGAGAAAACAAAAAAACTAATTGAACAAAATAAATTTTCAGAACTAAAATCTGATTTTGGACAAACTGCTAAATTAAATACTCTAATTTCATTAATCCAAAGCAAAAAAGCAAAGAGCGGAGAATATAAGTTAAGTACTGATATCTATTTTAATCCTGACATAAATAAATATGTGTATACGATTTACAGCTCTAAATGGATTAAAACAGAATCTGATTGGGGACTGAATGACTACTTATATATTGTTGAATTAATTATCGAGCATAACAACCCGAATAATGAACCAAGAGTCACTCGGAGAAGCATATTAGACCAAAATTCAGATTTAAAAAAATGGTGGCAATCATTAATGGACAGTTATAATAAACCAAAGTTTCAACGGAAAAAGTGGGCAGATGAATACAAACTCGTTCCACCACCACCTCCACCACCACAAACAACAGAATGGTTTAAAAAATAAAAACGATTTTCCAACACCGTATAGAATTAATAGCTAGTACTAACCTACTTACGAAATTGCTAACGCCAGTTCGCTTTGCTCGTGTCCATTCGGTTTTTATTTGTTAACTTAGTTACTTAACCACGTAGAAGTAAACCATACACTAAACCGTTGACAATAATACTTTTAAAAGAACTTCAATAATGAAAAAAATCAGATTAGTAATTTCGTTAATTCTTATTTCAAACTTATTATCAGCTCAGAATGAATCTGATATTACTCAATTTGATAAAGCGCTTAATCAATTTATTAATGTAAGAGATTTTTGTATTTCAAAAGATGGGAATGAAGCATTCTTTACGGTACAAAGTCCTAATCAAGACATTTCGCAACTTGCTTATATTAAAAAGAACAAAAATGCATGGTTAGAACCAGAATTATTACCGTTTTGTGATTCATATATGTATTTAGAGCCCTTTTTATCATATGATAATAAGCGACTATTCTTTGTATCTAATAGACCTTTAAATGATTCTATTAATAAGAAAAAGGATTTTGATATTTGGTATGTAGAAAGAACTAACAACGATGAGGCGTGGTCAAAACCTAAAAACCTTGGAAAACCAATTAATTCAGAATTAGACGAGTTTTATCCTTCTGTCAGTAAAAATGGAAATTTATATTTTACAATGGTATCGCCTGACGGTTTTGGAAAAGATGATATTTATTACTGTGAATGGAAAGGTGACAATTATTCAAATCCTATTTTATTAGATGAAAACATTAACAGTGCCGGCTATGAGTTTAATGCCTTTATTTCAGAAAAAGAAGATTTCATAATCTATTCAAAATATAAAGAAAAAGATGGTCAAGGAAGTGGGGATTTATATATTTCGAAGAAGGATACAAAAGGAAACTGGAAAAAGGCTGTAAATCTAGGAGTTCCGGTGAACACAAAGTATATGGAATATTGCCCATTTTATGATGAACAAAACCAAATTTTATATTTTACAAGCAAAAGAAATAATATACATCCAAGAAATTTCGATACTATTTCAGAATTTAGAAACTATATTAATGAAAGTAATAATGGCTTAAGTAAAATTTATAAGACCTCACTTAAAATAAAATAGTACTATTGCCAACAATGTATAAAAATAATAGCGGTTTAATTACTAAAACCAAAGTAAGTAAAAATAAAAAAGGTCTGTATTTAACTTAAAAATTAGCGTTTATAAAGCCACTACTATTCTTATACTAGACCTTTCTACACAAGTTAATGAAAACAAAGTTACATATATTCAAGACTGTTGCTAAACATCTAAGTTTTACAAAAGCTGCCGAGCAATTATATATTTCACAACCGGCCATATCCAAAGCAATTAAGAATTTAGAACAAGAATATAAAACAACATTTTTTGTTAGAAAAAGGAACTCTATTGAATTAACAATAGAAGGAAAATCATTCCTTATATATGTAAATAAAATATTAGCTATCTATTCTGAAATGGATGAGCAATTTCTACATAAAAATGAAACCTTTCCAGAGTTTATAAATTTTGGGGTAAGTACAACGTTATCCAATTATGTCATCCCAAAAGTAATTGCGAAGTTTAGAATGCAATTCCCTCAAACAAAATTTGATATAGTTAGTGATAATTCAGAAAATATTGAAAATTTAATTTTAAATGAGGAAATCGATTTTGGAATTACAGAAGGGAATTTTTCTAACCCAAAAATGCACTTTAAAAAATTTATAAAGGACGAAATTGTTCTTGTAACCAATGTTAATAATTCTTCATTTAAAAAAGGAAGTATTGATATAAAAGAGCTACAAAAAATTCCCATAATTGAACGTGAAAAAGGCTCTGGAACTAGAGAAATAATAGACCGTTTTTTAGTTAAAAATAACATCTCAAAACTCAATTGTGTAGTAACATTGAACAGTACCGAAGCTATTAAAAATTATTTATACAACTCTAACGATTATGCACTTCTTTCAATCAATGCTATTAATGATGATTTAATTAATAATAACCTCAAGATAATAGACATAAAAGGCTTGAGTATTGAAAGATGGTTTTATTTTGTTAAAAGAACAGGTTACCTTTCAAGTTCTTTGGAAAAATTTGAAAAATTCATTCGACTTAATCATAACTTTTAGTTATCTCTAATAGCAAATTAATTTGCTTACAGGCTATTCATTCAATCTACTTTTGTATCAAATAACACTAAATGATATGAAAGATATATTTTCAAAAACAGTTTACGTCCTTATAATTACCCTTGCGCTTTTAGGTGTATTAAACAGCCCAACTGCTTTGTTACTTGGTTTTGTATATACCGTTATTTTCAATAATCCGTTAAAAAAATACAGTCATAAAGCAATTCATTATTTTTTAAAAATTTCGGTTGTTGGATTAGGGTTTGGTATGTTTATTAAAGAAACTTTAGAAACAAGTAAAGAAGGATTGAGTTTAACCTTTTATTCAATACTTTTAACTGTCACTCTAGGTTTACTACTAACAAAACTTCTAAAGTTAGATTTAAAACTAGGTCACCTAATCGCATCTGGAACAGCAATTTGTGGCGGCAGTGCTATTGCAGCAATTTCTCCTGTTATTAAAGCTAAAAGTAAAACAATAAGTATTGCTTTAGGTATTGTTTTTCTATTAAATTCTATTGCCTTATTCGTGTTTCCTGCAATTGGACATTTTTTAAGTTTAACACAAGAACAATTCGGTTTATGGTGTGCAATTGCAATACACGATACAAGTTCTGTAGTTGGAGCTGCACTAGGTTATGGAGACGAAGCATTGAGAATTGCAACAACAGTAAAACTATCTAGAACTTTGTGGATCATCCCTTTATCCATTTTTTCAATGTTTTTATTCAAAACAAAAGGAGAAAGAATAAAAATCCCTTACTTTATTGTATTATTTATTATTGCAATAATAATTAATAGCTACCATATGTTACCAGAAACAACTACTAGCTTAATTGTATTAATGGCTAAACGTTTATTAATAATAACATTGTTTTTAGTAGGCTCAACCATATCTATAAAAGATTTGAAATCTACAGGAATGAAACCCATTGTATTAGCGCTGACTTTATGGATTTTTATTTCCTTTTTTTCATTAATTTATATCTTAAACTAAAGCCAGTGTAAAAACACCATGTATAATTAACTAACTGACGCTCGCCTTCTTACAAAAATCCTTACAGAATTTATATTCGGTTTTTATTTGTTAACTTACTCGCTTAACCACGCCACACCCAAGCGCAGCGAACAAACGAAATAAATCATACACAACAACCTTGGCTCTAATTAAAAAAAATTGATGACACCTAAACAGGAAGAAAGAATAAAAAATAAAATCAAGAAAATTAAACGTGACCTTCAAGCTGACAAAAAACATTGGGGCGGATTTTATCACGATGGTAGAGGATTAAGATATTTACCACCCGAATTATACTTAAAATTAGAGGATTTCACTGGTGCTTTACGATACTTCAATTGGTTCACAAAAAATTTCCCTGAAGACATTGGTCATCCAATCTTCCTTTTTGAATGGACAATTACTCTTTTTAAAACGAAAAGAATTGAACAAGCCGAAAAGAAAGCAATTCAAACTTTTGTATCTAATACTTATATTTTCGACAAATTTCTTCAAAAAGAATCTCTTCAATTCGAAAAATCTGAATCCTCAAATTGGCAGCTAGAACAACTAATTGAATACTTTAATTATACTATAAATCAAGAATATTTGATGGATTTCGGAAAATGGCTAGAGAGTTTTACTACCAGCAAAAAGTTTTATGACTTTGCAAATAGATTTATTGAATTGAGACAAAAATTGGAAAACGAACCTGTTGGAAATACGAGAACCGAACTTATTGAGATAGAAGAAGAATTAATAAAAAAATATACGAATTAAAACAACTACTCACAACACCGTGAATATTTAATTGCGATCTTCTTCCCTACTTGCTAAAATTCCTGCAGAATTTTAACGGGTTCGTAAATGTTTGCTAAATTAGGTGCTTAAACACGCAACTAACCAGACACAATCACGTTGGCTACAATTTAAGAACGAATAACTGACAAAATTTTGATAGTAAAAAATTTAGAGAAAATTGAATTTGATATAATTGTTGATTGCTTTTTAAAGTCTTTTGAAAATTATTATGTTAAGCTACCAACAGACAAAAACTATTATAAAAATAGATGGAGATTAGCAAAAGTTGATTATGCCTTGTCCTATGGAATGTTTGATGACGAAAAATTAGTTGGATTTATAATTAACGCCATAGATAAACGAAATGGAGAAAAAATAGCCTTTAATACCGGAACAGGTGTACTTCCAGAATATAGAGGGAGAAGAATCGTTAAATCGATGTACGATTTTGCTATACCAGATTTAAAAATAAATGGAGTTACAAAATGTTCATTAGAGGTAATCATTGAAAATACTAAAGCAATAAAATCTTATCAAAGTATTGGATTCGAAATTTGTAAAACATTTAATTGCTTCAGTGGAGAAATTAAATTAATCTCAAATGCTAAAATTGAGATGAATAAAGTTGACTATAATACTTTTGATTGGGGAAAATTACCTAATCAAAATTTATATTCTTGGGATTTTAACTTAGAAGTAATTAAAAACGGAGATTACGATTACTATCAAATTACAAAGGATAATTTTATTGAGTCTTTTTTTGTTGTAAACACCAAAAATGAATATTTAGCACAATTTGAGATTTTAAAAGAAAGTGATGGCTGTTGGAATAGATTATTTAAAGGGATAAAAGAAGTATCAAACTCAATAAAAATAATAAATGTTGATACAAGATTAAAGGAGAAAATAAATTTCATCAGTTCAATTGGATTATCGAATACTGTTAATCAATATGAAATGGAAATGAATATATAAACTGTAGCCAACAAAGAACTATGGTAAAAACAAACAAGGTACTGCTACTACCTATATACATTTCAAAACTGCAATACCCACCACTATCTTTAGCATTTAAAACATACAAAGCCCCATCTACCGCTTGGTAAAACCGCACACCAAGCACACAAAGCTGAGTGCCAAGACCACTAGGTAAAGAATCCGGTTCTAAAACCACTGTAGAAACCGTAGAAGAACCATCCAAAACCAAAGGAGGAGCCAAATGTAGCACATAATCCAAACCATCAAAATCAAAATCCTACACACCATACGTCAGCTCAATATGGGTAGCACCAGCCACAAAGCCCACCTCCGCCATATCAAAATCAGTAATAGTCAAAGCCATACCAACGTTAGAAATCCTCATCGAAAAAGGTAAAACCTGCCGTACAACACAAGCTGGAGTATAGTTAAACGCGGTTAACAATTGAGGACCATAAGCATGCCCTACCCCATTCACAACACGGCGTTCCCCACGTTTATGCGTCGGATACAAAACTTTCAACCGCATAAACAAGCCCATCAACCGACTATGAAAATGCGTAAACTTGTACCCCTTATAAAAAGGACCTAAAGCAGATCTAAACGCTTTATTAACCACAGAACAATGCCCAAACTCAGTAGCGTTTTCACGCACATGCTTCATACTAGACTTCGTTTGTATTGCTTTTCTTGTAAATCTACACCCGCTTTTCGGGCAATAGGCTTACCATTCATAATAAAAATTAATACCATTCAACGTCCCTATTAAAGGGATAATACCGCGCTGTTGTGCCACAATATCTAATTTTAATCTAAACACCTATAAGACAGCAATATACAAAATCCTACAATACAGGTTATAGCGTGGTTATGCTGTGCTTATAACAGGCTTAAAACAAGCTTATAGCATGGCAGAAAAAACAGACTTAGGGATTACTCTAATAAATCCATCAGAAGTCACAGCCAATCCCCCTAGAAATGTTCCAATAACACATGCCATTTACAGCTGCTAATTTTTGTATCTTTCCACTGCATTATTTAAAAATTAAAGCCCCAACAACACAATGAAAATCCTATACATACATGGTTTAAATGGAAGTTTAAGCCTCGAAAAAAGAGCTCTACTAGAACCTTATGGAGAGGTGTTTGCCCCAGCCATAGATTACCAATCAGACACACACGCTATTGCGAGTATAAGCACAGCTTTTAAAGCAATGGGAATTAATATCGTCATAGGAAGCAGTATGGGTGGCTTTACAGGCTATTACGTCTCAAACATAATGCAATGCCCTGCCCTATTATTTAATCCCGCCCTAGCCAAGAGATCTGTCCCACAGAACATCCCTGAAATAAAAAACAACTCAAGCCGTTTGAAGCAAATCGTTTTAGGCACACAAGATGATGTCGTAAACCCTAAACAAACCCTTAAGTTTCTATCTGAGACGCTCATAGATCATCCGGAATATAAAATACATATTCATAACCATTTAGCACATCGCATCCCCTTAGACGTCTTTAAAGAAGAAATACAACTGTTTTTTAAATCCTTATAATTTAAAACCTAAACACTAACATAACAAAAGGGTAAGCACAGCGTCTATTTTCCGATACAATATGTAATTTACCTTATATTTATTGGGGTTAGAGCATTTGGGCAACAAATAGGATACAAAAAACACCTAAAAAGGGTAAATTAAGGGCAATCATTAATAAATTCAATTACGAATATAGCATAAAAAAACCACTCATAAAGAGTGGTTTCATACATAAAAACATCAACCGTTAATTAGCTGTTCCAGAGCCTAAATAAACGCTGTTTGACACGGTATTACCTTCAGCAGTAATAAATGCCATAAAAAGCTCGACTGTATCACCTGCATAGGTACTTGGAATTGTAATGATTTGTGATCCTACAGTTCTATCAGCACCATCAAGAATATACATTGATTCTTTTTTACTTGGATTGTAAACTAAAATCATTGCTTTATCAGTTGCATTTGCATTACCTTCAGCAGAGTTATCATCCCAAGTAAATTCTACTTGTCCCGCAGTTGCTAAATCTGTTGCAGGGTTCAAAGCTCCAGATAGATTACCTCTACTTAATAAAGCTAAAGAATAATCTACAGTAAAGTTTGGCGCAGCTCCTGTAATCGCATTATTCAATACATAAGACATTGCTGCATTAAACTCTGTTTTTTGAACCGCATAAGATTTATACCCTTTCTTGATAAAACCTAAATTCGGTTGAAGATACTCCAAAGTAACAGTAAACTTATTTCTTTGGTTAACTTGTCCTTCAGTTCGTGGATTTGCCACATTTGAAGGCTTAATTCTCAAATAGTCAATACCTTTCCAAGAAGCACCAACTACGTTTCCTACTTTACCTGATACACCGCCCAGGATTCCTTGTGAAATAACACCCATTGTATATAAAATTTAAAATTAATACTTGTTCGAAGTTGGTACGGACTTGGTACGGTCTTTAACCAACACAAGTAATATATGGCAAATACTATGCTAATAGATTGATTTGGTTTTTGTTGCCCTTTGTTGCCCGATTTTGCTTTTTAGAAAATAGATTTTGTATGTATGACACTTTTAAATCTGCCATTTTTGAAATTACTTTTTGAAGTTCAGCTTCTTTTTTACAAATAGTTGAAACTATATTAATATGCTTTTGTAACTGAAATTCATCACTTAACAACGAGGTGTAACTGTTTTTTAAGGTGTTTCGGCAATCATCTATTGAGATAAACGGAATAACACTCCCTTTTAAATAATAAGCATAAAAACCGCCTATTTGTAACATCATAGATAAATGGTAAAGGGTTTGTTTTTCTTCTTCGGTTGATGTAGATACCACAAAACAATTAGGACAAGGATTTATTAAAGGCTTTCCGCTGTTTTGCCCTTTGTTTAGGATAAAAAAATGAGGGTTTGAGTAAGTTCTTCCGATTTGGTGTGTTTTTAGTTCAAAAGTTGACATAGCTATCCAATTTAAAATTGCTTCGCTACGCTTCGCACCATTAATTTTTTAAAAGAAAAAGAATAAAAAAAGAAAGCCTAATGCTCTTGTGGCGTGGATAAGGCTGTCAAGGTTTTTGGATAAAAGTTTTTTGAGGTTAAATGTTTAATCATTTTGAAAAATGCTTTTGAAAAAAGTTTTATTCAAAACCCGTAGGGCTTGACCTTTATAGCCTTGCGCGTTGGCTGTGGTAGCCACATATATTTGCTACCTTTTTTTATTTATTGACTGTTCTTCTAAAACATCTAAAATATCTTGTTTTTTGTATAAGATTCTGTTGCCCATACGAATTGGATTTAAAATGCCGTGTTTATTCCAAGAATGTATTGTTACTAAACTTATTCTTAAATAATCGGCTACTTCTTGTCTTGTTAGTAATTCATCATTTTTTGATTTTGATAGTTCTTTAAGGTAATCTTCAATTTTAAACAATAATTTATCTGCTACCTTATCCGCTAATTCATCAACTTTGACTTCTGTAATTTGGATTGTTTTTGTAATCATATTGAAATGTATTTAATTAATTGAACAACACTTTTTGGGGCATAAACTCTTAAAAAAATAGGTTATTTCCAATTTGAGCTTGGGATGAAGCGTTTGTATGTGTAGCGTTTTAAATAGTTGTTTGATAAAACAGCATTTAAACAAGCTACTTATACAGGACTTTTAGACAATAGCTTTTTGTTTTTTTGACCTCTCGACTGGCGCTCGAGACAGGGCGAGCGAGAAAAAGCAATATGCTATGTCGTATTACTGCATTTTATTAACCTATTTTTTTATAACCGCTGACTTGGGTGGTGGGGAAAAGTGGACTTTTATATTTGTTAACGAAATGAAACAAACAAAGACTTGAGGTAAGGAATACTTGGATATTT
Source organism: Winogradskyella sp. ECml5-4 (assembly GCF_036903175.1). Classification (NCBI taxonomy): domain Bacteria; kingdom Pseudomonadati; phylum Bacteroidota; class Flavobacteriia; order Flavobacteriales; family Flavobacteriaceae; genus Winogradskyella; species Winogradskyella sp. ECml5-4. The sequence goes on along the minus strand of NZ_JAYJLF010000014.1, from coordinate 124,485 downwards.
CGTCAAGCTCAATACAGGCTTAGCGATGGTTTTGTGCAGCTTGAATGAGATAACGAATATAATACTTAACTAATTCAACCTTTTAAATTTACGACTGTTTAATGCTTTTCCAAAATAACATTATATGTTCGAATTTGTGCGGATGGTGTGTGGATATTTTACATAATGACAGTTATAGGCACGAAAATATAATAAAACGCCGTAGGCAACCATTGAAAGGATTTTTGCTCCTATAACTACGCATTATGTAACTTAGCTTTGGGTTGGTTTTGTGGCGGAATAGTTGTTTTGAGCGTTGGCAATAGCTCTTTGCTTTTTTATTGTACTAATTTATTAAAATAGATACTTTTAAATAAAACAAGCAATGTGCTATTATAGCGTTGGCTACAACTATTGTGACATAAAACCAACTATGTGTGGCGCGCGGAACAACACAAAAAACAGAGGATTTTGAGGCACGAAAAAACTGGGTTTTGGGTTGTGGGGAATAAAAAAGAGCCTTTCTAAAAAGACTCTTAAATTATTGGCTTAATGGTCGTGATTTGAATGGTCTTCCGATTTCATTTCACCTGACTGATTCATCATCATTTCGTGGTCGTATTGACAACAACCTGGTAAGTTTTTATAGGCTTCTTCACTACCTGCAACTTTTTCGGTGTCGTAACCTGAAGCTGCTATTGCTTTATGAATTGCCATTGCATCTGTTTTGGTATCATCAAAAGAGACATCAATCTTCTTTTTATCGACATCCCAATTGGCACTTGCAACACCTTCAACACTATTGGCTGCTTTTTCAATGGTACTTTTACACATACCACAATTTCCTCTTACTCCAAAGGATAAATCTGTCATTGCGATTTCTTTTGACACTTCTGTTGCTGTAGTATCTTCAACTTTTTTAGTTTCGTTTTTACAACTTGTTAAACCTAATGCTGCTATTGCAACTACACTTAAAATTACTTTTTTACTCACGTCGATTACATTATCGTTTTTGTGTTCGTGATTTTTCTTTAAAAAATTCATTGTTTAAAATTTAATTGTTATTATTTGATTTATTATTATTCGATTACTTGTTTTACTTCTCCACAGGTTAGCATGGCTTCACCAAAATATGGATTGATTACTTTTTCTTCTTTACTCAACCAATATGCACCATTGTTGTTATCTGCCATTGGACAAAACTCTACATACACTTTTTCCTTAACTCCAAACAGTTGAACAGCATTTATTAAGTGTGATGATAGATGCTTGAAATGGTCTCTTTGTTCTTTTATATCTGACGTTTTAGAAATAGATGTTGCAGAAGATTGTATTTCTTTTACTAATGACATCCAATGTGTATGAGCATTATTGTCTGATAATAATTTCATATCCACTTTACTTAAATTGTTTAATAAACTTGTTGCATTAACTGAAGTATTTTTTGAATCTTCTTTAACTAAAGCATCTTTTAAATTGATATAGTCATTGTAAACAACTTTTAGTTGTTCTTGAAATTTCTTTGATACTGTCAATCTTTCGTTCATATTAGTATGGCCACTTTCTTTTTTTGATGCATTATTATCCATTCCTAAATGGCCTTCGTGACCAGTCATTACTTTGCCACCATCTTTATTCATCATTGATTTTTTACCTTGTAATTGAGCTGCTGCATCAACCGTAAATGTCCCGTTAGTCACGATTTCATTTCCAATAAATAAACCTTCTAAAACTTCATATTCATTACCAATTTGATTACCTAAAACAACTTCACGCATTTCAAAAATGGTTTGGTCTGGACTGGTTTTTAAATAGACCACAGAACGTTCTCCTGTCCAAAGTACAGCAGATGCTGGAATTGTTAATACCGTATCATTACTACTTGCAACTCGTTCAATATTTGCGGTTACAAACATTCCTGGTTTAAATACATCGTTTTTGTTATTAAGCACCACACGTAAGGTTACTGTTCTTGTTTTAGTATTTAAAATTGGTTCAATGAAATCTACTTTCCCTTTAAATTCCTTATTAGTATAAGCGTTTGTAGTCACTAAAACTTCTTGTCCTTTTTTAAATAAATCGATTTGATTTTCATATACATCAAAGTTTGCCCAAACCGTATTGAGATTTGCAATTTTAAGCAATGGTTGACCTTGTTTGATGTAGTCACCTTGTTCTACTAATTTTTCGGTAACTGTTCCTGAAACGGTTGCATAAACTGGAAAGTTTTCTTTTACTTTTTGGGTTTCTTCTATTTGATTTATTTGATTTTCAGACAGCTTCCATAACTTCAATTTATTACGAACTGCCTTATATAATTCAGGTTGCGATTCCTTTAAAGATGCTGTTGTAATCAATTCTTGTTGTGCTGCATACAATTCTGGCGAATAAATGGTTGCTAATAATTGACCTTTACGAACTTCTTCGCCTGTAAAACTCACATTCAAACGTTCTATTCTACCCGAAAAATAACTGACTTGTACTGCGTTTGCTTCTTCATTTTCAGCAATTTTACCAGATAATTTAAGGGTGTTGCCATCAACATTACCTTTGCCTACAACAGTTGTTTGAATATTGGCTAAAGCCATCGCATTTTCGGTTAACTTGAATTGGTCTGCTAACAGACCATCACTTCCACTTTCGGCAGGAATTAAGTCCATCCCACAAATAGGACAATCACCTGGTTCTGGTTGCATAATTTGTGGATGCATTGAACAGGTCCACATTTGATTGGTTTCTGCAAGCTCGTCGTGATTATGGTCTGTTTTTTCATTTGATGAACCACCAAAAAGCAACCATCCTAACAACAACCCAACTACCAATATTCCGAAGTAAATTATATATTTTTTCATAGTGCTATATTTTAATATTTCTTAATCTTAATGCGTTTACTATTACCGAAACAGAACTAAAACTCATTGCTAATGCTGCTATCATTGGCGACAATAAAATGCCAAAAAATGGGAATAATACGCCTGCTGCAATAGGTACTCCTAATGTGTTATAAATAAGTGCAAAAAATAGATTTTGCTTTATGTTCTTCATTACGGAATGACTTAAATTTTTAGCCTTTACTATGCCGTGTAAATCGCCTTTTACTAACGTTATCATAGCACTTTCAATAGCTACAGAGGTACCTGTTCCCATTGCAATACCCACATCACTTTTTGCCAATGCTGGTGCATCATTAATTCCATCACCTGCCATAGCAACTACTTTGCCTTTTTCTTGCAGTTTCTCTACTTCTTTGAGTTTATCTTCTGGTAGCATACTGGCTTTGAAATCTGCCAAATTAAGTTCTGAAGCTACTGCTTGTGCTGTATCGTGATTATCGCCTGTAAGCATTATAACATCAATGCCTTTATCTTGAAGTACTTTAATAGCCTTGGCACTTGTTTCTTTTATTTTATCCCCTATAACTACATACCCGACAACGGTTTCATCTATTGACAAATAAGAAACTGTTTTGCCTTGTTTTTGATACGTTTTAGCTTCATCTTTCATTTTAGAGGTAATGTCTGCTTTGGCATATTCCATCATTTTAGGATTACCTAATGCTACATTTTTTTCATCAATTTTAGCTTCAACACCTTTTCCTGTAACAGCACTAAAGTTTTTAGATTTTACTATTTCAGCGTTATGTTCATTTCCATATTTAACAGTCGCTTCTGCCAAAGGATGTTCGCTATTGGTATTTAATGACACGATGTACTGTAACACTTCTTCTTCGCTCAAAGCTTCATTAAAAGTACCAACGGTTTCAACTGTTGGTTTTCCTTCTGTAATAGTTCCTGTTTTATCAACTATAAGTGTATTTACCTTATCCATTTTTTCGAGAGCTTCGGCATTTTTAATTAATACACCATTTTGAGCACCTTTACCCACACCAACCATTACAGACATAGGTGTAGCTAAACCTAAAGCACAAGGACACGCAATGATTAAAACTGCAATTGCATTCACAAACGCATATACATAAACAGGTTCTGGTCCCCAAATTGCCCAAACCATAAATGTGATAATAGAAATAAGAACTACAACTGGCACAAAATAACCTGATACCTTATCTGCTAAATTCTGAATAGGTGCGCGACTTCTACTGGCATCATTAACCATATGAATGATTTGTGAGAGTAAGGTATCACTTCCTACTTTTTCCGCTTTCATCAAGAATGATTGATTCCCATTAATGGTTCCGCTACTTACTTTATCATCTTGAGATTTGTTTACAGGAATAGGTTCTCCCGTAATCATAGATTCATCAATAGTTGTTTCTCCTTCAGTTACTACACCATCCACAGGAATTTTATCACCTGGTTTTACTTTTAGAATATCATTTAATTCTATTTCATCTATACTGACTTCAATTTCTTCACCATCTACAATTTTAATGGCTTTATTAGGTGCTAATTTTAGTAATTCTTTTACTGCGGAATTGGTTTTACTGTGTGCTCGCGCTTCTAACAACTGTCCTAAAAGCACCAAGGTTAGAATAACCGTTGCTGCTTCAAAATAGACGTGTACTGCACCTGATTCAGTTTTAAACTGTGCTGGAAACACATCTGGAAATAACATCCCAAACACACTAAATAACCAAGCCACACCTGCACCGATTCCAATAAGTGTGAACATATTGAGATTCCACGTTTTTATACTTCTATAAGCACGTTCAAAGAACATCCAAGTCGCATAAAATACAACTGGAATAGATAATGCAAACTGAATCCAATTCCAATATTTCTGTTCCATTATATCGTACAATGGATTGTTATTGAGCATTTCGCTCATAGCCATTAAGAATATTGGTAATGTGAATGCAGTTGCTATCCAAAACTTCTTCAATAATTTTTTATAGGTCTTTTCTTCTGCTGAAACATCTGGTTGCATTGGTACTAAATCCATACCGCAAATAGGGCACGAACCTGCTTCATCTTTTACGATTTCTGGATGCATTGGACACGTCCATTGTTCTGTTGAAGCTGATGATAGATTTTGTTCTTCAACCAAATCCATTCCGCAAACAGGACAATCGCCTGATTTATCGTAGGTTTTATCACCTTCGCAATGCATTGGGCAATAAAATGTACCTGTGCCTTTGCCTTTTGATGTTTTTTCTGTTTTATCTTCTAAATGGTGATGATGTTCACCTTGTTTATGAATACTGTATCTCCCACCATCATTTTTTAAGGCTTCTTGAAATGTTTCTATAGGAATATGCAATTCCATTTCGATTGTAGCTTCTGCCTTTTCTAAATTGACTGTTGCTTTTGAAACACCTTCCACTTTAGAAAGTGTTTCTTCTACGTGAGTACGACAACCATTGCAGGTCATTCCGTGTATATGATATGTGTGTTTCATCTGTTGTTATTTATTTTTTCTTAATGGACAGATGTAATTCGCTTATAAAAATCTGGAATAGATTTATAATAATACATCTGCTCATTTCATTACTATTGTATTAAATAATTAATAATTGTGCTTTGCACATAGTAGCCCTTAATAGACTCTATTTGGTTCATTTGAAACTTTAATTGTAGTTCTTGAATATCTAAAACATCATTAAAATCAATCGTTCCTGTTTCGTAGCTTTTGATTAAAATTTCTTCAGCATCTTTGGCTTGTTTTAAGTTCTTGGTTTGCGTTGCATAACTTATTCTTGCAGAAATACGTTCATTAATCGCCTTGCTTAAAAGCGTTTCCAAAGTGTTTAAACGTTCCTGTTTTTGAGCTGTTATTTCTTGCTGTTCTAACTCATTTTGCTTGGTTTGAGATTTATATTTTTTATTAAAAATTGGGATTGACACCGAAACCATTGGCATCACAATATCTTTACCGTTATCCGAGAAATTCATATCTGGTCTTTCGGAAACATTGATATAATCCAAGCCAAAACCAATCATAGGACTGCTTTCTTTTTGGTTTAGTAATTCTGATTGTTCTATAGATTGATAAAGTTTATCATACTTCAATAATTCAGGATGTAATGCTAAATTTTTAGTAGTGATTTCAAAGTCTTCTGAAGGCATCATTAAACTATCTACCACAGTAACAGCAATATCATTTTCCCTATTCAAAAGATTATTAAGATTTGTTTGTTCTGCTAAAAACTGTTGACTTAAAACATCTTTTAGTTGTTGCATTTCGTTTTGACGCATTTGCAATCGCAACACATCTACAGCAGATGCTTTACCAACCTCAACAGAAGTTAGTGCTAATGTCTCATAGGTTTCCAATAGTTTAATGTTTTCTGTTAGCACCTTTTGTTTCGCTTTGTTGGCGTATAAATTATAATAGGATTGTGATACAGAAGCCATCAATTTTCGCTTTGCAATAACAATGTCTTCATATTTTGCATCAGCTAATGAACTGACATAATTTTCTCTTGATGTAATTGTGCCAAACCACGGTAACATTTGTTTAGCCGATACTTTAAATCGTTGCGCACCTGTTCGTGTTTCTGGTTCACTCACAAAGTAACCTACACCAAATTCGGTATTAGGAATGGTATTGACTTCATTTACTTTTTCAGAAGCTCTTTTGTATTGCAATTCAAATTTTTGAATTTCTGGATTGTTATTTAGTGCAACATCAATAAGCGTTTCTAACTCTTGACTTTGCGCAGAAAGCACGAAGCATAAAGCACAAAGCACAAAGACCGTTTTTATATTGATTTTTATGTATTTCATTTTGTTGCTCTTTTAAGTTGAACTTCGGATTTCCAGCTATATAAAACTGGTACAACAAATAAGGTTATTAAGGCTATAAGCATACCTCCAAAACTTGGTATGGCCATAGGAATCATAATATCGCTTCCTCGTCCTGTAGATGTGAGTACAGGCAAGAGTGCTAAAATGGTTGTTGCTGTAGTCATTAAACACGGTCTAATACGTTTTTCACCTGCTTCTACAATAGATGCTCTAATTTCCTTTTTGTTATCTGGTGTATTTCTATCAAAAGTTTGCGTTAAATATGTTGCCATAACCACACCATCATCTGTTGCAATACCAAATAGTGCAATAAAGCCTACCCAAACAGCCACACTTAAATTAATTGGGTGCATCTGGAATAAATCACGCAGATTTTCGCCAAAGAAACTGAAGTTTAAAAACCAATCTTGACCATAGAGCCATATCATTATAAATCCACCTGCAAACGCTACTGCTATACCTGTAAATACCATTAATGAGGTTGCCACAGAACGGAATTGGAAATACAGTATTAAAAAGATAATTGCCAATGCTAACGGTACAACAACAGATAGTGTTTTTTCTGCTCGTAATTGATTTTCATACGTTCCTGTGAATGCATAGTTGATTCCTTTTGGAACTATTAATTCGCCTGAATCTATCTTTTCTTGGATTAATGCTTGTGCATTTTCAACAACGCTTACTTCTGCAAAACCATCTAATTTATCAAACAAGACATAACCTACTAAAAAGGTGTCTTCACTTTTAATGACTTGTGGACCTTGTTCGTAGCGAATGGTTGCCAATTCGCTTAATGGAACAGGACTGCCTTTTTCAACTGGCACATAAATCTGTTGTAAGTCTGTTGGATTTGCTCTTAATTCTCTTGGGTATCGCACACGAACACCATAGCGCTCACGACCTTCAACCGTTTGTGTTAATACCATACCACCAACTGCGACTTTTAATACATCCTGAACATCTTGTATAGAAATTCCATAACGTGCAATTTTCTCTCTATCAATATCAATTAACAAATAGGGTTTACCGACGATACGGTCTGCAAAAACAGCTTCCTTTTTAACGCCTTCAGCTTCCTTGATGATGTTTTCTAATTGCACACCAAACGCTTCAATTTGCTTTAAGTCTTGACCTTTTACTTTTATTCCCATAGGTGCTCGCATTCCTGTTTGAAGCATTACCAATCGGGTTTCAATCGGTTGTAGCTTTGGTGCTGACGTAACACCTGGTAATTTGGTAACTCTTACAATTTCATCCCAAATATCATCAGGTGATTCAATTTCTGGTCGCCAATTACGATAATATTCGCCATCCTTATCTTCAATCAATTGAGACCTTTGGACATTTAATAAAGTTGATTTGATTATCACTTTGTTCTCGACTGCGCTCGAACTGACATCTATATTTTCGTTATGAATTAATCGACCATCTTTTAATTCAAACAAACCATCCTCATTTACTTTGTAACGTTGGCGCACTCTGCTTTCATTCAGCATATACTCTGGCTTATACTGAATGATGTTCTCATACATAGATAGAGGTGCTGGGTCTAACGCTGATTCTGTTCTACCTGCTTTACCTACAACTGTTTCAATTTCTGGAATACTGGCTACTGCCATATCTAATTGCTGTAAAACTCGTTTGTTTTCTTCTACGCCAGAATGAGGCATAGATGTTGGCATTAGTAGAAATGAGCCTTCATTTAATGATGGCATAAACTCTTTTCCTGTATTCTTCATTATGAAAAACCCTGCAATAACAATCGCAGTAGGAATAGACAAAAACAATAATTTATTATCTAAACACCACTTTAAAATACGCGTATAGTATTTGATGAATAGCGAAAAAACACCTAATAAACCAAAGCATATAATACTTACAAAAATGAGATTCCAAAAGATACTTTTATCAACGCCTAATGGTCGCCAATATTCGGCTAACAGGAATACTATCGCAGATGCTGAAATAATGATATTGATAAGATTAGTTTGTTTGTCTGTTATCTTACTTTGAAGATTGAGAAGTGCTGTAATTCCAAAAGCTATCAAAATCAATCCTAACCAATACCCAAAGACTATTGCTACGACTCCTAAAGCTATTAAAACACCATTTAAAACATATTTAAAAGTGTTTTTAATACTTTTCTTTCTGAATAAAAATGCAGCGAATGGTGGTATTAAAAACAAGGCTACAATTATGGAAGCTGTTAATGCAAAGGTTTTTGTGAATGCTAACGGTCTAAATAGTTTACCTTCAGCGCCAATCATTGTAAAGACTGGAATGAAACTGATTATGGTTGTCATTACTGCGGTAACGATTGCACCAGATACTTCTGCTGTGGCGTTATAAACTACCGTATTAATGGGTTTTGTTCCATCATCTTCATCCAAGTGCCTTATAATGTTTTCTGAAAGTATGACACCAACATCGACCATTGTACCAATAGCAATTGCAATACCAGATAATGCGACGATGTTTGCATCTACACCAAAGAACTTCATTGCTATAAAAACCATTAAAACCGCAACTGGTAGTAGTCCAGATATAAGTACCGATGCCCGAAGATTAAATACCATAATGATAATGACCAAAATGGTAATTAGTATCTCTAATGTTAAGGCTTCATTAAGTGTACCTAACGTTTCTTTAATCAATTCTGTTCTATCATAAAATGGCACTATGGTTACTTGTGATGTTCTACCATCTGCTAATACTTTTGAAGGTAATCCTGCACTTAATTCATTAATTTTTTCTTTTACATTATTAATAACTTCCATTGGGTTTGCTCCGTAACGAGCTACAACAACAGCACCTACAACTTCTGCACCTTCTTTATCTAATAACCCACGTCGTGTTGCTGGACCTAAAGAGACTTTTCCAATATCTTTGATTCGTATTGCTGTATAATTTTCGGAAGTAACGACTGCATTTTCTATGTCTTCAATAGATTTCACATAACCTAAACCACGTACTAAATATTCTGCATTATTAATTTCAATAGTTTGTGCACCAATGTCTTTATTACTTTCCTTAACTGCTTTTACAACGTGATGCAATCCTATATTATATTGACGCATTAATTCTGGGTTGACATCCACTTGATATTCTTGAACATAACCACCAATTGAAGCGACTTCCGAAACACCGCTTGCAGAGGATAGTGCATATTTTACATAGTAATCTTGAATACTGCGTAACTCTTGTAAATCCCAACCACCAGTAACTTTTCCGTTTTCATCACGTCCTTCAAGTGTGTACCAAAATATTTGTCCTAATCCTGTTGCATCTGGACCCAAAGCAGGATTAACACCTTCAGGTAATAAACCACTTGGTAATGAATTGAGTTTTTCTAGAATACGACTACGACTCCAATAGAATTCTACATCTTCTTCAAAAATGATATAGATACTTGAAAACCCAAACATAGACGAACTACGAATGGTTTTTACTCCTGGAATACCTAATAAGGATGTGGTTAATGGATAAGTGATTTGGTCTTCTATATCTTGTGGCGAACGACCATCCCACTTTGTAAATACAATTTGTTGATTTTCTCCGATATCTGGGATGGCATCAACAGCCACAGGATTACTTGGTAAAAATCCAGTATCCCAATTGAAAGGTGCGTTTACAGTTCCCCATCCAACAAAAAGAGCAAGTAGCAGAACTGCAACGAGTTTATTCTCTATAAGAAATTTGATTGCTTTATTAAGCATATGATTTGATTATTAAACAGTTAGACATTGGCGTTAAGAAAACACCGAATACAGCAAATTATCCTTATGACATTATAAAGTCATAGGATAAAACAGTCTATTGTTTAAAAATCAAATTAAATAAGTCTCGTCAATCTTGAAGATTTGCCTGACGACGAGTGGTGGTTCATATTCTTCAAAAGAAGATACATTGTTATCTAAACCTTCAAAAAGGTTAATATAGGTATAAACCAATGAGGCAATGAAAACTTGTTGTTCAAAAGAAATTTTGTCAACTTGTAATTGTAGTTCGTCTTGACCATCAACTACCAATTGTTCATCATTACAACAGTTTTTCTTGGTAATAGCACATCCTTCTGTAGATGGCTTTTGCATTTCCATACCACAACCCTTAGCCTTATTAAAAACAGCTGTTTCTACTAAAGCATCTCCACAAAAATGCATATTAAGCGTAAATGACATTGTAGAGCATAACACTACAAAAGCCATTGCTAAAGACATTATTTTATGGAATACTTGTTTCATACTGTTTGCGAAGTTACGAAATTTTAACAAATGTTCATTTTGTTTAACAGAAGTTTAATGGTTAACTCCATCGCATTCGTTGTAGTCTAACTGCATTTAATATTGCTAATAAAGCCACACCAACATCGGCAAAAACTGCTTCCCACATTGTTGCTAAACCACCTGCTCCTAAAATCAGAACAATTACTTTTACTCCAAATGCTAAAATGATGTTTTGCCATACAATTTTACGAGTGGAACGACTAATTTTAATCGCTTTTACCACTTTTGAAGGTTGGTCTGTTTGAATGATAACATCTGCTGTTTCAATAGCGACATCACTACCTAAACCACCCATTGCTATTCCTACATCACTTGCTGCTAAAACTGGTGCGTCATTAATACCATCACCTATAAAAGCAATTTTATTTTCAGGATTTTGTTTTAAAAGCTCAACTTCATTTAATTTATCTTCTGGTAACAAACCACCTTTAGCCTTTTCAATATTTAATTCTCTTGCTACTTGTTGGGTAATGGAATCCTTATCTCCAGAAAGCATCATTATATTATTAATACCTACTTTATGTAAATTGGTAATTGTTTCTTTTGCATCTTCTTTTAATTCATCTGCAATGACAACATAACCTGCAAATTCATTGTCTATAGATTCTAATACTATAGATTCTACAATAGTTTCTGTTTCCTCTAAAACTTTAATATTATTGGCTGACATTAGGGCTTTATTACCAACTAAAACAGTCTTACCATTTACTATACCTTTTAAACCTTTTCCTGCTATTTCTGTAACTTCGGAAGCCTCATAATCTGCGCCTTCATCTTTATATTCTAAAATAGCTTTTGCAATAGGATGTGTGGATTGTTCTTCCATCGCCATCAGGTACTTCATAAACTCTTTTTCATCCCAACCAATTGCTTTGATTTCTTTTATTTTGAAAACACCTTTAGTAACCGTTCCAGTTTTATCCATCACCAACGTGTTTATCTTGGTCATTGCATCTAAAAAGGAAGCGCCTTTAAATAAAATTCCGTTTTTTGAAGCTGCTCCCAATCCTCCGAAATAACCTAATGGAATTGATATTACCAAAGCACAAGGACAAGAAATCACCAAGAAAATTAAGGCTCTGTATAACCAATCTCTAAAAACATAATCATCTACAAAAAAGTATGGTAGAAACGTAACACCTATTGCTAAAAACACAACTATTGGTGTGTAAATACGAGCGAATTGTCTGATGAATAATTCTGTTTTAGATTTTCGAGCTGTTGCGTTCTGTACCATATCCAAAATTCGAGCAATGGAACTATCTTTAAATTCTTTGGTGGTTTCAATTTCAATAACGCCATCCATATTAATACTTCCAGCAAATACTTTTTCGCCTTTTGCAATCGTATCTGGTTTACTTTCACCTGTTAATGCTGCTGTGTTGAATGAACCTTTGTCGGAAAGTAGAATACCATCTAAAGGGATTTTTTCTCCTACACGTACTTGCACTTTTTCACCAATTTCAACCGTTTCTGGACTTACAGACACATAATTATTGTTGCGATATACCAGAGCTTCATTTGGTCTTACATCAAGTAAGGCTTTTATATTTCCTTTTGCTCTGTTAACTGCTGCATTTTGGAATAATTCCCCAACTGCATAAAACAACATTACTGCAACACCTTCAGGATATTCGCCAATAATAAAGGCTCCAATAGTGGCTATAGACATTAAAAAGAACTCTGTAAATACATCGCCTTTTTTAATACTTTCCCAGCCTTCTTTTACAACAGGAAGTCCAACTGGTAAATAAGCAATACCATACCATATAATGCGAGTCCAATTCTTAAAAAAAGAAACATCAAAATAATCTAAACCTATACCCATCATAAGCATCGTAAAACTTATAATTGCTGGCACATAAGTTTTAAATGCACTTCCATTAGCGTGATTATGACCATCATCGTGAGAATGTTGTTCTTCTGAATTTGGTTTTAAATCCCTTAAATTGACTTTCTTTTTCTTCATTTTGAATTGAATAAATTTTTAATATCATTAGGTATAGGCATAGATTTTAATGGTGGTACGTTTGCACTGCCTGTGTTACCAAGTGGCACGTGGTCAATAAATGATTTCCAACCACCAACAAGTAACCTAATAATTTGACCGAGTACTTCTTTAGCATCTTTTTGCATAAATCCAAACTTTAGCATTAACCAATGTGAATAGGTATGTTCTATTGGGTAAGATTGCCCTATGATATGACTGCGTTCTAAATGATACCAAGCATTACTATACTGCTTATTTTCTAAACAGAAACTATATCGTTTTAATTCTTCGTTATAAGCCTGTTTAAGAGGTTTAGGTATTTTAGCATTAAACTTCATATCCATTAATTTTGAATAAAAGTAGTACAATCGTTAGTGCAATGGAAGTGCATTTGTTATCCACTACACTTATCACATATACCTTTTACAACCAAGTTTACATTTTCTGAAACAAAGCCATCAGGCACTTTAATTTTTGGTATTTTATGGTCTGTTAAGCAAATGGTTTCATTACAATTGTTACAATGGAAATGTAAGTGTAAATCTTTATTTATATCACAACTACAACCTTGTTCACATAAAGCATATTTAGTAATACCTGTACCATCATCTATTTGATGCACAATATCTTTTTCCTCGAATGTTTTAATAGTTCTGTACAATGTAGTTCTATCTGCTTTTTCAAAAGCATTTTCTATATCACTTAATGTTACTGCTACTTGTTTATTTACAAGAAACTTATAAATCAATAAACGCATTGCCGTAACGCGAATATTTTTTAACTCTAATAATTGTTCTATGGTTTGCATAATCTAATGTTCGTGTTCTGCTTCTCCTTTTTTCATTTCGGCTATTAAATAATACGCATTGTTATAAGCGAATTTTGTGATTTTATCTTGTTCTTCAGTAAATTGAACAGCTACCCAATTGCCATCTTTTGCTCCTAAAAGCACTTCAATAGGTTTAAAACTCCAATCGTCATTTTCTTTTTCTGCCGAAAACACGAAAAATCTATCACCTTCTTTTACTATAGCACTTTCAGGAAGTGCTTTTGTTTTGGTGTTCTCTACTTGAATTTTACCTTGGATATACATTCCAGGAATTAAGTTACCTTTCTTGTTTTCAATTTCAGCGTGTACGTGTACTGCTTTAGGGTCATCTTCAAATGTTTTGCTTACGGAATAGATTTCTGCTGTTAATTCTTCATCTTGCATTGTTTGTATATTAAAGCTTACTTTTTGACCTTTCTTAACTTTATACACATCTTTTTCAAAGACCATTAAATCAGCGTGAACGTGATGTGTATTTACAATTTCAAAGAGTTCAGTTTGTGGTTCAACATACTGTCCTGTTTTTACTTCTACCTTTTGCACATAGCCTTCAATAGGACTGCGTAATGATATACTTTGAGCAATTGTTCCATTTCGTACTGATGACGTATTTATGTTTAATAGTTTCAACTGCGCTTCCAATCCATTTACCATAGCTTTAGAGGCATCATATTCGGCTTCGGCCTTTTGAAAATTTGCACCAGAGCCAACTCCCGCATCATATAATTTTTGTTGACGCTCAAAGTTCTTCTTTAAAAAATTACTATTGCTAAAAGCATTCAAATAATCGGTTTGCATTTGAATAATATTTGGATGTGAAAGATATGCCACAATTTGACCTTTATTCACTTTGTCTCCTTCAATCACTTTTATGGATAACACATTTGCACCAACTACAGAAGTTATTGCTGCTTCACTTTGTGGTGGTACTTCCAATGTGCCATTTGCTTCTACATAACCACTCATATTACGCAATGCAATGGTGTCTATCTTCATTTTTAAAGCTTCAAACTGTTGTTGTGAAAGCATCACTTCTTCGCCTTCGCTATGGTCATCGTTTTCTTCAATCTTTTGTTCCTCGTTATGGGAATGACCATCACCTTCCTTATGGCTTTCTTTATTTCCGCAAGCAACAACTAAAAATGAAACTGTTAGTAGTGCTAAAATTATATATTGTGTGTTTTTCATTGTCTTATTGATTAAAATATTGTAATTGAAATGTACTTTCTAAATAGTTTGCTAACGCTGTTTGAGCTTCCAGTTCTGATTGAATAGCTTCTTTTATAAGTTGTGTAAACGCTGTGTAATCAATCTCTCCTTCTTTATAAGCAAACAAAGCACCAGTTTTTTGTTCTTTAATAAGTGGTAATACTTCATCCTTATAGAACAGCCAAGATGTTTTCCATTTTTGGTGATTTTCTTTGGCTTGATTAAATTTAGATTGCACTTCCTTTTGCTTGAACTGCATATTTGATTCGGCAATTTGCCTATCAATTTTTGCAGTTCTAACTTGTGCTTTTGTTGTACCAGATAAAAACGGTATGGAAATACCAGCTTGATAGGTATAAAACCCTGAATTTCCGTTTACTTTTTGCAAACCACCTTGAAGGTTTAACTTTGGTAAATTTTCAGCTTTGGCAGCTTTAAAGTTTGCTTCTGCCTCTGCGAGTTGAAGTTGAGAAACAGTATATAAAGGGTGTGCTTCTATACTAAAGGATTCTACATTTATTTCGCTCGCTATATCAATTTCATCTGAAACCGTATAAAAATCATCTGAAATCAACCACAAGTTTAATTGTTGTAAAGCAATAACATATTCGCTTTTTGATTGCAAAAATTTATTCTGAATCTGTAAGGCTTGATTTTTGGCTGCTGCATATTCCAGTTTAGAAATGGCTTCTACTTCATAATTTAAAGCAACTGCTTTTTCAAAGTTGGTATAAATGGAATCTAACTCTTTGTATAAATTATAATTCCTTTTACTCTGTAAAGCATTTGCCCACGCTTTCTTTACTTCCAGTTCTAAATCTAATTCTGAAAGCTGAAACGCTTTTTGAGCTAACTGAATGCGTTGCTCCAGTAATTTTCTCTTTGGTGCTATACCAAATACATCAATATTTGATTGACCAACTCCAATAGTGGTGTAAATACCATTTCCGTTATTGATTTCTTCACCTCCCGTAAAAATTTGGGTAGTACCAAAATCGAAAGCAGTTCCTTTTAATTGTTGTTGCTTATCAATTTCGAGTTGTTGTTGTTTTAAACTTGGATAGTTTTCTTTAGCCAATTTTACAGCTTCTTGCATCGAAATAATTGGTAACGAATCATTTATTTTTTGCGCATTTCCTGTTATTGGCAACAAAAACATAAAAGCCACCATAGCAGTAACTGTAATTACCTTTTTGTTAGCCCTAAAATTGAATGATTTGTTTTCTACCCAATGATATAATATAGGTAAAACGAATAATGTTAATAGTGTAGAGGTTAACAAACCACCAATTACAACGGTTGCTAAAGGTCGCTGAACTTCTGCACCAGCCGATGCTGAAATTGCCATAGGTAGAAAGCCTAAAACATCTGTAAAAGCAGTTAACATTATAGGTCTGATTCTTCGCTTTGTACCTTCTATAATTCTATCTTTTAGATTGGTAACTCCTTCTTCTTTTAACTCATTCAAACCACTAATCATTACTAATCCGTTTAATACTGCAACACCAAACAACACAATAAAACCAACACCTGCCGAAATACTAAAAGGCATATCACGCAACCATAACGCTACAACACCTCCAATGGTTGCCATTGGGATTGCTATATAAATCATCAAGGTTTGTGGTAAGGATTTTAATGCAAAATAAATCAGTACAAAAATGAGTAACAAGGCAATAGGAACAACAGTTTGTAAACGGTTACTGGCACGTTCTAAATTTTCAAAAGCACCACCATAACGAATGAAATAACCAGAAGGCAGTTCTAATTGTGCATCTAATTTAGTTTTAATTTCTTCTACCAATGATTTTACATCACGACCTCTAACATTGACACCTACATAAGTTCTTCTGTTGGTATTGTCTCTACTGATTTGCATTGGACCAGCTTTGTAGCTAACATCCGCAATTTCACGTAATGGAATTTGCGCACCAGAAGGCAAGTTGATATACAAATTTTGCACATCTGTTATGTCTTTACGATTATGAGAACTTAACCTAACCACCAAATCAAATCGCTTTTCGCCTTCAAAAATAGTTCCTGCTATTCCTCCTGCAAAAGCTGATTGCACAATTTGATTTAATGTATTTATTTGAAGTCCGTATTGTGCCAATTTACTTCTGTTATACGTAATTGTCATTTGTGGTAAACCCGTTGTAGCTTCCGCTTTCATATCGCCAATACCTTCTGTACCAGCAATGATTTTAGATATTTCTTCTGCTTTTTGAGACAGTAGATTTATATCTTCTCCATAAAGTTTAATAGCAATATCTTCTCTAACACCTTCAAGTAATTCATTAAAACGCATTTCAATGGGTTGTGTAAATTCATAGTTAACACCAGGAATTATTTCAACAGCTTCTTTCATTTTTTCAATGAGTTCATCTTTTGTCTCTACAGTAGTCCATTCGCTTTTTGGTTTCAGTATTACAAAAACATCAGCAATATCCATTGGCATTGGATCTGTTGGAATTTCTGCAACACCAATTCGACTGACTATTTTTTCAACTTCTGGAAACTTTGCTTTTACAATTTGTTCAATTTTTGTAGTTGTTTCAATCGTTTCTGTAAGTGAGCTACCGGGTTTTAAGATGGCGTGAAATGCAATATCACCTTCATCTAATTGTGGAATAAATTCGCCACCCATTCTTGTAAACATAAAAACTGCAATACCAAATAATACAACAGAAACACCAATTATTAATTTTCCTTTCTTTAAGGCTTTTTCTAATAGCGGTTGGTATTTACGTTCTACCCAATGCACAAATTTATCGCCATACGATTGTTTGTCATTTTTTGGTGCTCTTAAAATCAAGGCAGACATCATTGGTACATACGTCAAACAAAGTACCATTGCACCAATCATTGCAAAAATGAAAGTCAATGCCATTGGTTTGAACATTTTTCCTTCAATGCCTTCTAATGCTAATATTGGTAGAAATACAATTAGGATAATCAGCTGGCCGAAAAAGGCAGCATTCATCATTTTTTTTGAAGCATCTGCTGCAACGCCATCGCGTTCTTTGGATGTCAATTTCCTTTTCTTTAATACTTGTGATGCAATAAGAAAAACTGTACTTTCTACAATAATTACAGCACCATCGACAATAATTCCGAAATCTATTGCTCCCAGACTCATTAAATTAGCCCAAACATCAAAAACATTCATTAGTATAAATGCGAATAATAGTGATAATGGAATTGTTGAAGCTACTATTAAACCACCTCTCCAGTTTCCTAATAAAAAGATAAGTACAAAAATGACTATTAATGCGCCTTCCATAAGGTTTCCAGCTACCGTTGATGTCGTTTCTGCTATTAATTTACTACGGTCTAATAAAGGTTCAATAATCACGCCTTCAGGCAATGATTCTTCAATTTGAGCCATTCGCACTTTTACATTCTCAATAACATCGTTTGAATTAGCGCCTTTAAGCATCATAACCAAACCACCAACTACTTCGCCTTCGCCATCTTGGGTTAAAGCGCCATAACGAATAGCAGCACCAAATTGTACCGTTGCAATGTCGCCTACGGTAATTGGAATATTGTTTGTGTTTTTAACCGTAATCTTTTTAATATCCTCTAAACTACGCACCAAGCCTTCGCCACGAATAAAATTGGCTTGATGGTTCTTTTCAATGTATGCACCACCTGTATTTTGATTGTTGGCTTCAAGAGCTTCAAAAACATCGGTAATTGTTAAACCAATAGCTTTTAGTTCGTTTGGGTCTACAGCAACTTCGTACTGTTTAATTTTTCCACCTATTGCGTTTACTTCAATAACACCTTCTACCATAGCCATTTGACGCTGTACAATCCAATCTTGCATTGTACGCAAATCAGTAACCGAATATTTGTCTTTATATTCTGGTTTTACTTTAAGTGTGTATTGATAGATTTCTCCTAAACCAGAAGAAATAGGACCCATAGTTGGTTCGCCAAAACCACTCGGAATTTGTTCTTTGACTTCGTTTAGTTTTTCAGCTACTAATTGACGCGGTAGATACGTTCCCATATCATCGTCAAAAACTATAGTAACCACAGACAAGCCAAAACGAGAAATGGAACGGATTTCCTTTACTTCAGGTAAGTTACTCATTGCGACTTCCACAGGATAGGTTACAAATTGCTCAATGTCCTCTGTACCTAAATTGGGTGCTTGTGTAATGACTTGTACTTGATTATTGGTAATATCTGGAACAGCATCGATTGGTACTTGGGTCATACTCCAAATACCTGCTCCAACAATGGTAAGCGTTAGCAAACCAATAATGAATTTGTTATTGATTGAAAAATCAATGATTTTATTAATCATAGAAAATGTATTAATTCAGTTAAACTATTCGATACAATTCTGATATAAGAAATAGAATTGTACGAAATAAAAAGAACCATTTAGGCTCAAAATTGGATATAGTTATCCTTTAAAAAAACTGAATTATGCCCTTGGTGGCTGGAAAAGTGATTCCAAATATCTGGAAGTGAAGTTTACTTTATGTAAATTATACTGTTTTTTCTCTTCAAATTTTAGTCGATTGGTTAAAGCCAAATTGTTGTTCGCAATAATTAATACCAAAGGGTGACAACATTGATTATGGGAATGGAAAGGTGTATTCTCCTTATCTGGGTTATGATGATGCCCTTCATTTTTTGTATCATTGTCAATGTAATCTTCAACTACATATTCAAGGAAAGAGTCGCCATAGACTTTATGTTCTTGATAATGGGTAATAACACTTGAAATTTCTTTAATTGGACCACAAAAGTCCATATCTATGCTTATCCCTTGAAAAAAGAATAAAATAGACATTGATATGGAAAAAAATATTTTCATATAATTTAGACAAATATATAAATTATTTAATGCAATGGTGTTGCAAATGATGTTGCAAAAGTATTATACTACCACTTACCCATTTTAGAAAGTACTTTTTTATACTTCAGCATTTGTATGTCATCCTTACAATAAGGGTGTTCTAATAACTCTTTTAGCTTACCAATAAATTCATTGGAAACAAATCCTTTTTTCTTTAAAATCTCAAATAGAATTAGAGCTTGTTCCGCTCTGTATTTAGCTTTTTTGACAAATTCCTCACCATTTTCTGGTTTTTCATAATGACTTTGAATATCGAAATGTTTATCAATATCTCCTTTATAACCAATTAATAGTTTTTCTGCATTCTGTTGGGTTACTCCATTTGTAGTGAATACATAGTCTCTATCTTGTGTAAGACGATTAATTCTTGTTTGGCCATCTGCATAGTCATTGGGATGAATTTCTAAATAATGTGAGCGGTCTAATGGTAAAGTTATTACTGCTCTTGGGTCATATAACCCTTGAAAACGATTTGTTTCAAAATGCCTGATGGATACAGGATTATCGCAAGTTATGAGAGGTGCATTCGCATCATTAATTTTAATAACATTAATAGTACAGTCATATTTATATTTTACAAAATTCCCCCATTGTTCTAAATGGTTTACTAAAAAAACCGTTCTTGAACGTTCGTTATGTTCTTTTTTTACAGCTTCAATATCATCAATGTGAAACTTTATTTTTTCACCATATAAGTTCATTTTTATCAATCCTTCTTCATCTGCTGTATGAGCTGCTCTATCAAAAATTTGATTATTCATACTCCGTTGAAGATTTAAAATTCTTGGTGTTCTAAAATATAGCGAGAGACAAACGTAGAGTATCTGTATTTTTTGTTCTTGGGTTACCGTTAAAGTTTTTTCATCAATAAGCAGAGAATAGACCTTTTGAAATTCACTATCTACATTTTCAGCGTAATGTTTTTCTAATGCATATTTAATCTCATCAGATTCTGCTGGAATAGTATATATGTTTTTCTCAAAACAAATATCTTTAGTACTAATCTGTTCTAAAAGAATATCATCATCAGTTTTATAAACATCAACAAAATAATTTCTTTTTCTACCTTCAATTCCAAAGTTCTTTAAATATGAACGTGGAATATAATGTTGTTTTATTGGGTTTGACATACTCTATTTTACTTCGTTTAAAGGCATTTCTTTACTGCCTATTTTATCTAATAGACTTTCAATGTTATTTACTATCTCTTTAAAGAATTTTGGATTATCAAGTACTATTTCAAATCTATTTTGTGAAGAGACATACTGTTTTAAAGTAAACTTACCTTTGCTAAAACTCTTAATGTTATTGAACTTTTTATCACTATTATTGACGGTATCGTTGTTTTTAATTATACCCTTATGATGAACAACTAAATTACGTACTTGTCTAAAATTATCGATAAAACTCCATTCAGGATTGAGTATCGAAAAATCAACTTTAGCTGACTGCTTTAAGAACTTCTTTACCTTATCAATATCATTATTACCCTTTAAGTCATCTACTCTGTAGTCTGTTTGTTTATACGATGCGAACCTATCACAACCACGTTTTAAAACATCTTCAAAAAAAGAATACAGTTGTATGATTTGAGCGTTTCTATAATTTTTGATGTAAACATCATTAAACATAAAAACATTGTCAATAAAGGAATCCTGTATGTGGTCTAAATATTCCTCTGAATATTCTGATTTATCAACCTCTTTGGATTTTTGAAAATTATCATACTCAACCTCTATATTTTTTAATTCTCTTTCAAAATGAGTTTCCATATGATTCATATAATCTTCAATTAAATGGAACTCAAAATGGATAAAACCAAAACCCATTATAGATGCAAGTGTTTCTTTTCTTCTTAATCTTGACATATCATTCTTTTATAAAAACCATAAAGCATCTTTGGCATCATCTGGAACACCATTATTAAATCGTGGCGCTATTTGTGCTACCATTTCTGGATATTTTATAGTGATTGGGACATTCTGTTGTCGTAGTGATTTCCAATACAATCTGCTAAACTGATATACTTGTGTTAATAATTCTAACACGACGTCTGCATCTTCAAAAGCATCTTCATCTGGACTGCTTATTTTAATTTTTATTGGAAATGGATAGCCATCTGTATCTGCATACCTTTGAGAATTAGGGTAACGTGCATTGTTAAACAGCAAAAATTGGTTTTCGCTTATACGTATGTATGTACCACTTACTGGCATTAACTTTTTATTCCAATTGAGGTCGTAAGCAATAATATCTTCTGCTTCTGTTTTATTGATATTTAGAATGTAGAGAGGAATTTTTAACCCTAATGTATGCATCCCTCTTATAATAGGTTTTAGTTCCTCGTAGCTCATTTCTTTATAGAAGTGAATGACTACTTTATCAGCTTCTGCAACAGATGTAAAATCTCTTATGGCTTTACATATACTACCTGCTAACAGGTCTGTTTCGCTTTGGTCAAAATACTCGAACTTTCTAAACAAGCCATTGTTTTGAAAACTAAAGGCACTTGCTATATAACGTCTGTTTTCGCCTTGATTGGTAAATGCACCAACACCTATTACTAATTCTTTTTTATCGGTTACTGCAAGTTTCCAAGGTGCGCCACCTAATTTGGCGTGAATTGCCAATGCCATATTTTGTAATGAGAATTGGAAGTTGTATTGATTCTCGATATTGACCACCATTTTTTCATAATCTACAACCTGTGTAACAATGCCTTCATTTAGAAAGAGTTCTTTGATTTGAATATATATTTCTCGGTCTTCAGGATTTGGTGTAAACTTATCGAAAGGACTTAAATAAAACGCTGCATAACGTACAGTATCGTGGTCGAATGAAAGGTTTTCTAACTTTTCTGTAATTTCTGGAATTGGGTCGCTTTCGTTGGTAAACTCTATAAAATGCTCTTTAGAAGTTGAAGCCTTAATGTTTACATAAGCCTCAATCCCTTTAAAATATTTTTTATCTGCCGTAACACCAGTTTTAAGGTTGTTGTAAAATGTTTTAATTGCTTCTTTATGCGAGGTATGGTACACAAAGAAAAACTTAATATTTTGGTTGTTTGGTCGTTTGTATGGGTTAAGGTTATTCATTGCCAATTTAGGCACTAAATGGGTTTTCTTGTTACCATATTGGTCTTTACCAAACTCTAATAATCCTACTTGTGGGTCAATGTGATTAATACGGTTGAGAGGCACATCAATAAATGCATCGTTTTTAAACGGGAAAATGGCTTTAAAATCTTCTGCAAACAAATAATTGGTTGCAAAATTATTAATAAGTGCTACATACTTTTGGTATTTATTAGCTGGTCTAATTGGTTCTTCAATAGGTATCTCTAATGCTCTGGCTAATGGTAAACTAAAAATTGGGAATGCTTTATCAAACTCAATAGCATTGAAATAATCTTCTTTTTCCTCTGTATCGAGGTTCATTTGATAATTGAAGATAGTTTGTCCATATACGCAACGTTTTATTAACTCTGAATCCTCAATATCCTTAACAGACGTTGTAAGGACTTTTGATGTGCCATCGTACGATACAATAAGTTCTGGTAAGTCGGTTAATTTTGCAAATTGTATTTTAAATGAAAACTTATAATATAAATTATAATGCTCTGTATTGCCTTTAAGAGAAGGCATCCAAACCTGTACATCACCTACAAAGTTTTTTACAACTACATAGTCTTTTGCTTTAAAATAGCTTCTTAATTGGTGTTTAAGGAATTGCTTATATATTCTTAATTCTCTACCATCTACTAAATTTAACTTAATGCTTGGTGCATCTGGTATTTCCGTTGTAAATGTTGTAAATATTTGGTCTTTGTTAGATAAGTCTGCATCTGGAAACACCTCTTTAATCTGCCTTGAAAATTTAGATTTATGTATAGGATGACTACCTTCAATATCTTCTAAAGTTAAATAAATGGTAGGCGCACTATTAGGCCATTTAAAGTTAAGTATGTTGGTTTTTAAGTGTTCTTGCATAAGTAATGAGGTGTTTTGGGTTTTACATATTTGGTGCTTTTTGATTAGTACTTTCTAATAAATCTTTATTTAATAATTTATTTACAGACTGCATATCTTGATATGTAGATTTGGCTCTACCTATAATCTTTTCAATAATTTTTTCGGAAGCATCCATTTGTTTCATTAGACCAATACCAACTATATAATCCAAGAGAAACGATATATACAATAATTCAAATTGTGTGAAAATATTGTTTTTTGTTTTAGTACGATGTATTAAATAATCTCGATGACGTACAATTTTTGATACATAAATTTTAATCTCATCTTTAGGTATATTAGTTATATCGGCTAATAATTGCTTTTGTTCTAATAAATCTTTGGCAAAAGATGAGTTCTTCATCTTGTTTCCAAATTTCAAACTATAAGCCTCAAAAGCTGAATAAGAATTTGTAAATCGTCTACTATGACTTGTTTTAACCGAGAGTAAATTTTCGATGATAATATCAGCACAATAACCTATACCTTCATTGTTATACCAATGCTTAATTATATTAGATAAATCATCTTTAATAGTATCATAGTCAAGCGCGATAAAACCAGATATGTTTTCCTTGTTGAAATCATCCTTATAATATAACGAAGCCCAGTTACCACAACTTAAACATTTGAAATTAAAAGCCTTAAATTGTACAGACTTACCGTATAAAAAATGAAATAATTTTTGAAATGAATTATATAAATCTATACTCTCAAGAATACTCAAACTTTTTTCTGATTTAAAATCAACATATCCAACATTGTCCATTCTAAAAAAATCGTGGTTAGAAGTATATGATGTTGATTTTGTAATTTTTATAGATAAGTCTTTAGCAATATTCGTATTATGAATTACGTCATCCTCTTTTTCAAGTTTGTCTTCTAAAGAATTATACCAATGCATTTTTCTAACCCAACTCACAATTGCTAAATTGTCAATTTGAAATTCATTAATTCTCAAACCTACAGGTTCAATTAAATGATATGCACAAGCAAAAGTATATTTAGGTTTATAAGTTTTAGTCTCTACTATTCCATTGCTACTGTTTTTAATCTTGCAGTTTACAAAAGTTAAATAGCCTAAACCTGTAAAAACTCCATAAATTAACTCTATTTGATAGGCAGGTAATCTTTCTGATAAATTGGTCGTTATGTGTACTTCATCATTAATTAACTCTAATACACAAAAGCATTTATCATCCTCTGCAGATTTGAACCATACCTCTCCATAATATTTATTCTCTTTAAACATAAATCACTTTAAATTCTTACCCTTTTTAACAATCTTACTAATTTTTTCTTCAGCTATTTTGAGGATTTCCGTACGCTCTTTTTCATTTTTTAGCATTAGTACAATTTGTTCCGACATCCATAGCTTAATTAATTCATTCTCGTCTTCTTTTAATGTTTTAGCAAAAGCGACTACTTGTTCGCGTCTTGCTATACGATTTCCACGTTCTATTTTGCTTAAATAGGCAACATCCATATTTAGGTTTGCAGCCATTTCTCTTAATAGTAAATTGTGCTTTTCACGCAATGAACGTATATACTCTCCAAACTCCATAATAGAATTATTTAGACTTGTCAAATTTTGTCTAATTTAAGAAAAGGAAAGAAAGAAGTAAGAAAAAGATATTAACAGTTATTAACAAGGGAATGAGGAAGTTAAGGATTTAAGGAAGTCCTATCAATTTTATCCTTAAATCCTCAAAATCCTGAATTATGTTTTTGCAGGATTTGTATAATTGTTGTGTGCTTCTCGATGTATTAAACCTGCATCAACAAATTTGGTAATATAGCCTTCTGCTGTTTTGTGGGGTATTTTGTTTTTGTCGGCTATATTTAGATAATCTTGTCTTGAAAATTGATGAGGTAACGCATCTAAAAAACGTTCTTTTCGATTGGCTCGTTTTACTTGCTTTTGTTCCATAGGTAAATCGTTAAAAACCTTACTACTATGCTTTACTAACACGCTAATCATTTCCAATGTGTTTTCAAAATCTACATCTTCACAATACCTCACTTGGTTGACATCACCATCTTCCATAATTCGAAATACAGAAAATAACATTATAATTCTAAATGCAATTAAGCCTAAACGCCTTACTGTTGCGATATAATCATCTGGTTGTAAGTTGAGATATTTGGTTTGTAACTTTTCAAAAAACACATTGAATTTTTGTTGTTGCTCTGTTGTTAGCCTTACTTCAATAGCTGGATTGTTTTTTAAGGTTTTGTATAGCTCAAAAAAATCTTTTCCTAATTGGTCATAGTATTCATCTAAACCATTTGCTGTGCCTGTTTGAAAAACGTTTTTCCAAGTTGGTTTGATATTCATATAATAAAACATAAAACGACTAAACAACCCATTTTCAGCATTTGGAACCAATGCTTGAATTTGCTTTGGTGTACCTGACAATACTGTTGACAAACAAGGTCTTTCAATATCTACATATTCTCTATCTGTTCTTCGATAATAACTAATGGTTTCGTGGTGGAATGCTTTACGAAAACCATCGGAATAATTACCGTAATCACTTTTAAAGGCTTGTGCTAAAGTATCACCTTCAGTTTCAAAAATTAACCCTCTACCTTCATTGTCAGATATTAATTGATAAACACCCGTAACGCTATTGTTGGCAGGAATAAACAACATCCTTTCAGGTGGTTTATTTGGTTTTTCCATTGTTTCACTTTTACCCTTATTCATATTATAAGTTGCCATTTCAACTTGATGTTGTTGTTTTAGGATTTTGGATTGTTCACGTTGTTGTTTGTGAACAGGATTTACCAAATTTTTAATTTGGTTTAATCTTCCTTTTCCTGCTGAAGCTGGTGCTGTAACAAATAAATACAAGTTACTAAATACCTTGCGTTGGTCGTACACACCAAACAATTTTGGAAAACAAGCACTAAACGCTGTTAATGCACCCAACAATAAAATATCACGTTCTTCATTACTGCTTGATGGCTGTGTTACTTGTTGTAAAAATGTCGGAATATTGCTGTAAACTGTTGTTGGTATTGTTGGCAGTGGCTGTTTTACTTCTTCTGACTGTTGCAACACTTCAACAACTTGTTGTTGCTGTTGTGGTTTAATACCAACTTGATGTAAATGGTGGTATAATGTTGCTATGCTTATACCGTGTCCTTTTGCCTGTAAGCATTTATTATACTGTTCGTCGCATTCTTTATGGTCGTAGCCAGAATAATTTTTACTTATTCTATGGTAGTAATCACGTCCAGCTTCTCCGTATTCTTCTGAAATAGCAAAACCAATATCACTCCATTTATCATAAGTATCTGTAATATCGATACCTGATTGTCCTAATGCGTTGATATATGTTTCAATATCATTTACAACAACCATCGTAGAGTTGTTGTTGATTGGTTTTTTAGTTACTTCTTTTGGCTCTGGAACAGTTAACCAATCTTTTGGGTTAAATATTTTTGTCATAACTTTTGATGTCTTTTATGTAGGAATGCCAATGGATCGTGGGATAAAAAACACGCTCTGGAAATGTCTTTACCTGATTGGTCAACCTCTATGTTATATGTATGTTTTATATAATTGGCCACCGCAATAAAATATTCATTGTGTGACACTTTGGATAAATCGATTCTAATTATCCATTTTAAGCCTTCTCCTGAAGGTGATGTAAACAGCAATTCGGTTTCGAAATATTCATCGTTTAATAATTGTTGTTTTAGTTCTTCAAGATTTTCTAAATGGTCAAAATCGATTGTCAGTAATGATGAATGCTCAATTAAACTATCATCATTTCGTTTAGAAAACACACCTGAAAATGTTACATAATCAAAATGATTTGCTTTAAATTTTCGTGCTTCTTTTGGGTCTTTAATCGCTCTGAATTGTTCTGTGATACTTTTATACTTATCGCTTGTAATACGCTCAAATATTTGATGTAATCTTACTTTTTGATTTGGAAATACATTTCTAATTGGTGCTTTATAAAAACTGCTGTAAGCATACCAAGTATCATCGGGATCATCTAACCAAGACAATTCATTTTCTTTTTTAACTTCAAGATTTAGATGTAATTCAGTGTTGATTTTAAGTAATAATTCTTCATCATCTACGAGTTTAAAATGATAGGATGCAAAATCAAAAACATCACCTTTAAAATCGGTTAGTTCTGTATCATAATGTATTGCTTTATTTTCAACAACATTAATTTGTAATGTTGATTTACCACCGTTAAAAGGGTTACGGGTTACCCCGCAGTCCCTTCCTTTTAAGGAAAGGACTGTTGTTTCAGAATAATACTGTCTTAATACATACGCATAGATATTTAAACCGTAATGCGTTTTCTTCAAGATATTTTCTCTACTTATTACCATCGCATTTGAAATTTGGGTTATAATAATTGCTCTGTAATAGTTCCTCTATATCAGATACCTTGTAATAAAATTTACCTTGTATCTTGCTATATGGAAGCGTACCATTTGAACGGAATGTTTGTAGTGTGCGTTGGCTAATATGTAGCGTTTGCAATACGTCCTGATTGTCAATCCACGTATCTTTTAAGCACTCTGCTCTCGTTGCTCTTATTAATTCGATACGTGCTTTTATGTCCTTAATCTCTTGTGAGAGTGCCAAGAGTAAATCGATTATTTCAGTCATAACTTTACCTTTCCTTTTTTGATTAGGTAATCGGCAGCTTGCTGTTCGATTTCATCTTGGGAATCCATACGGTTACGTAGTAACCATTGGTCTAACTCCTGACGTTGGAAATAGATTTTTTTTCCATTCGGTTTATAATGTGGAATGGCTCCCGTACTTGTAAGTTTATACAAGTGCGATTGTGATAGTTCTAAATACTTGCAAGTTTCATTGAAGTTCAATACTTGCTTTTGCATTGTTTGTTGCTCTAATAAGAGTTTTTCAATGCGGTCTAACTTTTCGATGATATTTGTGTCCATCGTTTATTTTGTTTTAAATAAATGAGGACATCTGGCCAAATGTCATTCTTGGTTTTCAAGAACAGGACAAAGGTTTAAAATTGGCTTTCCTATTTTAGTAAGAGTGTAAAGCAAGGGTAAGACAACAGTAAGGTTTCTTACTATTCTTACTGTTTTTTATTGCAGTTGTTGGATGATTTTATCTATTTCTTCCTTTTCTTTTGGGTTGTGAACTTTGTTTTTGTGAAGATTATTTGCTCTTAAAGATGTATCTGTTTTAGTTCTAAATTTACCAGAGCGTTCAATTGAAGTAGGATTGAAACTATTAAAAAATGGTTTTAGCTTTTTTACCACGTAACTAAACTGTGTGGTTTCGCATTGAAGATAAATTTGAAAATCTACTACTGTAAAATCTTTAGATAATAATAGTTCTTGAAATTGCTCAACAGTTGAACGATTATCTAACAAATCAATTTTTAGGTTTAATTGCTTTAGTACAGTTAATAAGGTTGAGGTGTCTTTGCTTTTATAACCGAAAGAGGTTTTTGGTTTTGCTGTAACTCTCGGTTCTTTTTTAGTAACTGTTTTTTTTGTGTTCGCTTTTTCTATCTGATTAATATCAAACGTTGTGTCATTAAAATATTTTTCAGCTATTTCTAAAATTGTGAATTTTGAATCTTCTGAAAACTGACCATATTGTTCTTGCAGTTCAGCATATAATCGGATTACAGATACTTTTAAGTAGTTGATGATATAATTGTCGTCAATATTAAAATCTGCTGTTATCGCTCTATTATTTATATAATTTGCGATGTCATTTAAGTACTTATCAAACTTGTTAAGCAGAATAGTAAAACTGTATTTATTTTCTGGAACTGTAGCATTTTCAGGAAATTCCTTTACAAATGATACTACTGTCTTTTCTGTTTCATTAAATATCAGCTTTTGGTAGTATTCTTTTTTAGCATTTAAAGGCTTTTTAAAGTTTACTTTAAAAACCGCATTATTAGCTTTTGGATTCAATTTGAAATCAGACAATAAGTGCTTAAAATCCTTTTCCTTTCTATTATCTCTATGTAGGCCATTGGTTATATAAACTAAACTTGAAAACATACTTCCTTTCATTATAAATCCAGTTGAATACGGTTAGCAGCTTCTTTCTTTTTATCATCAATTACTTTGGCATAAATCTGTGTAGTTCTCAATTCCTTATGACCCAACAACTTTGAAACTGTATAAATATCTGTTCCTAAAGTTAATTGTAAAGTTGCATAGGTATGACGCGCACAATGGAACGTGATATTTTTTGTTATTCCTGCTTTAAGCATCCATTGTTGCAACTTTAAATTTGACCAAGCACTATAATGTAAACCTTGAAAAACTTTTTCTTCAGGTTTACCTTTATCTCCTAACAGTTCTGCCGCTTGGTCTGAAATAGGTAAAGTTTCAACTCCTTTTGTTTTCTTTTGTCTGAAACGAATATAATAGCCCATTTCTTTAGAATGTTGAATTTCTGACCAAATCAGTTTTTCAATATCTGACCAACGTAAACCGGTAAGCGCAGAAAATATAAAAGCACTTTTTAAAAGTGGTAACTCACATTCTGTGTTAACTGCTATTTGTAATTCATCCAAAGTTAAAAACTCTCGTTGAGGTTCACCTTGTTTAAAATACTCAACACCATTTGCTGGGTTTATTCTTAAAATACCATCTTTAACAGCTTGTTTTAATGCTGCATTAAATTTTCCATAATAGGAATATTTAGAGTTTTGAGATAATTTTTTACCTGCTCTTGCCATAGCATCCTTATCTAAATACTCTTTAAACCGTTCTACAAAATCCTTATCAATATCTTGAAAACTTACGTCTGTTGGACAAAAAGTTTTTAGATGTTTTAACATACTGTTCCAATTACCATAGTTACCAGAGCTTGTATTCTTTTTCTCTGCTAATGCTGTTACATAAGTAATAAAACTCCCTTTTAATTTCTCAATATCTTGGAATCCATAAATACCGTTTTGAATTTCAATCTGTCGTTGAGCGCAAATAGTTTCCGCTAATTGTTTGGTTTTCTTGTTAACCTCTCTTTCGGTTTTAGTTTTAGGGTTAGGTGTAAGGTATAAACGCAAATATTCGGTTTTACGTTTGCCTTTATGATAGTAATCTAAATACAAACTTATTTTGTCATTCTTCTTGCGTTGTCTTAATGTTACTTTCATAGGATGCTAATTAAAAAGGTTTTCTATTTGCCATCTGGCTACAATACGTTTTCTTCCGAAAGGAACAGCTTTTAAACGTCCTTGTTGAATCATTCTTTGAATGGTCCATCTACTAACACCAATTAATTGAGAAGCCTCTGTAACGCTTAAAAAATCTTTATTGTTTACAGCATTTGTATTTTGAACCTCAATCACTTCATTCTTTTGCTTCATATCTGCATTAAGAGTTGATTGAATTTTTTCTTTACGCTTTCTGGCCTTATAGGCTTTTTTAGCGCAAGAATTACCACAGTATTTAGTTACTGTTGTACGTGCTGTAAAAGCATTTCCGCAATGCTTACAAGTTTTCGGGATGTATAAATTACTGCTCATAAATGGTGCTTTATGTAGCGTAATGGTGCAACGTGGTGCGTTATGGTGCATCATTTCGCCTTTATTTTTGCCAACAGATTTGGGCAACAAATCCGTATGTTGGGCAACATATATGAAACAAATATAGTTAAAAAAGGGCAATTAGGCAACAAAAAAGAATATGTAAACCATTGAAAAACAAGTAAAAACCAATAAAAAGAAGCTTAATTACTTCCCAATACAGAAGTTTGCGAAGATATTACCCAACAAATCATCATTAGTAATCTCACCTGTAATCTCACCAAAGTGATACAAGGCCTGACGAATATCAATAGCTAACAAGTCACCAGACAAGCCGGTCTCTAAACCGTCTTTCACCTTCTGAACCTCTTCAAAAGCCTTCAATAAAGCATCGTAATGCCGTGAATTCGTTACAATGGTTTCATTATTACGCAACGCTCCGGTATTAATTAAATCGAGTAGTTTATTGGTAAGTTGCTCCACTCCAAAACCAGTCTTTGCCGAAATAGGAATAACCTGAGTAGCATTAGAATCTAAAGCCGTTCTAATAGTGGCCAATTCAGAATCCGTAATCTGGTCAATCTTATTCAAAATAACCAATAACTGCTTTTGTGGAAACTTATTTTTTACCTTTTCAATCTCAATCGTAATGGTTTTAATAGCTTCTTTATCCACAGCCAACTGCGGACTACTCACCAAAAACATCACCACTTGAGCCTGCTCTATCTTTTCAAAGGTTTTCTTTATTCCAATACTTTCAACAACATCTTCAGTCTCACGAATACCTGCCGTATCTATAAACCGAAAACCAATACCTCCAATAGAAATTTCATCTTCAATTGTATCTCTTGTGGTACCTGCGATTTCAGAAACAATCGCACGGTCTTCATTTAATAAAGCATTCAATAAGGTCGACTTTCCTACATTAGGCTCACCAACAATGGCAACAGGAATACCATTCTTAATCACATTACCTACAGCAAACGAATCTATTAAACGTTTCAATACAAAATTAATACGTTCTATTAAGGCCTTAAACTGAGTTCTGTCTGCAAACTCTACATCTTCTTCAGCAAAGTCCAATTCCAATTCTATTAACGAAGCAAAATTCAAAAGCTCTTCACGAAGCTTAGCTATTTCAGAAGAAAAACCACCACGCATTTGCTGCATCGCAATCTGATGCGACGCCTCATTATCACTAGAAATCAAATCGGCAACAGCTTCCGCCTGACTCAAATCGAGTTTACCATTTAAAAAAGCACGCAAGGTAAATTCACCAGCCGTAGCCATCCTACAACCTTCGCGTAAAAACAACTGAATAATTTCTTGTTGAATATAAGATGACCCATGACACGATATCTCTACCACATTCTCACCCGTATAAGAATTAGGGTTCTTAAAAACAGACACCAAAACCTCATCAATAGTACGCTGTGCGTCTATAATATGGCCTAAATGAATGGTATGTGTCGCCTGTTGGTTTAAATCCTTATTAGAAACAGATTTAAAACATTTTGAAGCAATGTTTATGGCCTCCTGTCCAGATAATCGTATAACTGCAATGGCACCACTACCTGAGGGTGTTGCTAAAGCTACAATGGTATCGTTATGCATATTCTAAGTCTTTGTTGCAAAAGTATTGTAAATTATGGGATTCTTTAGACCAACGCTCCTTAAAAGCGTTCACTTATTAGAGACTTTACTTATTTTACGAGTTTTACAACTTTGTTTTTATATTTGTAACACGTTAATTATTCAAAATACTATCATCTAATTTATTATTATGAAAAATCTATTCCTATGCATATTTGCGAGCCTACTAGTAATGGGTTGTAAAGAAGAACCTAAAAGAACTAATTATATTATTAATGGAACTGCAAAAGGGGTTTATAATGGTGTTAGAGTACATCTAAATAGTATAGATGAAAAAGGAAAAGACAGACTCGTTAAAACCCAAATGATTGTAAATGAACAATTCACTTTTGAAGGCGAAATGCAAACACCTTCATTATATAACATTACCGTAAATAGTATTCCTGGAAAGCTTCCTTTTATGTTAGAAAACAGTGAAATAGACATTAATATTAATAAAGGTAGAATACTAAGCTCAGAAATAACAGGTTCTAAATCTCAAAAGAAATTTGAAACCTATAAAACGGGATTAAACAATATTGAAAAGGAAATATTACCTGTAAGAACTGCAATGCGAAACGCAAGATTGCAAAAAAACACAGCAAAACAAGATTCCATTTTAAAACGATTAGAAGTCTTAAACAATAAAAAAACACAATACACCTTAGATTTTATTGATAGTAATAAAGACAATTTTTTTAGTTTATTTATTATTGGCGAAGAACTCAAAAAGCCTAACCTAGATATCGAAAAATATATGGAGGCCTTTAATAATTTATCGTCAACAGTACAAACATCTAGAGACGGAGTCGCTGCCAAGTTAAGATTAGAAAAACTTTACAGAGCTTATACAAAAACTACCTCTTTAGAAATTGGAAAAGTTGCTCCTAATTTTGAAGCACCTAATGCAGATGGCGAAATGGTAGCTTTAAACGATCTTAAAGGCAAAGTAACTATTATAGATTTTTGGGCAGCTTGGTGTGGTCCTTGCCGAAGAGAAAATCCTAATGTTGTTAAAATTTACAATGAATACCATAGTAAAGGATTAGAAATTATTGGAGTCTCTTTAGACGGGTCTCGTGGACAAAAAGATCCTAAAAAAGCATGGTTAGATGCTGTTAAAAAAGATAAATTAACTTGGCCTCAGGTATCTTACTTACAATACTTTAATGATCCTGTTGCACAACTGTATAATATCAATTCTATTCCTGCAACATACGTTTTAGATAAAGACGGAAAAATAGCAGCTAAAAACCTTAGAGGTTATGCCCTAAGACTTAAGGTAGAAGAACTATTACAAAAATAAAATACGGTCTTCTGTTATTTTAATTTACCTGTTTTATAGAGTACAAACAGAATTATAATTGGTATGGCTAATAAACCAACATACCCTAAGTTTGTTTTAAATAAGCTTGGCATTAAGAGTAAAGTCACCACATAACCACCTACAGCACCACCAAAATGGGCATCGTGACCAATGTTACCAATTTTATTTTTCATGCCATAAATGGAATATAATAAATAACCTATACCAAACACATAACCAGGAATAGGGATTGGAATAAAAAACATATACAAACTCATATCTGGTTGTAATAAAATAGCAGAATATAAAATCCCTGTTACAGCACCACTTGCACCAATAGCACTGTACCAATATTCATTTTGATGAAAATACAACGATAGGAGATTTCCAAAAATTAAACTGCCGAAGTAGATAATAATAAAATGAAAATTGCCTAATCCTGCAACCACAGCATCTGCAAAAAAATAAAGCGTAAACATATTAAATAATAAATGCGTGGTATCTGCATGTAAAAATCCAGAGCTCAACATCCTAACATGTTCTCCGCGCTTTATACTGCCAACATTAAACTTGTATTTTTCAAAAAAGCCACGATCATCAAACCCTTTAAAGGATATAATAACGTTGGCTGCAATAATTATAATGGTAACTAAACTTATACCTAAATTGTCCATAAACTCTAATACTATAAATCAAATATAATATATATTTGTGCTTTAATACTAACATACATTAATGCAACTTATTGCTTATATCTTAGTTTACCCTATTCTTTGGCTAATTTCAATTTTACCATTTAGATTACTTTATGGATTCTCTGACGTTATTTACTTTTTTATGTATAACGTTTTTGGCTATAGAAAAACGGTTGTAAAAGACAATTTAAGATTAGTTTTCCCAGAAAAATCAGAAAAAGAAATTTCATCTATAGCTAGTAAATTCTATCACCATTTTTGTGATATGATGGTGGAAGCTATAAAATCATTGACTATTACTGAAGCTCAAATGAATAAACGCTTCAAATTTACCAATGTAGAATTAATCAATGATTTAGAGAAAAAACAACGAAGCATTATTTTAATGTGTGCACATTATGGGAGTTGGGAATGGATTTTTATTTTACAAAAGCATGTAAAACACAAAGGTTATGCCGTCTATAAACGTTTAGCCAATAAGTATTTTGACAAATTAGTTAAACGAATTAGAGCAAAGTATAATTCGCATTTAATTACGACCAAAGAAACTTACAATGTCCTCCTTGAAAGCAAGAAAAAAGGCGAATTAACCATCAATGGTTTTGTATCTGACCAAACTCCTAAAGTGAATAAAGCTTTTCATTGGAATGAATTTATGGGGATTAAAGTTCCGATGTACACTGGTGCAGAAATGTTAGCCAAAAAATTAGATATGGCTGTAGTGTTCTTTAGTGTAAAACGT
The DNA here is from genome assembly GCF_036903175.1 of Winogradskyella sp. ECml5-4. Classification (NCBI taxonomy): domain Bacteria; kingdom Pseudomonadati; phylum Bacteroidota; class Flavobacteriia; order Flavobacteriales; family Flavobacteriaceae; genus Winogradskyella; species Winogradskyella sp. ECml5-4. The sequence goes on along the minus strand of NZ_JAYJLF010000014.1, from coordinate 88,710 downwards.
ATTAAACGTGGCTATTACGAAACAACTTTTAAAACCATAACAGAAACTCCTAAAGCATACAAGGATTACGAAATTACAGACCTATTCTTTAAGTTGGTTGAAGAACAAATTTTAGAAGCTCCAGAGTTTTACCTTTGGACGCATAGACGTTGGAAACATAGAGACAAAGTGCCACCTAAATTTCTTTAGGCTATTTTCCTTCTAAAAACAAAGATCTAGCTTACGGCCAATTTTTAGATTATGAACACACTTAGTTCATATATCAAAACCACAAATTATTACATCTCAAACCAAGCATCTACATTAGTTGCTGTACAAGGCTTACCAACTAAAGTTTTATGTACAAACTCATTGTTACATTTAGAATATTCATAATCTTTAGCCCATTCTTTATGATGTTTTGCTAAATCTATGATACTCTCACATACATAATTAATTTCGGCATTCGTTGTTGTTGGGTGAATAGACATCCTTATCCAACCTGGCTTACGTACTAGCTCTCCTATAGAAATTTCATTTGTTAACTCATGTGACATTTGCTGATCTACATGCAATAAAAAATGACCATAAGTACCCGCACAACTACAACCACCACGTGTTTGTATTCCAAATTTATCGTTTAGTAATTTCACCGCTAAATTAAAATGCAAATCATCAATATAAAATGAAATAACACCTAGTCTATCTTTATGCTGACCTGCAAGAATGTTGATATTGGAGACACCTTCAAGCTGCTTAAAAATAATATCAACCAACTCGTGCTCGCGTTTCAACATTTTATCCACTCCCATTTGTTCCTTTAACTTTATAGAAAGTGCTGTTTTTATTACCTGAAGAAAACCGGGTGTTCCACCATCTTCTCTATCTTCTATATTATCTATGTATTTGTGTTCGCCCCAAGGATTGGTCCAACTTACAGTACCACCTCCTGGACAGTCTGGCACCATATTTTTATACAGTTTCTTATTAAAAACCAAAACACCAGAAGTACCTGGACCTCCTAAAAATTTGTGAGGCGAAAAGAAAATAGCATCCAATTGTGCCTCCTTATCTTTAGGGTGCATATCCATATCTACATAAGGCGCAGAACAAGCAAAATCTACAAAACAAACGCCACCATGTTTATGCATTAACCTAGCAACATCATGATGCGGAATCTGAATACCTGTAACATTAGAACCGCCTACTACAGAAGCAATTTTTATGGTACAATCTTTATATTTATGTAATAAGGTTTCTAAATTCTTTAAGCAAAATAAACCTTCGTCATCTGGCGGAACAACTTCAACCTTAGCCATCGTTTCTAACCAGGTCGTTTGGTTAGAATGATGTTCCATATGCGAAACAAAAACAACAGGGCGCATTTCCTCTGGAATAGAAGTAAATTCCTTTAAATTCTCAGGAACTTTTAAACCTAAAATACGCTGAAACTTATTAATAACACCTGTCATACCGTTTCCTGAGCAGATTAAAATATCATCATCATTAGCATTGACGTGATCCTTAATAATATGCTTAGCTTTATGATACGCTTTGGTCATTGCTGTACCAGAAACTGTAGTCTCCGTATGTGTATTGGCTACAAAAGGCCCAAACTCATTACTAATTTTCTCTTCTATGGGTCTGTATAAACGTCCCGAAGCTGTCCAATCGGTATAAATGATTCTTTGTTCTCCATAAGGGGATTCAAAGCGTTGATCCTGACCAATGATATGTTGTCTAAATTGATTAAAATAGGCTTCCAATTCAGTTACCTCTGTAGAATTCGTTTCTAAAATCATCCTTCTGTCATTTTACAAATTAAGACAATGACTATTAACGCATGTCTTAATATACTTTTATTTACTTGAGACTCTTAGTTATTTACAGCTTCTTAATATTAAAATTAAATATTAGCAATCGCTTTTATTTCTTCAATAAAACGATCTGCTAAAGTATCTGCTGCTGCTTGTGATGGTGCTTCGGTATAAATTCTAATAATTGGCTCTGTGTTACTCTTACGTAAATGTACCCAACTATCCGCGAAATCAATTTTTACACCATCAATAGTCGTTAATTTTTCATGGCTATAATTAGATTCCATAGCGTTTAAAATGCCATCAACATCCAATCCTGGAGTTAATTGAATCTTCTTCTTACTCATAAAATAGTTTGGGTAAGAAGCTCTAAGCTCACTAACTTTCATTTGCTTTTCAGCTAATAAGCTTAAAAATAATGCCACACCAACCAAAGCGTCACGTCCGTAATGAGAATCTGGATAAATAATGCCGCCATTTCCTTCACCACCAATAACTACATTGTTTTTCTTCATCAAAGTAACAACGTTTACTTCTCCTACTGCACTCGCTTCATAAGTTCCTCCATGTTTTTCGGTAACATCACGTAAAGCACGTGTAGAACTCATATTACTCACTGTGTTTCCTGGCGTTTTACTCAATACGTAATCGGCACAAGCTACTAAAGTGTATTCTTCACCAAACATCTCTCCTGTTTCATCCATAAAGGCTAAACGATCAACGTCTGGATCTACCACGATTCCGAAATCTGCATGCTCTTTTACAACCGCTTTTGCTAAATCACCTAAGTGCTCTTTTAAAGGTTCTGGATTATGTGGAAAATGACCTGTTGGATCACAATATAATTTTACAGGCTCTACACCTAAACGTTCTAATAATAAAGGAATAGCAATACCTCCTGTAGAATTCACACCATCTACAACCACTTTAAAATTGGCCTCTTTTATAGCTTTTACATTCACTAAGTCAAGATCTAAGACCTCATCAATATGAATATCAATATACGCATCGTTAATTGTTATTTTCCCTAAATCATCAACCTCAGCAAAATTCATAGCGTTAGAATCTGCAATCTCTAAGATTTTCTGTCCTTCTGCTCCATTTAAAAACTCACCTTTAGCATTTAAAAGCTTTAAGGCGTTCCATTGCTTAGGATTATGACTTGCGGTTAATATAATACCACCATCTGCATGTTCTAATGGCACAGCGATTTCTACTGTTGGTGTTGTAGACAACCCTAAATCAATAACATGAATTCCAAGACCAACTAAAGTATTCATTACCAAATTCTGAATCATTTCACCAGAAATACGAGCATCTCTACCCACAACAACTACATAGTTGTCTTTATTACGCTGTTGCTTCAACCAAGTCCCGTAAGCAGCTGCAAATTTAACCGCATCTATAGGTGTTAAGTTTTCGTCTACTGGTCCTCCTATAGTCCCTCTAATTCCTGATATTGATTTTATTAAAGTCATGTATACATCTATTTTTAGCAAATATAAATAGATATACCGTTTTTAACTATTTTGTTATTATGAATTTGTAAATTCGATGCATGAATTTTCTCGCCCATATTTATCTTTCAGGAGACAACGAACTCATTACTATCGGAAACTTTGTTAGCGATGGTGTAAGAGGTAATAAATACAAATTATACCCTACAGAAATTCAAGCAGGCATTAAATTACATCGCCATATTGATACTTTTACTGACGCGCATCCTCTTTTTAGACAATGCACCAAACGCTTACATAAAGGTTATGGTCATTACAGCGGTGTCATTGTAGACATCTTTTTTGATCATTTTTTAGCCAAAAACTGGAAGACTTATTCAAACATTCCGCTTGCGGATTATATTGATAATTTTTATAAAAGTCTTGAAGCGCATATTGAACTCTTACCTCCGCGATTTAAAAAGCTCACTCCAATTATGATTGAAGATAATTGGTTACTCAGTTATGCCACAATTGAAGGCATACAAATTGTTTTAAATGGCATGAATCACAGAACAAAAGGGCTTTCTAAAATGAACAAAGCTACCAAAGAACTTAAAGCACATTACGATGCTTTTGAAACCGATTTTACCTTGTTTTTTGAAGACCTTAAAACATATAGTAACACCAAGCGTATAGAGATTGAAAAGCAATTTAACATAAAACAGATTTAAGCATTACTATCTAATCTTATTAATTCTTGAAGTTTAACACGACTTATTATGGCAAAACAATCCAAATTAAAAAAAGCACTAAAAATCATAGGTGGAGTTATCGTATTCTTCACTTTACCTTCACTATTACTTTTTGGGTTTATATATTTCAAATACAATGAAGACTTACCAAAAGGGCAACCAGGTGCTAAAGCAGACCAACTAGCCACTAAAATGCTTGATGCCTTAGATGAAGCAGCCTATTTAAATACCGACTATTTAGAGTGGACCTTTAGAGGTAAACAACACTACAAATGGTATAAGTCTGATCATACCTGCGAAGTATACTGGGACAGTTTTACAGTACTTTTAGACTTTGAAAATCCTAATAATTCTAAAGTTTTTGTTTTAGAACAAGAATACAATGGCATAGAGAAACAAGACTATATTACTAAAGCTGAAAACTATTTTAATAACGATTCGTTTTGGTTGGTTGCTCCCTACAAAGTATTTGATAAAGGCACGGAACGCAGATTGGTAAAAACAGAAGACCAAAAAGACGCCCTTTTAGTAACCTATACTTCTGGAGGCTCTACGCCAGGCGATTCATATTTATGGCATTTAGATGCTAATGGTAAACCAACAAGCTTTCAAATGTGGGTGGATATATTGCCTATTGATGGCTTAGAGGCCACATGGGAAAATTGGGTCACTACAGAAACAGGAGCGGAATTACCCACATTCCATAAATTGTTATTTCTTGGGATAGAAATAAGTGATGTGAAAGGGTTTAGCTTGTAAGTTAGTTGCTAAGTTACAGATTACAACGCAGTAAAGAGACTGTTTTGTGATCCTAAAAACAAAGCAATACCTCAGCTTCTCATTACATCACATCTCATCTTCTAGTTGATTATTTTAATAATCTACTCAATTCAAAAATACCTAGTACTAGGTATTTTTGAATTGAGTATCATTCATTAATTTTTCAATCATTATTAATCAACTATTTTACCATGAAAAATTTTATCCGCTTTTTTTTATTACTCAGTTTAATTACAGTAGTGTTTTCTTGTTCTGATGATGAGACAACAGATACTGTTAACCCAAATAATTCCATTATAGAATATGTAAATGCACCTAATTCTGAAGGTCAATTATTATCAGAAATCTATATCGATAGTGATAATGCCACGACCTATGTTTATGGAAATACAGATGCATCTGGCAACCCTTCGCAGGTTAAAAGCTTCGCCTACAGAATTGCAAATTCAAACAAAACAGAGTTTATTATTTTAGATACCAATCAAAGAGTTTCACTGCTTTACTCTGAAACTAATGGGATTAAAGATAACATCATACACCGTTTTGAATATCCTGAAGACGGCTTAGTAAACTATATTGTTTATGATCGCGATTGGACGTCGATGGAAGATACAGTAGTTAATTTTTCAACTGTCGAAGTTGATGGAGAAGATTTTACAGGTTATAATCTTTTAAGAGGTACAAATACTATAGAATGGACTGCTCTTAGTGGTTGGCTAGGTGTTAGTGCCGGAGTTGCTGGCGCTGCAATATTAGTAGTTACGGCTCCTACAGCTTTTGCAGGAGTTCTGGCTGCTGTTATATTTGCTGGAGCCGCTTCCGCATCAGAACCACCTGTTGATGTTACCAATCCTGATGCGCCAAATACTCCTGATACAACACTAATTGAAAATCAATGTAATGATGCTAACCTAGAAGTTATTATTGGTATAGATCCAGGTAATCTTTTGGTTGCTATTGTTAATGGAGAGACTGAAGATTATGATTTTTATTGGTCTACAGGAGAAACCGATACAGGTATAATAAGTGATTCTATTATTGCCCCAGAAGAAGGCAATTACTACCTAATGGTTGTAGATAACAATGGCTGTGTTGCTTTTGCATCTGCAACAATAGGCGAAGTTGAACCAGTAAATGCAGAGCTATTAATTGGTACTTGGCATTTAGTCGGTGAAACAGAAAATGGAGAAAATACTTTTAGTATTGACGATTGTAATATTATTGTACAATTTAATGCATCACAATTAATTTCTACAGAATATTATGGAGAATTCTGTGAAAATGCTGATGAATCTACTAGTAATTACGAAATAAACGACAATACAATTATTGAAACTGCCGAAGGTGAATCTTCAATAATTACAGTATTAGAATTAACACCTAACAAGATAGTCTTAGAAGAAGTCGATGGCGACTACGTATATGTTGAGACATATATTAATATTTTTAGTTCTTGGACAATCACTGAAAACTCTGACTGTGTTTCTACTAATGGTAACACATCTACAGATAATGGAACTGGACCTCTTACATTAAATGACGATTATACAGTAACTCAAGAAGATGATGCTAATGGTAATTATATTACTAATAATTTCACTTTTGAGAATAACGTTTTAACTATAACTGCTGTATATCAAGATTTTTTCTCTCTACCTTGTGGTGGTGTTGATTTTAAAATAGCTAATTATTCTTCTCAATTGACTTATAATTTGGAAACAGATACATTTACAGGAACAAGTGAAAGTAGCCAAGAAGAAGTAACGGGACCTGGTTGTGTTGAATTAGGAAATAATTGTAGCGGCACTGTTACATTGACACGTTAAATAAAATAAACCATAAAACTTCAAAAAAACCCCTTTCAGTTTGAAAGGGGTTTTTAATTAATCTTGAGCAGTACCAAACTGTTTTTATAAAATAGAAATCGGAAGAGCGCTAATAAGAACTAAACTTCAAAAAGCACTCACCCAATACTGCAATCCAAAAAACTACTTACTCCTCTGCCCTACAAACTGCTGACTCTTCAACTTAAACAACACATTAAAACTTGTTAAACTTCCATAACTTCTTGTGATGTATTGTTGTAAATCTATCTTTTCTTGTTCTTCAAGATTACTTGAGTTAATTTTCTGTTCCATAACACGCAAGCGATCACGAACCATAGTAATCTTATGAAAGAATGTATCTATAGGTATTTCACTCGACTTTAAGTTTGTATCTCCAGGTTGCATAATTAGCTTCCCTCCTTTCCACTTATCTGCAATGGCAACTACTTCAGACACATCAGACCATTTTTTTAATATGGATATTAAACTGCGTTCAACCTCATAAAAACTAACCGTATCTACATCGTCTTCTGCAGCTTCTATGACGTCAAATTCAGAGTCTAAATCTATAGTTTCTAATCCGTTATCAATAAAAGTTACCCAATAGTGTTTTGAAGTGACATTGGTAACAACTCCTTTTCCAAATTCTGCGTGGTTTATTCTCGATCCTATTCCTAATAATTTCATCGTGTTTTTTTATATGCTTTAGGGTTATTTAAAAAACTAAAATAATAAAAAAATTATCTGAATTTAGAATGTATTTGCAAATGTTAAGAATTATTAAAAGTTATAAATTCGATGAAAAAATCTTATTATTTTTACTACAAACACAATTTAAAACCAATTCACTATGAAAAAAGTAATTTTTACACTTTTATGCTTCGCTTTCGTTTTAACAGCTTCTGCTAATAACACACCAAAAGAAGGAGATATATTAACCGTAAAAACGCCAACAGCGCAAGGCTTTAATCACGTTGATTTTCCTAAAGCGAATATTTTGATAAAACGAGGTGTTGTAACAAATTATAAGTCAGTAAATAATGAAACCGTTGTTATTGATAAAATAGAAACTGAAGCTAACGGTTCTACAACCGTAACACTTAAGAAAAGAGACGGTTCAAAATTCTTTGGATTTTTAAATACCGTTAAAGCCAATTACACAAAAGCTATAAATTCTGGCGAACTTGTTTTAACTAAATAACAAGACACCCTTAATTAATGGATATAAAAAAACTTAGTCTGTAATTTAGACTAAGTTTTTTTATGTTTTTATTTTACAATTGACCACAGGTTAATAAGGGCTATTTTACAACACAACCTACTTCTTCTTTCGCTTAGATTTGTCCTCACTAAGTTTTACATAAATTAACTTTGAACGCCCTCTAGAATCTTCACGACGTTCAATTTCAAATGCAGGAATTGAATTTATTAAAGGCGTTAGTTTCTGAAACCCATAATTACGAGAATCAAAGTTAGGCTGTTTCTTTTGCAGCAAACTTCCTACATCTCCTAAGAACGCCCAGCCATCATCATCGGCAACATCATCTATGGTAGACGCAATAAAATTAATCTCTTTTTGAGTGATAGTATCGTAGTCATTTTTTGGGGCTGTTGGTGCTGTACTAGATTCTGAAGGTCGTTCTTCACGTTGATTTTTAAGAATCTCGATATAGATAAACTTATCACAAGCCACAATAAATGGGTTTGGTGTTTTCTTTTCACCTATACCATAAACAGCCATACCAGCTTCGCGCAAACGCGTTGCTAAGCGTGTAAAATCACTATCGCTAGAAACCAAACAAAAGCCATCTACCTTTTCAGAGTACAATATATCCATGGCGTCAATAATCATAGCTGAATCTGTAGCGTTTTTACCTGTAGTGTAACCATATTGTTGTATTGGTGTAATGGCATTTTCTAACAACAAGTTTTTCCATTTGTTTAAGTTAGGTTTGGTCCAATCACCATAAATACGTTTTATAGTGGGATTGCCATATTTAGCCACCTCTTCCATCATTTCTTTTATATAAGCAGACGGAATGTTATCTCCATCTATTAATACTGCTAGTTTTATATCCATTGGTATTTCATGTATTTTCTATTGGTATAAAGATAACCGCTTTACAGCAAAAAACCACTCGTATTGAAGTGGTTTTTTATGATTGTCTATTAATAACTTTAGGTGTGCTTAGCCTTTTATCCAATTTTGCTACTTTCTTTTAATCTTCTGATTTTACTATTAATAAAATATCACGTTCAATTAGAGTTAAAATTAGAAGCTTCAACAATAACTCTCACCTCTCTTACATATCAAAAAGTGGTGATTTACATAAGCTAACAAAATGGCCTTAGAGCCACATTAAATTAGATGCATTTTGAGGCCTACCAAAACCCGAACTAATTATATAAATAAGAAGTCGTCATCGTCCTTTGAAAAATAACGTGTTAACACACGTCTCGCATCAATATCGTTACGATTTATATCGTTTTTGAGCCGTTTAGGCTTAGACTTTAATAGTCTATTTCTTAGGTCTTGTAGTGCTTTCATAAAACAGGTCATTTGGTATAATCAAAGATACGAAACTAAAAGCATTTTTGGATCACAATTAGAGACATAAAACATCTAAACATCAAAGATTTAGCAGTAATTTAACAATGTGATATAATTGAGTTAAACTTAATGATTTTTTTGTTAAATCCTAAAGGCAATAACACCCTAAAACGCACCACTAATCTAATTCATAACTCACTCTTAATACTGATTAAAAAGACACATAACATTCAATAATACCAACATCATTAAGTTTAAGATTTAGATGTTCTATTACGACTGCTTGTTTTATGCATTTATATTTAGTCCACTTGAAGAGGTATTGGCTATTTTTTTCATTAAATTTAAAGCAACGAAATAACGAACCTAAGATGAGTTTTATAAAAAAAATAGGGCCTTTGAACCTCTTTATGCTAGCTTTATGTGCTTTAATTATAGTGGTTGCCGAATATTTATTCTTAAGAGGAGATGAGCTTCATGCTATATTTGTAGGGCTTTGGGCACCAACAATACTTGGATTAGTAATCTTTATAAAACAGATTTTGAATGGAGGCCAATGAAATAATTTTTTCGTTTTCGATATTTGTATCCATTTGTGTAATCGTTTGGGCTGTTTTAGTAATTCGCGCTTACAACAAAATAGATAGAAACGACTAATACGCTAATGATAAATTTAAGGAACGTCCTTACAATATCAAACCTAAAACAAAGCCTTTCTGATGCCCTCAACTTGGTAAGCCCTATGAGTGGTATTTTGTAAGTGTATTATAAGCCTCGTTGTTATCAATACTTATAATGTTATGCTGAGGCAATAAAAGCCATAAATAAAACTAAAACTTTTTAAACATTTGAACTGCTAAAACAAAAAAATGTTACAATTTCTTAATGAGAAAACCTCTTATAATTCCTCATTGCAACGAGTTAAAACTTAAAAAAATACTACTTTTGACAGCTTATAATTTTTAGCAATCTAAGCACTAATGGAAAAGGTAAATAAAAACAAGTTTGGAAAACTATTAAAGTGGGTTTCTGCCCTATTTTTACTACTTATCATTAGTTTGTTTGCTATACCTTCCATTTTTAATGATCTCATTTCTGAAGAAATCAAAAAAGGTATCAATCAAAATTTAGAAACCGAACTTCAATTTAAGGATTCTAACATTTCATTCTTTACGCATTTTCCTTCATTAACCTTTTCGTTTCAAAATGTAAATTTATCAAGTTCTAAACCCTTTGAAAAAGACACTTTAATTAACGCAAAAGAATTAGGATTTGGTATCAATGTATTTAAACTCTTATTTTCAGACAGAATCGTAATTAATGAAACCTATCTTACCGATTGTAATATAAAACTAGTTAAGGATAAATTTGGACGCAACAACTACGATATCTTAAGAGCAACAGACACTACAGCAGTGGCAAATGATAGTAGTTCTGCTGGTTTAAACCTAAACCTTAAACGTCTTAAAATTGAAAATGCAACAGTTGAATATGCAGATAACGACTTGGGTATTCGTGTTTTTTCTCATGGACTTAACTACAACGGAAAAGGAGGCATTATTGATGGTGAACTAAAATTAGGTTCAAAACTAGACATCACGAGTGTTGATGTGGTTTTTGAAAACTCAGAATACTTAAAAGGGAAAAAATTAAAAGCAAAATCGTTTACCATTTACGATACTAAAAACCTATCTATTGCTTTAGATAAAAACACTATTTCGTTAAATGATCTTGAAGTAAATTTTAACGGTAACTTAAAGGTTTTTGACAATGGTTTTGCCTATAATTTACTTTTTAAAACACAAAACGGCACCCTTAAAAACGTGATTAGCGCATTACCTCCAAAATATGTAGAATGGTCTAAAGACTTAAGCCTTAAAGGAGATATAACAGCAAAGCTACACCTTGCTGGTTATACAGGATCTGTACCTAAAGCTTCTAAAATAAACCGTACAGACCTAACAGTTAACATTTATGACGGTTATATAAAACATAAGGACGCAGACCAAGCCCTAGAAAACCTATATGCAAATTTTAAAGGAGATTTTAAAGACAATTGGATGAACCTTAGTCTAGATAGTCTTAACTTTTCACTCAATAAGGAAATTACTACGGGGCAAATGTTTGTAAAAGGCAGAACAGATTCCATGTATGTAAAATCTAATATACAATCTAATATTAACCTCAACATTCTTAATCAAACTTTAAGTTTACCAGATTTAGAATTTAATGGCATATTAGCTACAGATGTTACTGTAGATGGAATTTATGAACCACAAACATCTAAATTACCCAAAACCAAAGGTGTTTTTAAATTAACTGATGGTTACTTGCTAACATCTGGACATCCAGAGCCTATAAAAAATATTGAACTTAATGCCAAAATCCTAAATGAAGGGCAATCATATGCAGAGTCTTCACTAACAGTAAATGCCCTAAACTTTAGCTTTTTAGATAACCCATTTACAAGTCAAGGTTATTTTAAGAATTTTGACCAACCAGAATACGATATAAAAGCGAAAGGACGTATAGACTTTACAACACTAAATCAAGTTGTAGAATTACCGTTTTTAATCGTAAATGGTCAATTAAATGCCGATTTAAATTTAAAAGGACAACTTAATAACTCACAAAATGAGAATAGTAACAGCGGTACATTAGATTTAAAAGATGTTGAGATAAAAACTTCAATACTTCAATATCCTGTTTTGATTAAAGAAGGGCAATTTCTATTTCTAAACGATAAAATGGCATTTTCTAAATTAGCTATTCAACACCAATCTTCTGAAGTAGATATGGATGGCTATTTTCAGAATTATATAGATTATGCACTATTATCTAAAGGAGTATTAACAGGAGATCTAAATTTAAAATCACCAAAAATTGATATTACCGAATTTTTCCCAAAGGAAGAACAACTAATCCAGCAGTCTGACAGTACTGCTAATATAAATACAACAGAATCCGTTGTAACAGGTGTAATGCAAATCCCTAAAAACTTAGATTTAGCTATTCAAATTAAAATAGACAGCCTAAAATACAACAGCTTAAATATCACTGAATTCTCCGGCCATTTAGGATTAAAAAATCAAGGGCTTTTCTTAAAAAATAGTACTTTAGAAATGGTTGATGGTACTGCACAACTCAAAGGATTCTATCAAGCTTTAACCACAAAAGAAGCTCTCTTTTCTATGGATTTAAAAGCTAATCAACTCAATATAGAAAAAGGATATAATAGCATGTCCTTATTTAAAGAATTAGCACCTGCTGCTGCACAAGCCTCAGGAATAGTATCGATAGACTACAGTTTAACAGGCACCATAGACGATGAAATGCTACCCGTTTTACCCGCACTTAAAGGCAAAGGCACATTAAAAGTACATAGTGTTAAATTTGATGGTTATAAGCTAATGGGTAAAGTATCCGAAAAATCTGGTTTTGGTGCTTTAAATGACCCAAAAGTGTCTGAAATCACTATTATATCTACTGTAGACAATAATGTACTAGACATAGAACCGTTTAAGTTTAAAGTAAGTCCTTTTAGATTAAGAGCAGAAGGCCAAACCTCTTTTGATGGCGACCTAAGCCTTAAAATGCGAATAGGTTTACCTCCATTAGGAATTATTGGCATTCCTGTGGTTATTGAAGGGAATAGCGAAGATTTTAATGTAAAACTTGGTAAAAAATCAAAAGATCTTAATACTGAAGCAACTACTGAAACGAATTATTCTCAAGAAGAATTAAACAGCTTGTCCACGCAAAAAGACTCTATTCGCAGTGGAAATTCAGCAGATGCCATTAATAAAATGCAACAGGAAATTAAACGTGTAAAGTCAGATTCGCTCCAAAAATAATATCCAATTAAACCAATTTAAAATCTAATAGCAACTCACCTTCTATAGACGCTTGCACATGATCGCCTTTATGATTTAAACCTTTCCCCATTGCTGGTGTTCCTGTAAAAATAAGATCACCTTCCTCTAAAGTCATAAATGAGGATACATAAGCAATAATTTCAGCAAAACTATAAATCATTAGACTGGTATGCCCTACTTGTTTTTGTTCTCCATTAATCTTCAAATCGAAATTAATAGCATTCAAATCGGAAAATTCGGAAACAGACTTAAAACTTGAAATTGGAGAGGCTCCATCAAACCCTTTAGCCAAAGCCCAAGGTCCTTTATTTTCTCTGCTAGCCGCTAATACATCTGTTGCTGTATAATCTATACCAACTGCTATTTCTGAAATGTAAGAAGTGGCATCTTCTAGCGTAATATCTTTACCTTGTTTTCCTATTTTAGCAACTAATTCTACTTCATAAGCCAGTTCATTTGTAATTTTAGGAAACGGAATATCTTTATTTCCTGTAACCAAAGTAGAATCTGGCTTTGTAAATATCGTTTGCGCACCAGTTTTATTAGCACTTATTTCTGAAGTTTGGTTGACGTAATTCTTACCAATGCCTATGATTTTCATGATTGTTTTTGGGTTTTAGTTTTGTAATGGTAAATGTACAAAATGCGGATTAATTAAACAGCAACACGATTAAACTCCCAATAACAACACTAACCAAACTAACTTCAGAATAGCCACATTTTCTCCACCTACTATTTTTACTCTCCAAGCAGATTCTAAATGCTCAATTACTTTACCATAACTAAAACCACACGACTTAATTTACAGCTTAAACCTTTACAATTAATTAACAACTATAATTTGTACCTTTGCAACTTCGCAAAAACAACAGGAGGATTTAAATAATTTATGAGCCAATTCAACGATTCAATTGAAGTCAAAGGTGCACGCGTTCACAACCTTAAGAACATTGATGTCACTATCCCTAGAGATAAACTAGTGGTCATAACCGGTTTGTCTGGTAGTGGAAAATCATCTTTGGCTTTCGATACCATATATGCAGAAGGACAACGTCGTTATATTGAAACGTTTTCTGCTTATGCACGTCAATTTCTAGGCAGTTTAGAACGTCCTGATGTAGACAAAATTGATGGCCTATCTCCTGTGATTGCTATTGAACAAAAAACCACGAGTAAATCACCTCGTTCTACCGTTGGCACCATAACAGAGATCTATGATTTTTTGCGTTTACTCTATGCTAGAGCTGCTGATGCTTACAGCTATGAAACGGGTGAACAAATGGTAAGCTATAACGATGAGCAAATTAGAGACCTTATTTTAGAATCGTATAAAGGCAAACGTATTAATATATTATCGCCTGTTGTGCGTTCTCGCAAAGGTCATTATCGCGAATTGTTTGAGCAAATTGCCAAACAAGGTTTTGTTAAAGTAAGAACAGATGGAGCCATTGTAGATATTGAAAAGGGTATGAAACTAGACCGTTACAAAACCCACGATATCGAAATTGTTATTGATAGACTAAAGATTGACGATAACGAAAACAACGAGAAACGCTTAATGGAATCCATAAATACAGCCATGTATCATGGAGAAGATGTATTAATGGTTATTGACCAAGACACCAACGAACCGCGCTTTTTTAGTAGGAATTTAATGTGTCCTTCTTCTGGTATTTCATATCCAAACCCTGAACCAAATAATTTTTCATTTAACTCACCAAAAGGAGCTTGCCAAAACTGTAATGGTATTGGCGAATTATATGTGGTAAACGATCATAAACTAGTTCCTAACGAATCCTTATCCATTAAAAATGGAGCTTTAGCACCACATGGACCTCAAAAGAAAAGCTGGATTTTTAAACAATTTGAAACTATAGCACAACGCTTTGAATTTTCATTAAGCGACCCTTGGAAAGACATCCCTGAAGACGCTAAAAAAATTATACTTCATGGTGGTAAAGATAAATTTACAGTAGAAAGTAAACTCTTAGGAGTCACACGCGATTATAAAATAGATTTTGAAGGTGTTGCCAATTTTATTGAAAGTCAATACCACTCAGATTCCACATCCTTAACACGATGGGCAAAAGAATACATGGACAAAGTAGAATGTTCGGTTTGTGAAGGTTCGCGTTTACGCAAAGAATCGCTTTATTTTAAAGTTGATGGCAAAAGCATTGCCGAATTAGTAAAAATGGATGTCGTTGAACTTGGCGAATGGTTAGATGGTTTAACAGAACGCTTATCAAGCAAACAACAACAAATCTCAACTGAAATCATAAAAGAAATTAGAAGCAGAGTTCAGTTTTTATTAGATGTCGGACTTACCTATTTATCACTCAACCGAAGTTCAAAATCGCTTTCTGGTGGAGAAGCACAACGTATTAGACTAGCCACTCAAATTGGCTCGCAATTGGTTGGTGTATTATACATTTTAGATGAACCAAGTATTGGCTTACACCAACGCGATAACGAAAAACTAATTAACTCTTTAGTGTCTCTTAGAGATGTTGGAAATTCGGTAATCGTTGTTGAACACGATAAGGATATGATAGAACGTGCAGACCATGTTATAGATATTGGTCCTTTTGCAGGTAAACATGGTGGAGAAATTATAAGTGAAGGCACGCCAACAGAATTACTAAAACAAAACACATTAACCGCTGCTTATCTCAATGGTGAAAAGGAAATTGAAATTCCAAAAACCAGACGAAAAGGCAATGGTAAAAAATTGGTATTAAAAGGCTGCACAGGAAATAATTTAAAAAATGTAGATATAGAACTACCATTAGGTAAAATGATTGGTATTACTGGAGTGTCAGGAAGTGGAAAATCTACCTTAATTAACGAAACCCTCTACCCTATTCTAAATGCACATTACTTTAATGGAGTAAAAAAACCAATGCCTTATAAGAGTATAAAAGGGTTGGAACATTTAGATAAAGTCATTGACATTAACCAATCACCAATTGGACGTACTCCAAGAAGTAATCCTGCAACCTACACTAAGACTTTTGATGAGATTAGAAGTTTATTTGCTAAAATACCCGAAGCGATGATTCGCGGATACAAACCAGGCCGTTTTAGCTTTAATGTTAAAGGCGGACGTTGTGAAACATGCCAAGGTGGTGGTTTACGTGTTATTGAAATGAATTTCCTACCAGACGTCTATGTCGAGTGTGAAACATGCCAAGGTAAACGATTTAATAGAGAAACATTAGAAATTCGTTACAAAGGAAAATCAATTAGTGATGTGTTAAATATGACGATTGAAGAAGCCGTTGATTTTTTTGAAAACATTCCTAAAATCCATAGAAAACTTAAAACCATTAAAGATGTTGGTTTGGGGTACATTACTTTAGGTCAACAAAGCACTACACTTTCTGGAGGTGAAGCTCAACGTATTAAGTTAGCTACAGAACTAAGTAAACGAGACACAGGAAACACCTTTTATATTTTAGACGAACCAACCACTGGCCTACATTTTGAAGACATTAGAGTCTTAATGAAAGTCCTTAATAAACTGGCAGATAAAGGCAATACCGTTTTAATTATTGAGCACAACTTAGATGTGATAAAAACAGTAGATTACATCATAGATATTGGCTACGAAGGAGGAAAAGCTGGCGGACAAGTGGTAGCCAAAGGTACACCTGAGCAAATTATAAAAGATAAAAAGAGCTACACTGCAAAGTTTTTGAAGAAAGAACTAATGTAAATTCTTACAATTATTCACAATTCTGACGTATTTCATATTTTTTTTAACGCATTAGATTAAAACTGTAAGCGTTAGCATTTTAATTGTATAAATTTATTTAACTAACAATTAAAATCTATAATTATGAAAAGTATTCTTTGGCTTGTAGCAGTAATTTGTATCGTTGTGTGGTTATTAGGACTTCTCGATATTATTCCAGGAATGAGCAGCAGCAGCCTTATCCATATACTATTGGTTATTGCTATAGTAGTTATATTGTATAATATTATTTCAGGACGAAAACCACTGTAATTACTTAAAAATCTTAACTTTTAAGCGTATGAGTTTTTCATTTATACGCTTATTTTTTTGTTAATAGCCAAATAATTCGTTCATTTTAACTTAAATTTGGTCTTCCAAAAAATCAGACAAAGCCATATAATTATATGGCTTTTATAATGCTATAATAAATTATTTAAACAATATGCGAACAGAAAACAAAAATAAAGGTTGGAATGAAATAAAAACAAACGACTCATGGGCAATTTTTAAAATCATGGGAGAGTTTGTTAATGGTTATGAAAAACTAAGCAAAATAGGACCATGTGTTTCAATTTTTGGGTCTGCAAGAACAAAACCAGATCATAAGTATTATAAACTCACAGAAGAAGTTGCGAAAAAGATTGTAGAACAAGGCTATGGTGTTATTACAGGTGGTGGTCCAGGTATTATGGAAGCTGGTAACAAAGGTGCTCATATTGCTGGCGGAACTTCTGTAGGTTTAAACATAGAATTACCTTTTGAGCAACACGACAATCCTTATATAGACAATGATAAAAGCTTAGACTTTGATTACTTCTTTGTACGCAAGGTAATGTTTGTAAAATATTCTCAAGGCTTTGTAGTTATGCCTGGCGGATTTGGAACTTTAGACGAACTCTTTGAAGCGATAACCTTAATACAAACTCATAAAATTGAATCATTCCCTATTATTTTAGTTGGAAAAGATTTTTGGGGCGGCTTAATGGATTGGGTAAAAACAACCTTATTAGATGCTGGAAATATTAGTGCTAAAGATTTAGACCTTATTCACCTTGTTGACTCTGGAGATGAAGTTATAGAAATATTAAACAACTTTTATAAAGAGTACGACCTTAGCCCTAATTTCTAAGAAAATCTTATTTTTTTTTGAAGAATCCCTTCTTTACTATGAAAAAAAAAATCGTAGGTTTTTTTATAATTACTTTATTCACCTTAACTGTTTCTGCTCAAGAAACAGTTAAAGTGATGTTTTATAATTTATTAAATTATCCCTTAGAAAATACGATTCCTAATCGTATATATGATTTGTCTTATATTTTATCTGACTATCAACCCGATTTATTTTTAGTCTGTGAGCTCAACAATATCACCGGAGCCATGGTTCTTTTAAATACAACAAAGATTGCTATTAACTCTAATTATGAAATGGCAACCTTCACTTCTAACACTTCTGATGATACTGAAGGTAATCAAAATGATTTACAGAATCTTTTATATTACGACAGTTCAAAATTTACTATTGAAGACGAAATTATTGTTCCCACTTATTTAAGAGATTTTAATGTCTATCGGATTCAATTAAAAACAATAAATCAAACTACAGATCCTGTAGAAATATATATTATTATTGGTCATTTAAAAGCGTCTAGCGGAACCTATAATGCACAAAAGCGTTTCGAAATGATTGAAGATCTTGAAGGTTATTTAGAGACTTTACCAGCTAACACTAATGTTTTATTAGGCGGAGATTTAAATTTATATACGTCTAGCGAAGCCGCGTTTCAAACCTTATTAAATGAAAGTAATACCATTACATTTGTAGATCCTGTAAATCGCGTAGGTAGTTGGCACAATAACACCGATTATATTGATGTATTTACACAATCTACACGTACACAAACCGGCTTAGGTGGAGCTACAGGTGGTTTTGATGATCGTTTTGATTTTATTCTAACTTCAGACAATATGATAAGTACAGCAAATATAACGTATGTTCCAGGTTCTTATCAGGCGTATGGTAATAACGGATTAATTTCTTGCTGGAATAAATCTATAAACTCATCAGATTGTGAAACCACTGGTTCTGAATTTTCATATGAATTAAGGAATGCGTTACACAGTTTTAGCGATCACCTACCTGTTACCTTATCATTAGAAACAGATGCTACTTTTTTAAGTGTAGAGGATTTTAGATTTTCGTCTGGTTTTAACCTAGACTCAACAATTATAAATCACAGCCTCACAATTAATATCAATAATATTGAGTTATATAACCAACGTTTAGTAATATATAATAATCTAGGTCAGAAAGTAAAACTATTCCAAATGAGTTCGGAAGCTAAACAACACTTCGATATTTCTGATTTACAAACCGGATTGTTTTATGCAAACATAGATAACAGTAATTCAAACCCTATAAAATTTATTATTTCTAATTGAACAAAAACTTAATCATAACGACTTTATTAATAGTATTTGGCTACAGTATTGCAGCTCAAAATGCTATGGATATTAATGCTAGTGTAGATGTAGAAACAAAAACAATAACGATATCTCAGACTATTGTTTATAAAAACGAATCTAACACTGTTTTAAAAGAAATATATCTTAATGATTGGAACCATAGTTACTCTAGTAAATCTACACCATTAGCCCAACGTTTTGAAGAAGAGTTTAGCACAAAATTTCATTTAGCAAAAAATGAGCAACGTGGTTTTACCTTAATAACAGCTATTAGAGACAACAAGAACAATTCCTTAGAACATAACCGCTTAAAAAATCATGTAGATGTCATTAAGGTGGTGCTTAAAACCCCTTTACAACCTAATGATTCTTATACTATACACCTTAACTATCAGCTTTTAATACCAGATGCTACTTTTACAGGCTATGGTGTTTCTAAAACTAAAGATTTCGATTTAAAATATTGGTATATCACACCTGCCGTTTATAATGGCGAATGGCAGTATTACAGCAATAAAAACTTAGACGATTTATTCATCCCTAAATCCGATATAACACTAAGTATTACACACCCTAGGAATTACAAGGTCACTTCAGAATTAGATTTTAATGCCACCCAAACAAATAACAAAACCCAAACCACTATACTTAGTGGTAAAGATCGTATTGACACCTATTTATCATTACATAAGTTTCCTCCATATACCTTTGTACAAACAGATGACTTTATTTTAATTTCTAACATTAAGGAAAAAGGACTACAAGATCACGCCAAAGCATTACTAACCGACAAGATTACACGGTACCTCACTAAACATCTTGGAGAATATCCTCATAAGCAATTATTAGTATCTTCTATCGATTATCAAAAAAACCCGCTCTATGGTCTTAATCAATTACCCGCTTTTTTTAGACCTTTTCCTAAAGATTTTCAGTACGAATTAAAACTAGTTAAAACAGCTTTAAAAAAATACATTGACAATACACTATTACTTAATCCAAGAAAAGAACATTGGTTAAGTGAAGGGCTTCAAATCTACTATTTAATTAAATATGTTGAAGACAACTATCCTGATGTAAAACTATTAGGAACTTTAGCCGATTTTTGGGGTATTAAGTCTTTTCATGCTTCGGACTTAGATTTTAACTTTCAGTACTTTCTGTATTCTATGGAAATTGCACGAAAAAACCTAGATCAGCCCTTAACAACCTCAAAAGACTCTTTAACAAAATTTAATGCCAATATTGCAGGAAAATACAAAGCCGGAATTGGCCTTAATTATTTAGATCAGTTTACTGACGATATTGATTTATCTCAAAGTATTACATCGTTTTTAAAAAACAACCAACTACAACCAGTTACAATTAGCGATTTTGAAACTTTCATTACAGCTGAAACATCAAAAGATATTGATTGGTTTTTTACAGACTACGTTAATACCAGAAAAAAAATCGATTTTAAAATTAAGTCTATAAAAACTACTGAAGACTCTATAAAATTAACCTTAAAGAATAAGAGAGATAACTCAATGCCTATATCGCTGTTTAAGTTAAAAAACGATTCTGTTATAGGTAAGTTATGGGTAGAAAACATTAAAGACACTAAAACCATCACATTGCCTAAAGACAGCACTGAGAAATTTGTATTAGATCACGACAATGTTATTCCAGAATACAATCAGCGCGATAATTATAAAACTCTAAAAGGTAATTTTTTAAATAATAAACCATTACAGTTTCGCTTATTTAAAGATATTGAAGACCCTAATTACAATCAGGTGTTTTTTATGCCCTTAGTTGAGTTCAATAACATTTATGATGGTTTAACACTTGGCACAAAGATTTATAATAAAACTATTTTAAGAAAACGATTAAATTATCGCTTCTCACCTCAATACGCTACAAAATCTAGAGCACTTACAGGGTCTACCTCTATATTTTACACTCATAATATAGAGAACAAAAATCTTTTTGACATCACTTATGGTATTACTGCAGGCTACCAATCTTTAGGTCAAGATGCTTTTTTTACAAGAATTCGTCCAATTATCACTTTTCAATTTAGGGATGATTCTAATTTTAGGTCCAATAAGATAGACCAAATTATGGCCAGATATGTAAGTATTGACCGAGAATTTGGTGAGAATGCTATTACTGTTTTAGATGAACCCGATTATGGAGTCTTTAATTTGAGGTATACACAATCTAATCCAGGCATTATTAATTACTCTAAGTTTAATACCGATCTTCAAATAGCAGACAAATTCAGTAAACTCTCAATTAATTACGAATTTAGACAACTCACAAAAAGCAATAGAAATATCAACTTTAGATTTTTTGCAGGTTTCTTTTTAGAAAACAATTCTGATCCTAGCTCTAACTACTTTAGTTTCGCATTAGATAGACCAACAGACTACCTATTTGATTTAAATTATTTAGGACGCTCTGAAGCTTCTGGTCTGTTTAGCCAACAAATTATAATTGCAGAAGGTGGTTTTAAATCGCAATTAGAGACACCATTTGCCAACCAATGGATGACAACGGCTAATTTTAGTACCTCTATTTGGAGATATATTCAAGCCTATGGTGATGCAGGCCTCGTAAAAAACAAATACAACTCTCCAAAATTTGTTTACGATTCTGGTATTAGATTAAATCTTGTAGAAGACTATTTTGAAATCTATTTTCCAGTTTACTCTAACTTGGGTTGGGAAATCGCAGAACAAAATTACGACGAACGTATCCGCTTTATGTTCACTATAGATCCTCAAGTACTTTTAGGTCTGTTTAGACGAAAATGGTATTAACAAATTCTTATTGAAAAGTTAAAATTGTTGAATATTTTAGAATATTCTTATCAATATTTATATTTTACTAACAATATCGCAATATTATAACGTCAAATGCTGTTGCATAAAATTTTTAATTTTTGTACTTTCGCTATATAAATTTTTACCTTCATGAAGACCAATCCTAACACCAAAACAGAAATAACTTTTGACGATTTTAAAGCAGAAGTATTAAACGATTACAAACTTGCTGTAACAAGTAGAGAATGTAGTTTACTTGGTCGTAGAGAAGTTTTAACTGGTAAGGCTAAATTTGGCATCTTTGGTGATGGAAAAGAAATTCCACAAATTGCCTGGGCTAAAGCCTTCGAAAATGGAGATTTTAGATCTGGTTATTACAGAGACCAAACCTTTATGATGGCTATTGGCGAATTAACTATTGAGCAATTCTTTGCTGGATTGTATGCCAATACAGATTTAAAAGAAGAACCAATGTCTGCAGGTAGACAAATGGGAGGGCATTTTGCCACTCATAGTTTAGATGAAAATGGCAATTGGAAAAATCTAACGGAACAAAAAAACTCAAGTTCAGATATTTCTCCTACAGCAGGACAAATGCCTAGACTTTTAGGCTTAGCACAAGCCTCAAAAATATACAGACAAGTTGAAGGTATTGATGCGACTAATTTTTCTAAATCAGGAAATGAAATTGCTTGGGGAACCATTGGAAACGCTAGTACAAGTGAAGGCTTGTTCTTTGAAACTATAAATGCCGCAGGTGTTTTACAAGTACCAATGGTGATTAGCATTTGGGATGATAATTATGGCATTTCAGTACATGCAAGACACCAAACTACAAAAGAAAATATTTCTGAAATACTAAAAGGTTTTCAACGTAATGAAAACGAAAAAGGATACGAGATTTTTAGAGTAAATGGTTGGAATTATCCTGAGTTAATGGACACGTACCAACGTGCTGCAAAAGTTTCAAGAAAAGAACATATTCCAGTAATGATACATGTTCAAGAGTTAACACAACCACAAGGGCACTCTACATCTGGTTCTCATGAACGTTACAAAAACCAAGAACGTTTAGCTTGGGAAGCAGAATACGACTGTAATGTGCAAATGCGTCAATGGATTATTGCTAATAACATTGCTACAGACGAAGAGTTAACCGCCTTAGAACGAGAGATTAAAAAAGCCGTTAGAGAAGGTAAAAAGGCCGCTTGGTCTGCATTTATAAATCCTATTTATGCAGAAAGCAAAGAAGTACTTGGTTTATTAGACCAATTGGCTTCTACAAGTTCAAATGGTGTATTTATAAAGAAACTAAAGAACGATTTAGAAGCTATAGACGAACCGTTAAGAAGAGATTTATTATCCGCAGCCCGTAAAGCATTACGTTATGTTGTAGCAGAATCATCTCCTGCAAAAACAAATCTTCAAAACTGGATCAACAATTATATCAATTCTGTACAACAAAAATACAGTTCGCATTTACACAGCGAATCCAAACTTAATGCTTTAAACCAATCTGAAATACTTCCAACCTACGATGCTAATGCAGAAGAAGTAGATGGTCGTGTGGTTTTAAGAGAAAATTTTGATGCGATTTTCAGCAACTACCCAGAAGCTTTAATATTTGGAGAAGATGCAGGATATATTGGAGATGTTAATCAAGGCCTAGAAGGACTTCAAGAAAAACACGGAGAACTAAGAGTCTCTGATACAGGCATTAGAGAAGCGACAATATTAGGACAAGGAATAGGTATGGCAATGCGTGGCTTACGCCCTATTGCAGAAATTCAGTACTTAGATTACATTATGTATGCGCTTCAAATTATGAGCGATGATTTAGCTACTTTACATTACAGAACCAAAGGCCGCCAAAAAGCTCCTTTAATTGTAAGAACTCGTGGTCATAGACTAGAAGGTATTTGGCATTCTGGCTCACAAATGGGAGGTGTTATAAACCTTATTAGAGGTATCCATGTTTTGGTACCAAGAAACATGACTAAAGCCGCTGGTTTTTATAATACATTACTAGATAGTGATGAGCCTGCTTTAGTCGTTGAATGTTTAAATGGCTACAGATTAAAAGAAAAATTACCTAACAATATTGGCAAGTTTAAAACACCAATAGGAGTTGTTGAAACAATTAGAGAAGGTGAAGATATTACCTTAGTATCTTACGGTTCTACGTTACGTTTAGTAGAACAAGCCGCAAAAGAACTACAAGAAGTTGGTATTGATGCCGAAATTATTGACGTTCAATCTTTATTACCATTCGATTTAAACCATGATATTGTAAAGAGTATTGCCAAAACGAATAGAGTAATGGTAATTGACGAAGATGTAAAAGGTGGTGCTTCGGCATATATTTTAGATCAAATATTAAATGAACAAAATGCTTTCGAATATTTAGATAGCAAACCTAAGACACTAGCCGCAAAACCACACCGACCAGCTTATGGTACTGATGGTGATTATTTTTCAAAACCATCTGTAGAAGATATCTTTGAGGCTATTTATGATGTAATGCACGAGTTAAGTCCTGCAGATTATCCTAAATTGAGATAATTTATACACACATTAAATTTTTAGTTATTTAAAATTCAAAAACCTAAACTTACATCAAAGCTTAGGTTTTACAAACCATATAAGAGAGGGCAATTGCCCTCTTTTTTTTGTTCTATTTGTTTGACATGAGTTGCACATTGTTTGTCGAATTTTGTTGTAAACAATTGATTATTTAAAGACTTTAGAGAAAACTTTTTAAATTTATAACTTATGAAAACAAAAGGAGTACTGTTAATTTTAAGTGTTTTACTTTTTAGTTCTTGCATTGTAAAATCGCTTCAACCGTTTTACATTACAAGCAGTTTACACTATAACCAACACTTATTAGGTAAATGGACAGATCACAAAAAAGGACAATGGACCGTAGAATCGTTCCAAGCAAAATTTGAAGAAGACCAAAAAGAAGGCATAAAACTCTCTGAAGACGACAAATTAGCATACGACACCTATAAAGATGGCTATCTCGTTACTTACATCAAAAATGAAAAAGAAGCCGTTTTTATAGCCATGCCTTTTAAAATTGAAAACCAATATTTCTTAGACTTTATACCTATAAACATTGAAGATGAAGAAATAAACAGTTTAGCTGCAGAGCACTTACTAAAAACACACTCTGTAGCAAAACTAGATTTTACTACGGACAAAAACGTTATGTTTTCATGGCTTAGTGAGGAACGTATAAAAGATATCTTCGAGGAAAACAAAATACGTTTAAAGCACGAAAGTATTGGTCCAGAACAAACACTATTGCTTACAGCGACCTCTGAAGAACTGTATCGCTTTTTAAAAAAATATCTAAACGCTGATATTGAAAATAAGTGGACAGAATCGGATCAAATAGCACTAACAAGAGCAAATGCAAAACCTTAACTTTAATACCATATTAAAATCTAATTACCACAGGCCACTACGTTTTAATAGTGTACTGTGGTTGTTTGCATTTGTAATCTTACTGTTTATTTTTTCAAAAGGCCAACTACCAATACGTGTAGATTTTGCCTATACTTTAACTTTCTTAACAGCATTAGCAATACCTGTTTTAATTAATTTTTACGTTTTAATACCCAATTACCTCAAGCAAGAAAAATACCTTATTTACAGTGTTACATTTATTATAAATCTAGTTGTCTTTGCCACTCTCAGTTCATGGCTTTTACAGCCTATTTTAGATATCCTATTTCCGAGTTATTTTTTCATATCCTATCTATCTCACAAGAATATATATTTAGTATTCATAATCTTTTTAGTAGCCACAAGCTTACTTAAACTTACTGAAGATTGGTTTTACTTTAACAAAAACCAAAATCAACTGCTTA
The DNA here is from genome assembly GCF_036903175.1 of Winogradskyella sp. ECml5-4. NCBI lineage: Bacteria > Pseudomonadati > Bacteroidota > Flavobacteriia > Flavobacteriales > Flavobacteriaceae > Winogradskyella > Winogradskyella sp. ECml5-4. The sequence goes on along the minus strand of NZ_JAYJLF010000014.1, from coordinate 62,801 downwards.
AAATTAAAAATCAACATATTGAAACACAACTTTCAACTTTAAGAGCCCAATTAAATCCACATTTTCTATTTAATTCATTAAATGTTATTTATGCTTTAGCTTTAGAAAAAAAAGATGGTATAACAGAGGCCATTGTTCAGCTTTCAGATATTTTACGTTATGTTATCTACGATTCAGATACCAAGCGTGTTAGTTTAAAAGACGAAATCACTTTATTGAAAAACTACATTTCATTTCAAAATCATCGTATAGAATTACCAGTTTCTACACAATTAAATATTGATATTGAAGATGAAAATTTCAAAATATACCCAATGTTACTTTTGCCTTTACTAGAAAACAGCTATAAACACGGAATTATAGCAGGAGAAATTAACTCACCTATAAAAATAGCACTATCTCAAAAAGGTCACCAATTTAGATTTACGATAGAAAACACTAATTTAGACACAAGCAATCAATTAGAAGACAAACATTCTGGTGTTGGTTTAGAAAATTTAAAAAATAACTTAAATTTAGTCTACCCAAACAAGCATCAGTTTCAAACTAAATTACAAAACGAAGTTTTTAAAGTTCTATTAACTATTAGTAATGAAAAATAAAACACGTATAAGCTGTATAATAGTAGATGACGAACCTTCTTCGCAACGTGTTCTAAAATATTTTATAGATGACACTACCGTATTAGACCTAAAAGCCACCTGCAGTAATACCGCTGAAGCTTTTAAGTTTTTGCAATTAAATAACACTATAGATCTGCTCTTTTTGGATATTAATATGCCCAAGCAAACGGGTTTAGACTTTTATAAATCCCTAAAGAATCCGCCTGAAGTTATCTTTACCACAGCCTACTCTCAATATGCTGTAGATGGTTTTGAAGTTAATGCTATTGATTACTTATTAAAACCAATAGCTTACGAAAGGTTTTTAATGGCCATAAATAAGGTTATTAAAAATAAAATGACTACCGACAATGATTTCCTGATCTTAAAAGAAAACAAAGTATTACACAAGGTTTTTTATACCGATATCCAATATATTGAAGCTTTTGGAGATTACGTTAAAGTACATACTACAGAAAAAACAATTGTTACACATAGTACATTCTCAAAATTTATGAGCTCCTTACCTGATAATTTTCTGCGTATTCATAAATCCTTTTGCATTAACTTGAATAAAATGAATCGTCTTTCTGGCAATCAAATTACAATAGACACACATACAATTCCTATTGGCCAGACCTACAAGGATTCTGTTTTAAAAGTTCTAAATTTACATCATGAAAATTGAATCTATAGTTACCATAAAAAAGGAATTAAAACACCTTACTCAAGAAGAGCTTTTAGAGCTTTGTTTACGCTTAGGTAAATTTAAAAAAGAGAATAAAGCCCTACTCACCTATTTATTGTTTGAATCTCACGATGAAGATGGTTATATCGCTAGTGTAAAAGCAAGTTTAGACGAACTTTTTAAAGGCATTAATACCGATAGTTACTTCTATATGAAGAAAACGATTAGAAAAATCCTAAGAGAAATTCGCGTGTATAGTCGCTATTCTCTAAAGAAAACTACTGAGGTAGAACTTCTACTCTATTTCTGCGAACAAATGAACGAACTACAACCATCTATCCATAGAAATACCACATTAAGTAATATTTATGAGCGCCAAGTGCTTTCTATTAAGAAAAAGATTAAAGTATTACACGAAGATTTGCAGTATGATTATAATTTGCAATTAGAAGCCTTAGAACACTAGTTATCTTGTTTCTTAGCCTTCTTACTACCTTCATACATTTCATACTTCACTAACCTTGCTTCAAGTTTAGCATTAAAAACTTTTATTTTTCGAGATGGTCGTAATCCAACCGACTTTAAAGCTTCTAAATTAGAAGTAATTAGCCACGCATTGGTATTTGGATAACCATGTTTTAATGTTGAACCAATATTGCCGTAGAATTCTTCAACATTCAAATTCTCTAAACGTTCACCATACGGAGGATTAAACACCATATGTAATTTCTCATGTCCAGATTTTTGGGTTTTAAAGAAATCTTCATGCTGAATATGCACAAATTCATCTAAATGTGCATTCTTTATATTCTCTTTCGCTTTTGCAACTGCCGAAGGAGATTTGTCGTATCCCATTATTTTATGATGAAAATCGCGTGTTTTCTTTAAAAGAGATTCTTCAATTTTTTCAAACAATTCTACATCCCAATCTTCCCAACGCTCAAAAGCAAATTCCTTTCGCATTAAGTTTGGAGGAATATTACATGCAATCATCGCAGCTTCTGCCAACATAGTTCCACTACCACACATGGGATCCATAAAATCGGTTTGTCCATCCCAACCACTCATCATAATTAAGCCAGCTGCTAAAACTTCATTTATTGGAGCAATATTTGTTGCCGTTTTATAACCTCGTCGGTGTAATGATTCTCCAGAAGTATCTAAAGAAATTGTACAACGCTGACGGTCTATATGTACATTAATTTTTAAATCTGGAAAACGTAAATCAACATTTGGACGTGTGCCATCAATATCTCTAAAACGATCTACAATAGCATCTTTAGTTTTTAACGCGGTGTACTGCGAGTGCGTAAACACACTGTTATGAACGGTTGCATCAACAGCCAAAGAACCTGTAGATTTTAAATACGTTTCCCATTTCATATTCTTTACATTTTTGTAAAGATCTTCCTCTCTTGTGACTCTAAAAGAATGAATAGGTTTTAGTATTTTTATAGCTGTTCTCAACCCAAGATTAGCTTTATACATAAAGCCTTTATCACCTTCAAAACTCACATTTCTCACCCCTTTTTCCACTTTCATGGCTCCAAGTTGTGTGAGTTCTTTTGCTAAAATATCTTCGAAGCCAAATAGGGTTTTGGCTAGCATCTTGTAATTTTCTTCCATGTGTTACGTCATATAGCTTAAACTCTTATTAACTTTTTCTTTTTACTTGCAAAAATTACCATTTTACATTCTAATTTTGCGTTTTTTATAAACGTAGTGACGCTGTGTTAAGAAAAAAACAACTTCAATACAGTCTAAAAGCCAAACTTTTTGGTTTAAAACTAAAAGTCAATATGAGTTCATTGCAAAAATACAGTATTTTTGTAGGACATTTAACGTTATGAGTAAATCAACTAAACAATGGTACGCATCTTGGTTTGATACACCTTACTACCATATTTTATATAAAGACAGAGATTATGCAGAAGCTCAAGGGTTTATGGATAATCTCACTAACTATCTTAATATCCCTGAACACGGTAAAATTTTAGATTTAGCCTGCGGAAAAGGTAGACATTCAGTGTATCTTAACTCTTTAGGCTATAAGGTTACAGGAGTAGATTTATCTGAGCAAAGCATTAATTACGCTAATCAATTTGAAAATGAAACGCTAAAGTTTAATGTACACGATATGAGTAAACCATATCCAGATACGTTTGATGCCGTTTTTAACCTCTTTACTAGTTTTGGTTATTTTGAAGATGAAAATTGCAACCTAGAAACCATAAAGTCTATTAAAGCAGAATTGAATGCGTTTGGATTTGGTGTCATAGATTTTATGAACTCCAACTACATCATTGAAAACCTAGTAAAAGAAAATGTAAAAACAGTTGAAGGAATTGATTTTCTGCAAAAACGATCGGTTAAAGATGGTTATATCATTAAAGATATTAGTTTCAATGCTGATGGAGAAGCGTTTCAATTTCAAGAACGCGTAAAAGCATTTACATTAGAAGATTTTGAAACTCTTTTTGAAAAAGCAGGAGTTCATTTATTAGATGTTTTTGGGGATTATAAATTACGAAAATACCATTCTAAAACCTCAGAACGCTTAATCATGATTTTTAAGTAAACTACATGAATAGTTATTTTTTACCATTACTTGCCGTCGTTATAGGTGTTGTTATTGCTTTATTAACTAAAAAACAAAAGTCAATTTACACCAAATTACTGTTATCATTTAGTGGAGCTTTTTTATTAGCATTAACCCTTTTTGATTTGTTACCAGAAGTCTATCATCATATTGATGCTAAGCTTACAGGTTTGTATATAATGTGTGGTATTTTGCTACAAATTATTTTAGAATTCTTTTCTAAAGGTGCAGAGCATGGCCATTTACATGTTCATAAAGACGACACCGATTTTCCTTGGTTGCTCTTTATTAGTTTATGTATTCATAGCTTTTTAGAAGGGTTCCCTATTCACCAACACAACGATATGGTGTATGGTGTACTAATTCACAAAATTCCGATTGCTATTTTAGTCACAACCTTTTTATTACAATCTAACTATAGCAAATTACAGATAGTGAGTTTCTTGATTCTTTTTGCAACAATGACACCTTTGGGGACTTTTATTTCTAACCACTCAACCTTTATGGCAACCTATGTAGATGTCATTAACGCCATTGTAATTGGTATCTTTTTACATATTTCTACAACTATTTTATTTGAATCTAGTGAAGGTCATAAATTTAATTTATCTAAATTAGTGGCTATTTGTTTAGGTATTTTAATAGCTTATTTTATTTAATGTTTTCAAAAGAAGAATCAAGACTACTACGACAAGAATTTTGGACCAGTTTCGGAAAATCATTTCCAAGAAAATGGCTTTTATACGACACCAAAATTAAAGGCGTTTCATTTAAATTTCATTTCGATACTAAATCGGCCTTGATCGCATTAGATTTAGAGGACGATTTAGAAAACCGAATTAACTGCTGGCAAGCGCTAGAATCTTTAAAAAATATTTTAAAAAGCGATTTCCTACCTGATGTTATTTTTGAAGAAGAGTACATACTCGAAAATGGAAAAGAAATTTCTAGAATTTATTTACCTTTAGAACAAAAGGTATCCATCCATAACAAAAATACATGGAGAGCTGTTATGGAGTTTTTTAATAAAAATATGGATTTGTTTGAAGCCTTCTTTGAGGAATATAGAGACATTATTAAAAGCTAAAACCTCTTACCCTCTTAACTAAAATGAAATAGCCACAAATAAATGGAAATAAACCAAATTATTGATACTATATATCCACTAACCTCTCCATCCAAAAATTTAATTAAAGCGTCAATAACTGAAACGACGTTTCCAAAAGGGCATATTTTATTTAAAGCCAATAAAATTGAAACCAGTATTTATTTTATCAAAAAAGGAATAGCAAGAGCGTATGCCTATTCAGAAGATCATCAAATTACATTTTGGTTTGGTACAGAAGGAGATCCTATTGTTTCTATGCAAAGTTATGTGAATCACCAAAAAGGGTATGAAGATGTAGAACTATTAGAAGATTGCGAACTCTACGAGTTAAAAATAGCACAACTTCAAAAACTCTTTTTAGAAGACATTCAAATTGCAAATTGGGGGCGTAAATTTTCAGAATTAGAACTCATTAAATCCGAAGAACGACTTATCTCTCTGCAATTTAATACCGCAACTGAAAGGTATTTAGCTCTTCTCAAAAATCATCCTAGCATTATACAACGCGTGCAACTCTCTCATATTGCTTCTTATTTGGGTATTACTCAAGTGAGTTTAAGTAGAATTAGGGCAAACATAAAATAAATGTCGTTTTTATCATTTGTTAAATAGTTTCTCTAAAATGTTTAAGAATTTTGTCCTCTAACATTATTCGCTATTAAAGGTTATAAAATTGTTTTTCACCTTTTAATAAATCGGAATAATTTAAAACCAAATTTTAAAATAATAGTTTAGATATGTCAAATACAATAAAATTTAAAACAGCTCTTGTTCTATTTTTGTTTATGATTCTTTTTATGGGCTGCAACAATAATAACAACACAGAGAAATCAACAGTAAAAACAGAAACTAAAGCATTAAAAAAGATATTGTTTGTGGTTACTAGTCATAATGAAAAAGGTAATACAGGTGAAAAAACAGGTTACTATCTCGGAGAAGTTTCACACCCTTGGGACGTATTACATACTGCTGGTTACGAAATAGATTTTGTAAGTCCAAAAGGAGGAAAAGCACCTGTTGATGCCTTTGATATGACAGATACAATCAATAAGAAATTTTGGGATAACGACATCTACCGCAACAAAATTGAACACACAAAACAACCTCATGAAATTAATCCCGATGATTATATAGCTATTCATTATGCTGGAGGTCATGGTGCTATGTGGGATTTTGCAGACAACACAGAAATAGCAGAGATTGCAGCTAAAATATATGAAAACAACGGCGTTGTTAGTGCTGTTTGTCATGGCCCTGCAGGTCTTGTAAACATTAAATTAAGTAATGGATCCTATCTCGTAGATGGCAAAAAAGTAAACGCCTTTACCAATGAAGAAGAGATTAAAGTAAAATTAGAAGATGTGGTTCCTTTTTTACTTGAAGATACATTAAAAGAACGTGGTGCTATTTTTGAAAAATCTGCACCTTTTACAAAACACGTTGTTACAGATCAAAGATTAGTAACAGGTCAAAACCCACAATCAGCTCATAGTGTTGGAAAAGCAACCTTAAATGAATTACAAAGACTAACTAAAAGTGCTAAATAAATGACTGGAGAAAAAAATTTAGAGACACTTTTAAAATCAATGCAACCAAAACATAATGTCGGCGAATTTGTATTTTGTAAAACAGATCATTTGGAACAAATCAATTTGAACCAAATTATAATGACTTTTAAAGAAGAGGAAAGCATTACCCTTATCACTAAAAAAGAAGTCGCAGACCAACTCAATTTAGACTATGCTTTTGTGGCATCTTGGATTACACTTACTGTACATTCTTCTTTAGAAGCCGTTGGTTTAACAGCTGCATTCTCTAAAGCTTTATCTGAAAATGGTATTAGTTGCAATGTGGTTGCAGCCTATTATCATGACCATATTTTTGTCGATAAAAAAGACACCGATAAAGCCCTGGCAATTTTAAATGCATTTTCAAAATAAAAACTTCACTGTTGACCAAAAATTGAACAACAAATGAACTGGATACTATTAATAATTGCAGGCCTATTTGAAGTCGCCTTTGCCGCATGCCTAGGAAAAGCTAAAGAGACTACCGGAATTGAATCCACCTATTGGTATATCGGATTTTTTATTTGTTTAGGCATAAGTATGGGACTTCTTTTAAAAGTGACGCAACATTTACCTATTGGAACAGCATATGCCGTTTGGACAGGTATTGGCGCTGTGGGAACTGTTCTGATTGGTATTTTGGTTTTTAAAGAACCAGCAACATTTTGGCGCCTATTTTTTATCACAACCTTAATTATCTCTATTGTTGGGCTAAAAGTAGTTTCGCATTAAGCCAAGAATTATTAATACCTTATTTATCTAGCCTACTAAACTCCTTCTAAATTCTACTCCATCTATTAGCTATACTACTTTTATTTCTTAAATTAGGCGATTCTAAAGCCCAACTGTACATATGTAAGTACGATTTGTGTTATATGAATAAACAAAATTTATGAAAAAACTTACTTTACTTTTTTTTGCTATAATTTTAATAAGTTGTAGTAGTGATGATGACAAAACTTCAGAAGACAACGAAAATACCGGATTTTATAAAATTGAATACACATCTCAACTTTCAGATGCAGATTTAAATTTGGACATCACATTTTTATGGAATGATGAAAATGGACAACCTCAAAGTGAGACAACACAACTAATTAACCCGGTAGCTTACACTGAATTGGCAGACGAAAAAACAGTTGAAATCTCAAACTTAATTGGTATAACATTTAAAGTAAATAGCGGAAGTAATTATTTATCTAACACTTATGTAAAAGTAACTAACATAGACAATAATTCTTCTTACGAAGTCACTAATTCTGAATCAATAGCCTCAACAGGAGGTGCTATTGACAACAATACATTAACCGTTACTTTTAATACCGAAAACAACACTTTTGAATCCGTTTATTCAACTTCAAATTAAAACTACATTTGGTATATTTAGCCAAGATCATTATCCCTATAAAAATCAAACCAACTTCAAATAAAAAATGAAAATAATATTCAAAATTCTAGTGCTAACAATCGTTTTTAGCTTCACTTTTCAGTCTTGCTCATCAAATGATGACGAAAATAATTCACTTGACCAAAGATTTGCAAAAAAATGGTACACAGGCGCACAATACTTTGATATTGAACAAGGGGTTTCTTGTGAGAATAATTACTATAATTTAAAAGGTAATGGAGATATTGAATATAAATATTGGGCTGGTGGAAATACTTGCCAACACTATACTGAAAATGGAAATTGGTCTATAGAAAACAATATTTTATACCGAAATTTCCCTTCAGATGAAGGCACAAATAATGGCTTAATTTTATCAGATGAAATTATAAGCATTTCAGAAACAGAATTAGTTGTAAAGGATTTAGAGGATGATGATATAACAACTTATTACAATTACGAATAAACAAAAGCCTAAAGGATAAAATCAATGAGACTAAATCGAAGTGCCTTATTTAAAGCATAAACAATTAGACATACAAAAGATCTTACTCAGAACACTGGAATTTATATTTCTTTAAGAAATATTTATCATAATGATGTTAAAATTTAAACTGTCACTTTTTGGTAAAGTAAATCTTATGGTATAGTTTTGAACCCTGAAATGAAAAAGACTTTCTATAGATACTTATCTTTAGTATTTGTTTTATTACTAAGCACATTCGCTAATCTACAAGCTAGTGAAGCTGTTACTAATTCAACAAAGACACTTACTACCCACCATTGCAGTGTAACTCTAAACTATACAAAGCAATTAGGTGGTGCCACTTTTATTCCGCATCATAAAGGTACAGACGACAGAAGAAATGTCGAAATCATTGAAAGCAATAAAGTAGAAGACGAAGAAGCTTCAACTAAAAAACAGTATTACAAAGACTATTTAGAAACAGCCTTTATTAATGCGCTATTGTTTGAGCAGTCTTCTAAACTGCTTCAAAAAAACATATATCGTCCACAAAACGTTATCCATGAATCTAGTCTTAGGCTTCATGTACAATTCCAAGTTTTTATAATATGATTCCTTCAAAACAGACTAGCAATTGCTAAAGGTCTGTTTCTTATTAAAGGATGTAGAGTTTCCACCAAAACTCTAAAAATGTCATTCCCATTTTTCTAGGGGTCTGACCCATAAATTATATCATTTTATAAAATCATTTTACACGTGAACACCATTAAGAAAATAACCATTTTCACAGGCCTATTTATGCTTATTTCTCTAGCTAGCTGTGAAAAACACAAAGAAGAAAAACACGAAGAATCAACATTTCTCGTAACCAACCCCATAAAAAAAGACACAACGCTTATTAAAGATTATGTGAGTCAAATCCACTCGATTAGACATATCGAATTAAGAGCTTTAGAAAAGGGCTATTTAAAACATATCTCTATAGATGAAGGGCAACATGTAAAGAAAGGACAACAGTTATTTCAGATTATGCCTAACATTTATCAAGCGGAACTCAACAAGGCTAAAGCCGAATCTAAAGTCGCGCAAATAGAACTCGCCAACACGCAATTACTAGCCGATGGTAATGTAGTATCGCCTAATGAATTGGCCATGGCGAAAGCTAATTTAGAGAAAGCCAATGCCGAAGTCTCTTTAGCACAAACGCACTTAGGTTTTACAAGTATCAAAGCCCCTTTTAATGGAATCATTAACCATTTGGAAGCTAGAGAAGGTAGCCTTTTAGATGAAGGAGAACTACTTACAACACTATCAGACAACAGCCAAATGTGGGTGTATTTTAATGTGCCAGAAGCAGAATACCTTGATTATATTACCAGTGAAGCTAAAAAGAACAACACAAATGTTGAGCTTTTAATGGCAAACAATAAGCGTTTTAATCAAAAAGGCATTGTTGAAACTATTGAAGGAGAATTTGATAGCGAGACCGGAAACATTGCGTTTAGAGCAACATTTCCTAATCCTGATGGGATTTTAAGACACGGTGAAACGGGTAGTATTTTAATGACAATTCCTTACAAGGATGCTGTTATTGTACCACAAAAAGCCACTTTTGAAATCTTAGACAAAACCTATGTTTTTGTTGTTGATAAAAACCATGTTGTACACCAAAGAGAAATCACTATTGGTGCAGAATTACCGCACTTATTTATTGTAGATAAAGGTGTATCTGAAACCGAAACTATACTACTTGAAGGTATTAAAATGGTAAGAGATCAGGAAGAGATTCATACAAAGACTGTAGATCCTGTTACCGTTTTATCTAATCTAGAGCTTTACGCAGAGTAATTCTAACTAATCTACACACATCATGTTTAAAAAATTTATTAAAAGACCCGTCTTGGCTATTGTCATTTCGGTGATCATTATATTTATAGGTGGCTTAGCGATAAAGCAACTACCTATATCTCAGTTCCCGCAAATTGCACCAACCACAGTCAATATTTTTATTGCGTATCCAGGCTCAAGTGCCGATGTATTGGTAAATTCTACATTAATCCCATTAGAAACCGCAATTAACGGTGTTCAAGATATGCGTTATATCGCTTCTGATGCCACAAGTGCTGGTGAAGGCACCTTACGTGTTATTTTTGAACCTGGTACAGATCCCAATGAAGCCGTTGTTAGGGTAAAAACAAGAGTCGATCAGGTAATGCCGTTACTTCCAGAGTTGGTACAACGTGAAGGAGTTATTATTACACCTGTACAACCTAGTATGTTAATGTACGTTAACCTATCGAGTGAAAATAAAGCTAACGACGAAAAGTTTCTCTACAATTATGCCTACACCAAAATAATCCCTGAGATACAACGTATTAAAGGTATTGCAAGTGCTCAAATTTTAGGAAGTCGAAAATTTGCTATGCGTGTTTGGTTAAAACCAGATCGTATGCGTGCTTATAATATTTCTGCGGAAGAAGTCTTAGAAGCTATGGAAGACCAAAGTATTTTGGCACGTCCTGGACGTTTGGGGCGAAGTTCGGGTAAAACCTCACAATCCTTAGAATATGTACTCACCTACCAAAATCGTTACAACGAACCCGAACAATACGAAGAAATAATTGTTAAAGCCAATAAAGAAGGCCAAATTGTTACCCTTGCTGATATTGCTGACGTAAAACTTGGAAGTGAATTTTTTGATATTTATTCAAATTTAGATGGAAAACCATCTGCTTCTATTGTCTTAAAACAAACTTTTGGTAGTAACGGTAGTGATGTTATTGATGCTGTAAAAGAAAAGCTAAAAGAGCTTGAAGTGGATTTACCGCCGGGAGTTGATTTCCAAATCAGCTATGACGTTTCTAATTTCTTAGATGCTTCTATAGATCAAGTTATCCATACACTACGTGATGCCTTTATCTTAGTTGCCATAGTGGTATTCTTGTTTTTAGGAGATTGGCGTTCAACCTTAATTCCTATTATTGCGGTTCCAGTATCCTTAATCGGTGCCTTTTTTGTAATGCAACTATTTGGGTTATCCATTAACCTTATTACACTATTTGCCTTAGTACTAGCCATTGGTATTGTTGTCGACAATGCCATTGTCGTCGTAGAGGCCGTCCATGTAAAAATGCACGAAGAACATCTCACTCCCTACAAAGCCTCTTATGAAGTTTTAGGCGAAATTGGAGGTGCTATTGTTGCCATAACTTTGGTGATGGTTTCGGTATTTATTCCTATTTCGTTTATGACTGGTCCTGTAGGAGTATTCTACCGCCAGTTTTCAATTACCATGGCGGGTTCAATCGTTATTTCAGCCATTGTTGCCTTGACCTTAACTCCTGTGCTTTGTGCGATGTTATTAAAGAATAATCATGATAAGAAACGCAAATCACCTTTAGATAAATTTATTGATTGGTTTAATGGTGGTTTTGAAAAACTGACAGGACGTTATGTTAAGATTCTAAATAAAATCGTAGCAAGACGTTTTATCACTTTTGGAATATTAGCCGCATTCTGTGCTGGAATTTTCTTTACAAATGAAGTCTTACCAGCCGGATTTATTCCTAATGAAGACCAAGGCATGATCTATGCCATTATTCAAACACCACCAGGTGCAACATTAGAACGGACTAATGAAGTCGCTAAAAAACTTCAGAAAATATGTGAAGAAACTGAAGGTGTAGAATCCGTATCCTCTTTAGCTGGTTATGAAATAATGACTGAAGGACGAGGATCTAATGCAGGCACTTGCTTAATTAACCTAAAACCTTGGTCAGAACGTGAGCACTCCGTTCATGAAATTATGGAAGAACTAGAGGCCGAAACTAAAGATCTAGGAGCCATTATAGAATATTTTGAACCTCCTGCAGTGCCAGGTTTTGGGTCTTCAGGTGGATTTGCGATGCGTTTATTAGATAAAACAAACTCTACCGATTATCATCATTTTGAGAGTGTGAATAATGACTTTATGAAAGCCTTATCTGAACGCCCTGAACTAACAGGTTTATTCACCTTCTTCTCTGCCAACTATCCGCAGTATGAGTTAAAAATTAACAACAAAATTGCCATGCAAAAAGGAGTGACTATTGGCACAGCCATGGAAAACCTCAACATTTTAATTGGTAGTACTTATGAGCAAGGCTTCATTCGTTTTGGTCGCTTCTTTAAAGTGTACACCCAAGCCGCACCAGAATACAGACGCTTACCTACAGATCTCGAAAAATTATTTGTAAAAAATGAAGAAGGCGAAATGGTTCCCTATTCTGCTTTTATGAGTATTGAAAAGAAACTTGGTCCTAACGAAATTACACGTTATAACCTTTACAATTCAGCATCCATTAGAGGCTTGCCTGCGGCAGGATTCACTAGTGATGACGCCATTAAAGCGATTAAAGAAGTGGCTGCCACGCAATTACCAAGGGGTTATGATATTGCTTGGGAAGGCTTAAGTTTTGACGAGGCTCAAAGAGGTAATGAATCTATTTACATTTTTATAGTTGTACTCATATTTGTCTACTTTGTATTAGCTGCACAATATGAAAGTTTCCTATTGCCATTTGCAGTAATTCTATCCCTACCTGTTGGTGTATTTGGTTCATTTATTCTTCTTAAAGCCATGGGATTAGCTAATGATGTTTATGCGCAAATTGGAGTCATTATGCTGGTTGGGTTACTCGGTAAAAATGCCGTATTAATTGTAGAATTTGCCGTCCAAAAACGCAGGCAAGGTGCTACTATTTTAGAAGCTGCTATAGAAGGATCTAGAGCGCGATTTAGACCAATATTAATGACATCCTTTGCCTTTATTGCCGGGTTAATTCCGTTAGTTATTGCTTCTGGCGCTGGAGCTATTGGGAATAGAACCATTGGTGGTTCTGCCTTAGGAGGAATGCTTATTGGTACGCTTGGTGGTGTTTTAATTATTCCTGGTCTCTATTACGTTTTTGCAAAAATGGCCGATGGCAAAAGTCTAATTAAAGACGAAGCTAGCGAACCTATTTCAGAAGAAATGATGCGCGTTAGCGAAGCTAAAAACCAAAGTGCAACCAATGCTGAAAAAATCAGCAAACTCACAAAACTATTGAAAAAACTTCGTAAAAATAAAAACGATGAATAAGATAAAATCGATTAGAAAATCACAGCTTATTGGCGTGCTCACCTTACTATTACTATGTGCTTGTGTACCTACGCAAAAGGCCGTAAGAGACGCAAACGTAGCAGTACCAAAGCACTACCAAGATAAAACTACAGATTCGGCAAATAGTGCCACCATACAGTGGAAAACATTCTTTTCAGATCCAAAGCTAGTCGCATTGATTGATACTGCGCTAGCCAATAACCAGGAGCTTAATATTATGCTACAGCACATTGCTATGGCTAATAATGAAGTAAAAGTTAGAAAAGGTGAATATTTACCTTTTGTAAATGTTTACGCAGGTGCAGAAGTTGAAAAAGTTGGTGAATACACTAGAAACGGAGCTGTAGAACAGCATCTAGATGTTCGTGAAAACGAAGAATTCCCAGAACCTTTAACCGATTTTTCAGTAGGCTTAGATGTATCATGGGAACTCGATGTTTGGAAAAAACTACGCAATGGAAAAAAAGCGGCTGTTTTAGAATACCTGAGTACTATTGAAGGGAAGAATTTTATGGTTACCTCTATTGTTTCAGAAATTGCCAATTCCTATTACGAACTTTTAGCTCTAGACAATCAGTTAAACATTATTGAGCAGAATTTAGAGCTTCAAAAAAATGCTTTAGAAATGGTCAAACTTCAAAAGCAAGCTGCAAGAGCTACGCAATTAGCAGTAAGACGTTTTGAAGCCGAAGTCTTTAAAAACCAAAGTAATAAATTTGAAATTCGTCAACAAATTGTAGAAACTGAAAATAAGATTAATTTTCTTTTAGGCCGTTATCCGCAAAAAATTGACAGAGATGCAGACGATTTTATTAATCGTCCGATAGATGCAATTGAAGCCGGTATCCCGGCGCAACTTTTAGCCAATAGACCTGATATTAAACAAGCAGAATATGAATTAGAAGCTTCAAAATTAAATGTTAAAATCGCCAAAGCTAACTTCTACCCTTCTATTGGTATTAAAGCTGGAATTGGCTTACAGGCCTTTAAAACAAAGTATTTAACTAATACACCCGAATCGCTTTTATATTCTTTAGTTGGAGATGTGGTTAGTCCATTAATTAATAGAAATGCGATTAAAGCGGAATACAATAATGCCAATAGCAGACAACTGCAAGCCGTTTTTGAATATGAAAAAGCCATTTTAAACGGTTATATTGAAGTCGCTAATACGCTTTCTAACATCAATAATTTAAAAGAAAATTATGAATTAAAGGAACAGCAAGTTCAGGCAATGACAGAAGCTATTGATCTTTCTATTCAACTCTTCAAATCTGCTAGAGCAGAATATACAGAAGTGTTATTGACACAAAGAGAGGCCTTAGATTCTAAAATTGAAATTATAGAAACGAAAAGAGACCAATTCTTGGCTAATGTGAAAATTTATCAAGCCTTGGGTGGTGGATGGAATTAGTTGAAGCCGGTCCCAAATCTGAAAGCCATTTTACAATACTGTAGAATGGCTTTCTTTTTAAAATTATAATGAGTTTTGGCATTAATACAAAATAGGGTAACAAATGTGTTAAACCCTATAATAAAGTATTCCTATTCATAACAAAAAAAACATAAGTCTAGTTAAAGCCTTTGTTTGAGGTATATAAGAATAAAAATAAGGTTTATAGATGCTTATCATCTGGAACAAAATATACCTTACCCCGAAAACAATGAAGGATAAAGTGTATATTTATTGTTATATAACTAGTTGTGCTTCATTACCACAAACCGCTAACCAATGATAAAATTCTTTAGAAAAATTAGACAAAATTTACTCTCTGAAAATAAATTCCGTAAGTACCTGATTTATGCCATTGGAGAAATTATTCTTGTTGTTATCGGAATTTTGATTGCATTGCAATTGAATAATTATAATGATGCCTTAAATAAAAATGATTTTGAACGAAAGGCACTTCTTAATCTTAAACTGGATTTTGAGTACAATCAATCAGAATTAAATAAATCTATTGCAGAACTAAAAGAAATTAAAAAAAATAGTTTCATAATTCTTGATAATACAGGTAGTAAATATCAAGCTTCATTCGATATCGATAGTTTACTGCAATCGGTTGGAAACGTTCCAAAATACTATCCTCAAAATGGGTTTTTATTGGATTTGATTAACTCGGGTAATCTCGGTATAATAAAAAACGATATTTTACGGAATAAACTTTCTTCTTGGTTACCAACACTTGAAACATTAAAAGACAGAGAAAAATCTGTAATTGATTTTTCTGATGACTTTATTAGATACATTATTAAAAATGGCAGTTGGTTAAATTCTGATGAAAAAACCAATGACGAAGAAATTACTAAAATAAGATTTCCTAAATCAGGATTTGAAATAAACAATAATGATCTACTCAAAAACATTGAATTTGAAAATATCGTTGAAAACCTGATTGTATATAAATCATTATTACTTGATAGACACGAAAAATGTATTGAACTGAATAAGGAAATAATTAATCTCTTGGAAACCGAAATTAAAAAATAACGAAAGCACAACAACGTATAAAATTAATTGCCTGGTACGAACCTGCTTACAAAAATCCTCGCGGATTTTTGCTACACACAGTTCGCTTCGCTCGTGTCTATCTGGTTTTTATTTACTAAATTAGTTACTTAACCACGCCACTAGCCATAACACAAACACGTGAGTTAGACAACATTTGAAAAAACATTGAGAAAACAAGAATGATTTTAGATGATTTAGAATATATCACTATTGAAAACCAAACTACTGAATTTCCAAAGCACTTTCACGAAACGTTTTGCATTTCGCTAATACATTCAGGAATTGAACAAATTGATTTTGAACATCAAAGCCTTTTTAGTGAAGCTGGTTCTATTTCAATAACGAACCC
Source organism: Winogradskyella sp. ECml5-4 (assembly GCF_036903175.1). Lineage (NCBI taxonomy): Bacteria > Pseudomonadati > Bacteroidota > Flavobacteriia > Flavobacteriales > Flavobacteriaceae > Winogradskyella > Winogradskyella sp. ECml5-4. The sequence continues at coordinate 46,382 of NZ_JAYJLF010000014.1, read as the reverse complement.
TTACGAAATACATTCTAATCCACTATTTGACAAAACAACTCAATTGAAATTTGATACAATATACATTCCTAATCAATTGATGAAAGACATACTAAATGGAAAGAATATTAAATTTATAAACAGAAAAATAAATAGTAAAAACGCTAACAAATTGTTTATAGAACTTAAAAATGCTATTGATAAACAAGAAACTGAAAATATTGAATTTAATCTACATCAATTTATTAATACCATCAAATCGCACTCGCAAGAAAACGATAAAGAATATTCTGAATTAAATCTAAATAGTTTTAAGCAAATTAATAACTACATTGAAAAACACATTTGCGAAAAGTTTAGTCTAAATGAACTATCGAAAATTGCGAATATTAATAAATATGGATTTGCTAAAAAATTCAAAGCAGCTACAGGTATGACGCCAATTAATTACATATTGATGAAAAAAGTTTTTTCAAGTAAAATGTTAATTAATTCAAATACAGAACTTACAACATTAGCGTATCAATACAACTTTACAGACTTGGCACATTTTTCCAAAACGTTTAAGCGTTTTGTAGGAATTTCACCTAAAAAATACCAACAAAGCATTATTGAAAAACTATAATTGCCAATATTATACAAGTGCTAATATTATGACTGCATTACATTTGGAAAAAATTTAAACCAAATGAAAAGAATATTAGCCCTCTCTCTTCTCTTTTTTATAATATCAAATTCAATTTTTGCTCAATCAACAGATGATTCTAATTCACATAAAAAATTCGTTGAAGATTTTGATTATTTAATCACTGAACTAAAATTACAACATCAGGGACTTTATGAATATGTTGGAAAAAATGAAACAAATGCGAAAATTGATAGTATTCGGAACACATTAGAAACAGGTCAAACAAAATTAGAGTTCTACGAAAAGTTAAGGTATGTTATTGGATTAACTAACGAAGGACATACATCAATTGAGCTTCCAAAGTGGTCAATGGTAAAACTTGGACTCTCAAAATCCTTCATACCATTAACGGTTAAATTATGTAGTGGAGACTTGATTGTTACACAAAATTATGGAAGCAATATTACACACCTTGAAAAAGGCGTTAAAATAGTTTCCGTTAACGGTAGAAAAACAACCGATATTCTTGAAAGACTTTACCCTTTAATCCCAACAGACGGTTTTAATGAAACCTCAAAACACGAATGGATTGGAGGCTTGAATTTCTCTTTGCTTTACAGATTGGTTTACGGTAAAGAGAAAAAATTTGAACTTCAGATTCAAGAGTTCGGAAATGATAAAATTCAAACATTGACTGTTCCCGCCATCCGATTTACAAAATTCAAGACCAAAAATGCCAAATTTGCTTCACAAGATTTTGACTATAATCATTTTAAATTTGAGCAAATTAACGATTCCATTGCCTATTTGAGCATTCCTAGTTTTGGCGATGACAACCTAGATTACGAAGAGTTTTATCAAAAAAACTTCAAAAAAATAGATTCCCTGAACATAAAGCACCTAATTATTGACATTCAAGCCAATGGTGGAGGAACAGAAGGTAATGAAAATTTACTTTTTAGCTACTTATCTAACAAAGTCGTTCAGAAATACAAACAAGTAACAATGCTTCCAAAACCCTATCAAAAAAACAAAAGTAAACAAGGTTATATTGAGGATAAATGGACGTTTCAAAACACCTTTGCCAAGAGAGGAAATTTTACCCTGTACAGCGATTACTATTCCGATTTAGGCTATAAAAAACCGCAAAAAGAACTGATTTACAATGAAAAACTATACGTTTTGATAAGTGGCAGAACATTTTCGGGCGGTGCAGAATTTGCCAGCTTGATAAAAATGACTGACAGAGGAATATTCATCGGAGAAGAAACTGGTGGAACTTACGAAGGAAATGTTAGCGGGTATTCAGAATATGTGAAATTGCCAAATTCAAAAATTGAGGCAAAAATCCCGACTGTTCATTTTCAAATTAATGTAGAACCAAAAATAAAAGGACGAGGGGTAATACCTAACTACGAAGTACCTCAAACTTGGAAAGCTTATTTGAATGGAAAAAACACAAAAAAAGATTTTACAATTAAAAAAATAATGGAATAAAAACGTTGCCTAACAATGGCTATAAGTAATTGTTTGTTCTCGCCTACTACTGAAAATCCTTGTTAATTTTTGCTACGCACAGTTCGCTTCACTCATGTCTATTCGGTTTTTATTTGCTAAATTAGGTACTTAAACACGCCACAAACTCACTTACAGCCACTTATGAATGACACATATATCAATACAACGCTAATTATTATCTTGATTTGCCATTTAGCAGCCATTATCGTCGCATACAAAAAGAGGAAATCAACATTAATAATTCCGTATTTAAATATGGTTATGGTAATCGGTATATTTGTCTTTTGGACCACCACTATTCCGAATATAAAAGAGCATCACTTTGAATTTAGAGAAATAGTGGTCATTGGTTTAGAAGCTTGTATTTTACTATTTGCCCTTTGCGCTATTTTTGGTTTTTTTAATAAAACCTACGTCAAAGTCTTAAATGCTATTGGATTTGGACTTCATTTATTGACAACAATAGGCCTACTTTATTATATGTTAGCATTCAAATTTGATAGCCTTTATTAATGATAAATTATACCTAACTATGAAGGTTCTCACATTTAACATATGGATTTTATTACTTGTATGTATGCCATACACGGGATATACACAATCAGAAAAGAACATGACAAACGATTCGATTACAATACCTTTAAAAACAGGAAAAAATCCTAGTATTCAATTTGAAAAATTAGTTATAGAACCTTCAAATCTATTCATTCAATCAACATTAATAAATAACGACTCACCGCAAATTCAGCTAGAATTAAACGTATTTGAAAACAATACTAAATACGCTACTTTCCTATGGTGTTATGATGCGTTTAGTGATCGTAAAAAAGCAAACTATCCAAAAGCATATCAAAACTATTCTTTTGATTTAAAAATGGATAAAGACGACGTAGCGTTAGTTATTACACAATTAGACTTTGAAAAACCAATGTTTATAGATTTGGGTCAAACTGCTGTAATTGGTAACCTTGAAATTCTATTTAAGGATTATATTGGAGAATGGTCTGAGGATATAAATGGCAACCAAACCGATGCCTTTAACTCATATCATATGTTGTTATCAGAAGACGAGGCACAGAAAATGGTGTCTTTTACGTCTCTAAATAATACTGAAGATAAGGGTATAACTATAGAATGGAAGCATTATAAAATTATAATCTTAGAAGATTCTGAGAAAACAATAAAGCTAATGGTGTTTAAAAACGATTCTAACAAAAACTAAGTATTCAACTCAAAAAATGAAAATCCAAGACCTATTAAAAACCACTGAGCACAGACCTTGGAAAATACCCACTGAAAATTGGAAATTCTATCAAGAGTGGAATAATGCCATATTTCTTCATTGGGAAGTTGAATTAGAGGAACTCAAAAAATTTGTACCAAAAGAATTAGAAATGGACCTTTTTGAGGGCAAACCTTGGGTTTCCGTGGTAGCATTCACTATGGAAAAAATCAGACCTAAATACTTCCCATCGCTCTCCGCAGTTTCAGATTTTGATGAAATTAATATTAGAACTTATGTAAAATCGGGATCTAAAACCGGTGTCTATTTTTTAAGTATTGAAGGGGGAAAACGATTCTCTTGTAAAATTGCAAAAGCAATTTCTGAACTTCCATATCGTTATTCAAAAATTAAGAGAACAGCAAACCAATACCAATCATATAATGCTGCCTTTAATGACAAACTGGATGTTAGATTCTCAATTGGAGAAACGCTTAAAACAAAATCAGAGTTAGACCGATGGTTAACGGAAAGATACGCCCTTTTTCAAGATACAAAACAAGCTATAAACGCGTTTGAAATTCACCATTTAGAATGGCCAATTCATCACATTAACATCACTGCAATTGACTTCAATTACCAAAGGTTTAAAACCTTCTAAAAAACGAACCAAACAAAGTTCAATATTCTAAAGGTGTTAATGTTGTTGCTTGGGGAAAGACCAAAAAAGATAAAACTAGCTATAACAAGGTCTAAAAATTAGAGTATATCTTCGTCCTTCTTATACAAAGTAGGTAAACTAATTTTATAGCGCACGGCAATTAATCGCACAATAATAACTACCAAACCTGCAATAACAAATAAATAGTTTCTGTCCTCAAAAAATTGAAGTAGTAAAAAATAAGTTAAGCCTCCCAAGATACAAGCTGTTGCATAAATTTCTTTTCTAAAAACTACAGGAATTTCATTACATAAAATATCTCTTAACACACCTCCAAAACATGCCGTCATGGTTCCCATTGCAATACAAATAAGAGGATGTAATCCTGCCACAAGTCCAGTTTCTACACCAACAACAGTATAAAGTGCAATACCAATAGTATCGAATAAAAAAAGTGATTTTCTAAGGTAACTGATGCGTTTTCTAAAAACAACAGCAAATGCAGCAGAACCAATAATAACATACACAAAAGTCATATTTCGCATCCATGAGACAGGTTCAATGCCAATCATAACATCACGTAATGTACCACCGCCAACTGCTGTAACAAAAGCAATTATGAGTACGCCAAACGGATCCATACGTTTGTTCATGGCTATTAATGCGCCAGAAATAGCAAAAGCTATAGTTCCTAATATATCTACAATTTGAAAAAACATGAATGTATTATGGTTTCATTTTAGTTATTCTGTACTTAAAACAGAATTCACTTGATTAATGAGATTAGCTACGCTGAATCTACGATTTTCTAATTACATGTTTTGAGTGTAATAGTTATAATCCTTTATTACTTTCGCTACAAAATCTATTGGTTTCTCTGTTGTCTCTATTGCCATCACTTTTAAAAGGCGATAGTGTAAGTTTACTATGACATTATGGTTTCCATTTCTAATGGCATCATCATATAAATTTTTAATAGTTTGCATATCACTATCATTTAACACCGTTACTTGGCTGTATACAGGAACATAATCTAACGGAATATCTTTAATAAGTGTATCTTCAATGGTCAATTTTTCTTTTTCACTAATTACAGTTGTACCTGCAGCAATATCACCAATGCGCTGTCCATTGCCTTTTAATAAAATGGTTACTACTGCACCACCACCAGAGGTCAAAGCCACATCTACAATACGTAAAATCCATCTTACAAAGTAATTCGCAAAACTCGGTTTAGAACCATCTAATTTTACAACCCTAGTCTTCATTAACATTTTCCCTATAGTTTTTCCATCGAAAAAAGTTTCTAGCAAAACATAATACAAAAATGCAGGTAAAGACACCAATAAATAAATAGCCCAAGTATCACCTGGATCCAAATTTAAAGTGGTTAAAAGTAATATTGCAGATATAGAATAAAGAAGAATTACAGCACTATCTATAAGGTAACCAAACATTCTATCACCAATACTAGCAACATTTTGATTTATCCCTACATTTTGGGCTGTTTCTATTTGAAATTCATCCATATTTTCTTTTCTTTGGAAGTCTAAAAAGGGATTATAATGCGCGAGGCAGCTTTTGTAAAGCAAAATAAAGATAAATGGTTAGAATTTGAAAATATTCTAACTAATAATACTCAAATCGATCCCGATTTACTTTCTGATCTATATATAGAAGTTACCGATCATTTAAGTTACGCAAAAACATTTTATTCTAATAGCAACACAGAACGCTACCTTAATCAGCTCGCATCTAAAGCTCATCAACGTATTTATAAAACTAAAAAAGAACCTAAAAATAGACTCATTGGCTTTTTTAAAACGGAGTTCCCAACGATGTTCTATCAACATCATCGCGAACTATTTATTACCTTTTTAACCTTTGCTTTTTTTGTTTTTATAGGTGCATACTCTACGGCTACTGATGCCGATTTCGTAAGGTCTTTTGGACTTAACGATGCTTATGTAAATATGACATTAGAGAATATAGAAAAAGGTGATCCAATGGCTGTATATAAAGAGCAAGGTGAGTTTAATATGTTTTTAGGTATTACTTTAAACAACATAAAAGTAGCTTTATTTGCTTTTGGCTATGGTATTTTACTTGGTATTGGTTCCTTATATTTTATGATGCAGAACGGCATTATGCTAGGTGGTTTTCAATACTTTTTTTACGAGCAAGGCTTATTATGGGAATCTGCGCGTACCATTTGGATTCACGGTACTATTGAAATATCTGTTATTATTGTCGCTGGCTGCGCTGGTCTTGTTATGGGAAATGGCATGTTATTTACAGGGACACTCCCTAGATTAGAATCCTTTAAGCGTGGCGTTATTAATGGCTTAAAAATTCTTATGAGTACTATACCGTTTTTTATAATCGCTGGTTTTTTAGAAGGTTTTGTTACCAGACATACCGAAATGCCAGATTGGCTCGCTATATTAATTATTTCGAGTTCACTTGCTCTAATCTTATTTTACTACGTAATTTACCCCATTAAATTACACAAGAAGTCTAAATTAAATATTGAACAAAAAAATACAACAACATTAACACTTTCCCAAACCAATTAAATAATGAACAAACCATACATTGAATTTAGAAAACAACGCGATTTTAGTAGTATTTTAAGTGATACTTTTGGATTTATTAGAAACGAATTTAAACCTTTTATAAAAACAGTTGTCAATATTGCAGGTCCTGCTATTGTTGTTTTTATGATTGCACTTGCAGCTTACAATTATGTCTCTGGAGATGTCCTTAACTTTAGCTCTTTTGGAGAGCCTAGTTTTAACTCTTCGAGTGTTTTTGTTATAATAACCACAGCCATTTTTTACTTAATTTCTGCAATTGCAGCATATATACTTACTGTAGCTTCTGTTCTTTTTTATATAAAGTCCTATGTTGATAACAAAGGGGTTGTTGATCCAACAGAGGTAAAAACCAATGTACACAAGTCGTTTTGGTCCTTTTTAGGGTTAAGCTTTTTAAAAGGTATTACCTTATTTATAGCTGCTTTACTTTGCTTTCTCCCTGTATTCTACGCAATGATCCCTATGGCAATTGTCTTTAGTATTTATGTTTTTGAACCTAAACGTTCTACATCAGATGCATATAGTCAGAGTTTTAAATTAGTAAATATAGATTTCTGGACCGCTTTTGGAGCATTCCTTATTTTAGGTATAATTTATTATGTTCTTGGTATGGTCTTTTCTATTCCTACAGTTATTTATACTCTAATTAGTACAGGTGTTTTTTCTGGCGAAATTGATCCCGCTAATATGAGTACTTTTTCTCAAGATCCTATTCTCATTTTCTTGAATGTGCTTAACACATTCTTTCAGTTCTTTTTAAACATCATTTTAATTGTTGGTGGAGCTATTATATATTTTCATCTGCATGAAAAAACAAACTTTACTGGAACTTATGATCGTATTAGTGAAATTGGAAAAATAGAAGACTAAATGCTTGTATATAAATGGTTTCTTATTTGTTTTTGTATTGGGCAATTTTCTTTTGCGCAACAAAACGAGCAACCTATATTATACGATGATTCCGTAATAGAAAAGCAACACATTTCCGAAAAAGACTTAGAAACGTATAAAGCCGATGACGATTTTAATTATACCGAAGTTGTAGCCGAAGAAAACTTTTTTGATAAAGCAAAACGATGGCTAAGAAACTTCCTTATTAAGTTTTGGGAATCTATTTTTGGTGTTGGCACTGCCACAGGATTTCTTTACTTTATGTTTCGAATTTTGCCCTATATATTATTAGGCGTTTTAATCTTTTTATTAATTCGGTTTTTCCTAAAAGTTAATTCAAACAACCTAATAACCAAAGCAAAAAAAGAAGCCTCAATATCGTTTACTGAAGAAGAACAAATCATTAAAAATGAAGATATTAATGCTTTGATAAAAGATGCTATTCAGCAAAAAAATTACAGATTGGCCATTCGGTATTACTATCTACTTTCTTTAAAACAATTAACTGAAAGCGATCATATTTTATGGCAGCCTCAAAAAACAAATGAAGATTACATCAATGAAATTGAAAAAGATCATTTAAAAATCGATTTTAAAAATATCACTAGAATTTATGATTATGTATGGTACGGAGAGTTTAATGTCGATGCTATAAAGTTTGAAACTTTAAAATTGCCTTTCGAAAATTTAAATAAAACAATTACAGCACCTTGAGTAAAAAAGGAAAACTATATATCGTACTTGTGGCTTTCGCAATTTTATCAATTGTTGTAATAGAAATGACCAAACCTAAACAACTCAATTGGTTTCCGTCTTATGCTACACATCATAAAATCCCTTTTGGCTCTTATGTCTTTAATGAGCAGTTAAAACGTGTTGCCGATACTGTTAATATTATAGACAGACCGCCTTTTGAGTACTTAAAAAACACCACTATTAATGGAACTTATCTGTTTTATAATGGAGGAATTAACTTTGGAAACGAAGAATTAAATAGTTTATTAGATTGGGTAAGCAAAGGAAACACACTAATGGTTTCTGCCGTTGGTTTTGAACATAAATTACTAGATACTTTAAACCTAGATACTAAAGCCGTAAATATTATTGACAATTTTAATAACAAATATCAAGTAAAACTAGTAAACCCTTTGTTAGCTAATAATACGTCCTATAAGTACGAAAAAGCAACAACATTCTATTATTTTAATAAAATTGACACTCTAAAAACTTCAGTTATTGGATTAATTGATAAATACAGAGGTCCAAACAAACCAATTAAAGATTCTTTAATCAGCAGTATAAAACAGCCCTTTGGTAAAGGTGAAATTATACTAAACACATTTCCTCAGGCTTTTACTAATTACTTTATATTACAATCCCCTAATCAAAATTATACCGCAGGACTTTTATCATATATAGATACCAGTAAGCCAATTTATGTAGACACTTATTACAAGACAGGAAAGACCTTTTACACTTCTCCAATGTATTTATTTTTAAATACTAAATCTTTAAAATGGGCCTATTATCTGGTATTAATTGGAGCATTAATCTATATTATTTTCGAAGGTAAACGAAAACAACGTGCCATCCCAATTATAAAACCTTTAAAAAATCAGACTGTAGACTTTACCAAAACGATTGCCAATATGTATTACGAAAACGGAAAGCATAAAGATATTGCGCAACATAAAATTCATCATTTTTTAGAGTATATTAGAAATACAATGCACTTATCAACTGCAGACATAAACACTAGTTTTTTAAAAAACTTAGCTGCAAGAAGTAATAATACACTTGAAGACACACAGACTTTATTTAAACTTATTAGAAGTTTAGATCAAAAAACAGAAATAAGTAATATCGAATTAGAAAGGCTAAATAGCTTAATAGAACAATTTAAATCCCATAATCAATGGAAGATACCGACATAGTAAACGACGACTTAAATTTTGATAATAGAATACAATTAGAAGGTTTAAAAAATGCTGTAGAAAGTATTAAAGCCGAATTGCGAAAAGTTATTATTGGGCAAGATCATTTTGTAGAACTACTTATTGTGGCATTATTGGCAGATGGTCACGTTCTTATAGAAGGTGTTCCTGGTATTGCTAAAACCGTAACAGCAAAATTATTTGCAAAAGTATTAAAAACAGAATTTAGCCGAATTCAATTCACACCCGATTTAATGCCAAGTGATGTTTTAGGAACCTCTATTTTAAATATGAAAACTTCGGAATTTGAATTTAAAAATGGTCCCATTTTTTCAAATATCGTTCTTATTGACGAAATTAACAGAGCTCCTGCCAAAACGCAAGCTGCATTATTTGAAACCATGGAAGAACGTCAAGCTACAATAGATGGCACGACCTATAAATTTGAGAATCCCTTTATGGTTTTAGCAACTCAAAACCCTATTGAACAAGAAGGAACTTATGCGTTACCAGAAGCACAATTAGACCGTTTTATTTTTAAAATCAAAGTAGATTATCCGTCTTTAGAAGATGAAATTAAAATTATTGCCTCACATCACGAACGCAAAGGCGAGAAACCACAAACAAGAATTAATGCCATTTTAGATGTCGCTTCATTAGAAGATTACAAAAGCAAAACACAAGAAATTCTTGTTGAAGAAAAAATCATTAAATATATCGCAGAGATTGTTTCTAAAACTAGAAATCATCCACATTTATATCTTGGTGGTTCGCCAAGAGCTTCGATCGCTATTTTAAATACAGCCAAAGCTTTTGCAGCCATAAACGGACGTGATTTTGTGATTCCAGAAGATGTAAAAAAATCGTTAAACCCTGTACTTAACCATCGTATTATCTTAACGCCAGAACGCGAAATGGAAGGTATGACTACAGAAAACGTAATTGAAATGATTGTACAATCGGTTGAAGTGCCACGATAGTCTCAGTAAGCAGTAAGCAGTAAGCAGTAAGCAGTAAGCAAATATGAAATTTTTAAAATCATTATACATACACAAACAGCTCTATATGTATATAGCTCTGGCATCGGTATGCTTTCTGTTATCGTATTGGATCCCTGTTTTATACGCTGTAGCCTGGATATTAACTATTTGCATAATTGTATTATTATTAATTGACATACTACTACTCTATCAACCAAAAAACGCTTTAAATGCAAGGCGAATTTTACCCGATAAATTTTCGAATAGTGACAACAACCCTATTCCAATTACAATAACCAATAATTATGGCTTTAAAATCCATTTAGACGTTATTGACGAGTTACCTGTACAATTCCAAAAACGGGATTTCTCTTACCAAACCTCTTTAAATCCAACTCAGAATCACAATTTTGAATATTTAGCAAGACCTGTAGATAGAGGTGAATATTACTTTGGCCACCTCAATATATTTGTATCATCTGTTTTAAAAATTATAAAACGAAAATATAAATTTCAAAATCAGCAAATGGTAATGGTTTATCCATCCATTATTCAAATGCAGAAGTACGATTTTCTAGCCATAAGTAACGCACTAACCGAAATTGGCTTAAAAAAAATTAGACGTATTGGTAATACTTCAGAATTTGAACAAATAAAAGACTATGTCCAAGGCGACGATTTTAGAACCGTAAACTGGAAAGCCACGGCAAAACGCGCACAGTTGATGGTAAATCAGTTTCAAGACGAAAAATCACAACCTATTTACTCTATCATTGATACTGGTAGAATAATGAAAATGCCTTTTAATGGCTTAAAACTATTAGATTATGCCATTAATTCAACCTTGGCCTTTAGTAATGTAGCCTTAAAAAAACATGATAAAGTTGGTATGATTTCATTCTCAAAAAAGATTGAAACCTTTTTGCCTGCCATTCAAAAGCTAACATACCTCAACCGTATTTTAGAAACCTTATACAACATAGACACACAATTTACCGATAGCGATTTTGGTTTACTTTATGCGCAATTAAAACGAAAAGTTACCCATCGTAGCCTGCTTCTACTCTACACCAATTTTGAACACATTAGTGGTTTAAAGCGTCAAATGCCCTACTTGCAAGCCATTTCTAAAAAACACATGCTTGTTGTTGTCTTATTTGAAAATACAGAATTAGATACAATCTTAAATGAAAATGCAGAAGATTTACAAACCATTTATCATAAAACCATAGCCGAAAAATTTGCTTTTGAAAAACGATTGATGGTCAAAGAGCTTCAAAAACACGGCATACAGTCTATTTTAACGGCTCCCGAGAATTTAACAATTAATACTATTAATAAGTATTTAGAAATTAAAGCTCGTGGACTTTTGTAATTACTTTTCTAAATTTAAAAAGTAACTCATAAGTTTTTAACCCGAATAACAGTTCATCTGTATAAAATTACAATTCAGTAAAGTCAATTATATAAACTGAAGTGTTTGTTAGATATTTGAATCATCAACAAAAAAGAACAGGATCTTACACTAACCATTAAAAACTTAAATCATGAAAAATTTACTTTTAACTTTCGCTTTAGCATTAACAACTTTATTCAGCTTTTCTCAGGACTCTAAAACAAGCATCACTGTAACTATAGATAACGTAACAAGCGATAAAGGCACCGTTAAATTATCTTTACATACAGTAGACACATTTATGAAAGGAAAAGGACTCATGAGTGCCCAATCTAAAATAAAAGATGGAAAAATTACAGTCACTTTTGAAAATGTTAACCCAGGCGACTATGCTATTATTGCTTTTCATGATGAAAATGAGAATAGTAAAATGGACTTTAGAGAAAATGGAATGCCATTAGAATCTTATGGTATGTCTAATAACTCTATGGCTTTTGGACCACCAAATTATAATGATGCAAAATTTACAGTTGCAGATAAAAACTTAGATTTAAATATTCGTTTCTAAAAAGCATCAGCATCAATCAAATTATAAAATCAGAACGCCATTAAGAAATTAATGGCTTTTTTTATATCAATCTATTATTACCAATACACCCGAAACATTAAATTAGGAGTAATACCTAAAGCATACTTCTCAATTAATTTTATAGGATCATTTAAGCTATTGTTTCCAGTATACTCACGACTAATTAAGTTTTTTCTATTATAAATATTTCTGACTGAAAATCCTACTTTACCTTTTAGCTTATTTTGCTCGGAGAATTTAAAGCTATAAGTTGAAGAAAAATCTAAACGATGGTAATTTGGCAATTCACCTGTATTTATACCTTCATTAAAGACCAACCCATCACCATCTTGTTGTGATATGGTATAAGGTTTTCCTGTTTGCCATTTCCAACCTAATGCCAATTGAAACCCGTTAAGATTATAACTAACTGCAGAAGATACAGCATGTGTAACATTAGATTTTGAAGTAAAATCCCTGTCATCATTTAAATTATCAAAGTTACTTTTAGAACGATTAAACGAATAACTTAACCAAGAAGTAAACCCATTAAATCGTTTTTTTACAAAAGCATCAACACCAAAAACACGTTGTTTCCCAATATTAAAGTTATTACTTTCTGGGTTTAAGAATCCTAATGATAATGCTGTAATATTTTTAAGTTTTTTAAAATAAGCATCAACATCAATACTAAAACCTTGCTTATTATATATAAAGCCTGATGAAACTTGCTGACTGTTAATAATAGGAAACGCACTACCATCTGCGAGTCTCCAAACTCTGTTTTCTAAAGATAAATCACTAAGAATAGTTTCATCTATTTCGCTAATAATCTGATTTTTGATTTCTGCTGTAGCTTGAAACTTTAAGTTTTTAACTATTGATTTAAACACTTGTAATCTGGGCTCTAACCTTACAGCATCTAATTCCTCAAAGTAACTCGCACGCAAACCAACAGACACATCAATAAGCTCTAGATTACTGTAATCATAACTACCAAATAAACTATGCGTTTGTACTATGTTATCTTCAGTATCTAAAACAAATACCAAATTTGTAGTATTTAAAAACGCATAAGCAACATCTTTTAATGTGTACTGATAACCAAAGGTGACATTGCTATTCTCTGAAACATTAATACGTAATTCAGAGGAAATACCCGAGTCATAAATTGTATTTCGTTTTTCAAAATCTGAAGTTTGTTCGTTGTTTTCTTTAGTGATGAAATTATAATTCAATTTATAATCTGAAAAAAATGCTGTTGTCGTTTGCGCTATTTTCTTGCTCCAATCAATACTCCAACCCAAACCATAACCCGTATTTGTCGTCATTAACCTATCAGTATAAGACGTATTATTTTCTGAATCGTTTACACTGTAATCTAATTGATTTTCAATTGAAATTACGCTCGCATATAACCGATTCTTTTTATTAGGCTTATAATTTAATTTGACGTTATAATCTGAAAATAAAAAATCGTTATTACCGTTTTCAATATCTTTAATTTTAGTGCTTTCAAAAACCTTATCCGCTAATTGATTGAAAGTAACTGTTTCAAAAACATCCATATAACTTCTTCTATAAGACGCTTGAATATTTAATTTATCTTTTATAATTGGAATATCTAAAAGTGCATCTGCAGAAATACCATTAAAACCTAATTCAGCTGTTGTTTCATTAGAAATATCAGTACGTGATGAGACATCAATCACACTAGACAAACGCTCTCCATAACGCGCATGAGCACCTTTATTAATAAATTTAATTTCTGAAGTAACATTTGGATTTAAAGGTGAAATCATACCAAAAAGATGACCTTTATGGTAAATAGTAATTCCATCCCAAATTAATCTATTTTGGTCGGAAGCACCACCACGAACAAAAAAACTCGTGGCTGTTTCATTAGGACTTAAAACACCTGGCAATAACTGTATACTTTCTAATACATCTGGTTCTGTAAGACCTGGTAAAATACCAAGTTTTACGGGTTGTATATTATAAGAACCATTGCTGTTTTTTTTAATTCCTTTAGTTAAATAACTACGAATCACCACTTTATCTAAAGCATTAAAATCAACGTCTTTTTCTGAATTTTGGTTAATAATAACGTAGCGATTATTTAACACTTTATAATTTAAACCTGTAACATCTTTAATAGCTGCTAACACCTCTAAAAGAGTTCTTTTTTCTCGCTTAATAGTAATACGGTTTTTACTTAAATCTTCATCTTTATATGAAAACAAGACATTGTATTTATCTTCAATTTTAGTGAATGCATCTCTAATATCTTCGTCTGTAAATTGAATGTAAAAAGCCTCTTCTTGAGAAAAGGCTAGTAATGGGAGTAACATTAAAACAAAGAAATAGATTAACCTCATCTTTAGTATCTAAGTTTAATGTTACGTTTCTCTTTTTCAGAAAATTTTATGTCCATAGTTTCAAAAACCGTTTTTAAAGCGACATTTAAATTATTATGAGGAAAGCTACCTGAAAACAACACTGATCCATCAATGGACTCTGTATTAAAGGTAATATTGTACTGCTCTTCTAGTGCGGAAATAACATACTTAATAGGTATACTTTTAAAAGTACTTTCTCCAGTTATCCAAGTTGGTTGTATAAATTGTGTTACAGAATTCTCCGAAGGAAAACCATTAATTTTTCTAACACTATTAGTTGGTAATAAGAGGTGTTCTGAAGCATTAGTTTTAACGCTAACTTTTCCCTCATAACAGACCACATCAAAAAAATCACTTGTAGAGTTTACATTAAATTGTGTCCCTAAAACAGATACTGAACCATTGGCTGTTTTAACGGTAAATGTATTTCCTTTTTGCACTTTAAAATAAGCTTCACCTTCTAAGGTTAATTCTCTATTCGTTGTCCAGTCACTCTTATTATAAGTTATTTTAGATTTAGAATTAAGAATTACTTCCGAACCATCTAAAAGTGCAATAGTTTTGTTTTCACCAAAACCAGTTTCAACTATTACATTATCATTTCCAAATAAAGAAAACAATCCAAAGAGCAAAATAAGAGAAGCAGCAATACCAATGGTCCAAGTTTTATATAATGATCGGACTTTTGGTTGCTTAGTAGAAATACGTTTTTGAATTTTATCATAACTCAAATTAATTGGAGCATCCAATTGTTCAGCAACCTCAATTCCTTTTTTTAGTTTTTTATAAGCATTAAAGTCGTCATCATTTACTAAGTTTTTCAACTCCATATCTGAGCGCTCACCTTCTAGCCATTGTGCTAAAAACGTATCTTTATCTATATTTGATTTTTGACTTTCCATTTTCTTCTATTACTAAGACAACACACATTTTAAAAACCCTACTTAAATTTAAACTTTTCCTATTTCTGTTCGCATTACAACTAAAGCATGATGCATTCGCTTTTCAACAGCTTTTACGGAGATATTTAGCATGTCTGCGATGTCTTTATATTTTTTCTTTTCAATTCTATTTAATAAGAATACTTCACGCTGTTTCTCTGGTAATGACGCAATGGTTCTTTCGAGTTTTTCCATAAACTCCTTTTCGAGCATAATAAATTCTGGAGATTCATTGGTATCATGCTTTTTATGATTCTCGTTATACTTATGCACTACTTTTTGATGTTTCTTTTCGTTTATAAACATGTTGTTTGCTATGCTATAGAGATAACTTTTTACTTTATCATAATCTACATTACTGCAATTATCCCAAAGCTTAACAAAAACATCTTGCAATATATCTTCTGCCGCTTCAACATCTTGTGTTTTAAAAAACAAAAAACGCCTAATTGCCTTTGCGTAAGTATTGTATATAAACTCAAAGGTTTTAGAATGACAAATATTACGGCTATTTTTAGACATTGAATTAATTTATTTTTGCATTCAAAACTATGAAAAAAATAGTTTGAGAAAAAAGTAGGGTTTTTAAAACGTGTGTTGTCTTAGAGTAGATTAACCTCGATAATTTAATTTTAACCTTTTTAATTTCAACAAAATGAAAACATTAAAACTAACCTTATTTAGTCTTGTGATGGCACTTATGGTGCTAACCTCATGTACTAACAACGAATCGGTAATCGAGGAACAACAACACACAGAAGAAAGTGGATCTATCACCAATGCACTCTTACAACTAAGAACTCAATTTGATGATAGCGGAAATGTAACACAACCCAACAATCCGGCAGGAAACATTGTTTTAGATTTTTGTTTCGATTTTGTGTACCCATTAAACTTAGCTTATAACAACGGAACAACGGTTACAGTTGCAGATTTAGAAGGTTTAATAGACATCATGTTAAATTCTACTGAAGATTTATTTATTAATGGTATTGCTTTTCCGTTTAATGTTGAAACCTATAGTGATATTACAAATGCTATTGAAATTGTTACAATTAATAACGAAAATGAATTTATTGCATTATTAGAAAGTTGCGACTTTAATGTGGCTGAACCTTGCGAATGCTACGAAGTGTACGATCCTGTATGTGTAGAAATCTCTGACCCTAGTGGTGCTATATTTACAGTAACGTATCCTAATGCATGTTATGCTGCTTGTGATGGATTTACAGAAGAAGACTTTTTAGATACCTGTGAAGAAGATTATAATCCAATTGGTAGTGACTGTTTTACTTTAAACTATCCTATATCAATTGTTTTAGACAACAATACTGTTGTTGTTAATTCTGATGAAGAATTAGGAACAGCGCTTTACGATATGTATCATTTTGACTTTGTGTATCCACTTACTGTAACATTAGAAAATGGAGATACAGCAGAAGTTAATAACTCAGATGACATGGATGCATTAATTACTAGCTGTTATGACTGTCCTTGTCCTGCAAATGTTGATCCTGTTTGTGTGGAAATTGAACAACTAGATGGTAGTATCATAACATTTGTATATAATAATGCTTGTCTCGCATTCTGCGATGGTTATACAGAATTTGACCTTGTATATTGTAATTCTAGTAATGATCTTTGTTTACCAACAGCCATATCCGATGCCTTAGAAGGTTTTACAGGATGGACAATTAACAGTTACAATGGTTCTCAAGATTTAAACGTTTATGAAATCACGTTTAATTCTAATGGAACTTTACAATGGATGTCTAGTGGATCTACTTTTTCTGGAACATGGTCTGTGGAAGAGAATCCAACATCTGGCAACATGCTTTCAATGAGCTTCTCTGGCCCAGATTTACAACAAGCAACTGGAGAATGGAGAATAGCAGACTGTGACCTTCCTTGCTCAATAACTCTTCAGTCTAATAATGGAGACGAAATGATTGTGAGTCGTGAATGTGATTAATAGCTATTTTTGTTAAAAAAAAATCCCCTCAGTAATATTACTGAGGGGATTTTGCTTTTATTCTATCTTGATTATACAGTTTCACCCAACCACGCTTTCATCATCCAAACCGTTTTTTCTTGTTCAGTAATGAAATCACTCATCATTGAATTAGTTCCTTCATCATTAGCTTCTCCAGCTGTTTCTAAAATTCCTCTTTCTATTTTCAATAATTCTGACAATGAATCTACAATTAGTTGAACTGCTTTTTCATCTTTAGAAATATTTTTTCCAACCGGTACTTTTGCCGCTTTAGTGTAGTCTTCAAAGGTATGTAATGGCGTAGCGCCTAGTGTTAAAATACGCTCTGCTATTTCATCTACTTTAAGGTTCGCATCTGTATATAATTCTTCAAATTTCACATGAAGATTAAAAAAGCCACGTCCTTTTATGTTCCAATGTATACCTCTTAAATTTTGGTAGTACAATTGAAAATTTGCTAATAACTGGTTTAATTCATCAGCTAATACTTTTGTTTTTTCGGTATCTAAACCGATGCTATTAAGTGTCATAATGTGTTGTTTTTTTGTTTATTCAAAGTTACGATTTAAATAAGCCTTATTTCGTATAGTTTTTATGAATACTTTATATACTTTTATAGTCTAAATTAATAGTTATGACCATTACACAACTAAAATATGCTTTAGCCATAGCAGAACATAAGAATTTTACCAAAGCAGCAGAAAAATGCTTTGTAACACAACCTACCTTAAGTACTCAGATTCAGAAATTAGAAGACGAATTAGACATTACTATTTTTGACAGAGGTAAGAAACCAATTGAATTAACAGATGTTGGAAGAAAAATTGTTTTTCAAGCCAGAAACATTGTAAATGAAGCCGATAGAATTCAAGATATTGTAGATCAACAAAAAGGATTTATAGGTGGTGAGTTTAGGTTAGGTATTATTCCTACCGTTATGCCAACATTGTTACCAATGTTTTTAAAGAATTTTATAAAGAAATTCCCAAAAGTTAAATTAAAAATTGAAGAATTAACCACTGAAGAAATTTTAACGCGTCTTAGTGATGGCCATTTAGATGCCGCTATTGCAGCCACACCTTTAGAGAGTGACAATATAAAAGAGCGTGTTTTATATTATGAACCTTTTGTGGCTTACATCCCAGAAAACCACCGATTAAAAGACAAAAAAACCATTGAAGTTTCTGATTTAAGTATTGATGACATGCTGCTTTTAGAAGATGGTCACTGCTTTAGAGATGGCGTTATTAATCTCTGTAAAACATTTAAAGATCAAATTGATGAAAATTTTCAATTGGAAAGTGGCAGTATAGAAACGCTCATAAAATTATCTAATGAAGGTTTGGGCATGACATTATTGCCGTATTTACACACTTTAGATGTGAGAGAAAAATTAAACCCTAATTTAAGACACTTTAAAGAGCCCTCTCCTGCTAGAGAAGTGAGTATTATTTATCATAAAAGTGAATTAAAAATGCAAATCATCAACGCATTACACGATGTTATTTCTGGTATCATTAGAGGTGCAATTGCATTTCAGAATGTAGAAATTATTAGCCCAAAGGCTAAGTAATAAAAGATTAAAACTAAAAAAAAGCGTCCCAAGGTTATTGGGACGCTTTTTTTATGCTTTTAAATAAATTAAACATTGATTTAATTCCGGGTTTTGATTGATTAGGGACTGAATATATATTCTAAGTTCTTCAAGTTCGTGAGGCAGTAATCGCCTAACTGCTTTTTGTACTTCCTTGCAGAATAATGTCGCATCAAAACTCACTTTGCTAAGTACAATTTTAGTGTACTCGTACATCGCTCTCGCCATAGTTTATTTTTAGTTTTAGGTTTAACAAAAGTAGATGTTCTCTATAGGCTATTGTTTCAATTATGTCTTAAAGATAATAAAAATTAACAATGAAACTCATTTTCACAGAAAGTTTAACAGCTTCTTATGTTAAAAGTTTGGAAATAACTCCTTTAAAATATTTATGAATGCAAAAACAAACCACCAAACCCGTAACAAACTACAAAACAGCCAGTTATTTATTTTTAAAATCTATTATCACCATCTAACAAATCGCCTAAGCCTCCTAAAATACTACCTTCTCCTTTAGACTTTCCACCTCTTGGTACAGAAGCTAAAACACGTCCTGCCAATCTACTAAATGGTAAAGATTGAATATATACTTTTCCTGGTCCTTGAAGCCTTGCAAAAAATAAGCCTTCTCCACCAAAAATGGAATTTTTTATACCTCCAACAAACTCAATATCGTAATCTACACCTTGTGTAAAACCAATAATACACCCTGTATCTACACGTAACGTTTCACCTGCGGCCAAAGTTTTTACGGCTGTGGTGCCACCTGCATGAACAAATGCCATGCCATCTCCTTCTAACTTTTGCATAATAAAACCTTCACCTCCAAAAAGTCCACGTCCTAATTTTTTAGAAAACTCAATACCTACACTAACCCCTTTTGCCGCGCATAAAAAAGCATCTTTTTGGCAAATAAATTTACCGCCATATTCCATTAAGTCAATCGGAATTATTTTTCCAGGATAAGGAGAAGCAAAAGACACGTTTCGTTTACCTACAAGATCGTTATAAAAAGCTGTCATAAATAAGCTTTCGCCTGTAAGAATACGTTTTCCAGCTCCAAGTATTTTACCTAAAAGGCCTGTATCTTTTTCTGAACCATCTCCAAAAATGGTATCCATTTTTATGCCATCGTCCATCATCATAAAGCTTCCTGATTCTGCAATTACGGCTTCTTGCGGATCTAACTCTATTTCTACATATTGCATTTCTTCACCATAAATTCGGTAATCTATTTCGTGTGCGTTTCTATCGCTAAAATCTGGTAATTTTTCCATAATTAATGTATTGTTTTAAGATTGATTCACTTATATGTTGATAGAATATGTAAATTGTTACAGTTTATAAAAATTTCAATTACTAAATTTATTATGCCTATTTACGGTAAACTTTAAAAGTAAAACCTATGACTTTACTTTTAGTGTCCATTCAAAATTAAAAGAAGAGACTTCTACTCCATCTGCATTTACTCCATTGGCATTTAACCAAACTGTTTGCCCTTCACCTGTTTCTATTGCTTTTGATATTGCGTCATTAATCTTTTCACCTTCAACACACTTAAATGTAATTCTTCCTGTAGCTTTTTTAGTAAATGATGCGTTATTACTTGCAACCAACATAGATATTTTTTTTCCGCTTTCTCTTATCTTTTGCATAACTAAAGCACCAGTAGTTAACTCTGCCGCCATACCTTGAACAGCCCAAAACATAGATTTAAATGGATTTTGATTTACCCAACGATGTTTTACAGTAACAACACAAGAGTTATTATTTAATTCTTGAGTTCTCACACCTGTAAAATATGCTGCAGGCAGCTTAAACATTAGATATTTATTGAGTTTAGAAGGAGTGATTTTCATATAGATTGATAATATTTTTCACTAAAATAATCGAAAAAACTCAACATAACTAATGTTAATAAAATGTTAATTTTTAGTACTATGCGTAACATAATACCTTTTTAAAGACATATATTTGTATAAGCAACTATTATATACTTTTAAACATGTTAAACAATCATCATAAAAATTTAGCGACATTTATACACTTGTCTACCTTTTCTAGGTTTGTAATTCCGTTTGGGAATTTTATTGGTCCAATAGTATTATGGGCAGCCAACAAGGATAAATCAGAATTTATAGATACGCATGGTAAGCAAGCCATTAATTTTCAGATTAGTGTTTTACTCTATGCTATTATTATAGGCACTTTAAGTGTTCCTTTTTTCATCTTTAAATTATTTAGAGGCTTAGATGTTATAGACTTTCATGGTTTTCATGATTTTCATATTAATGTAGGCGAGCCTTCCCCTTTATTATATATAGGAGGTGGATTGGGTGCATTGGCAGTAATCGCTTTTATAATAGAATTAGCCCTTATTGTTAAAGCGAGCTTATCGGCTAGAGATGGACAGACGTTTAAATATCCTTTTACCATCAATTTTTTAAAATAATTAATGTTGAATTAATTTCAGCAACCAAAATATTCATCAATCGGTACTGAACGTACTTCAGTATCACAAATCAATCAAAAAATGAACAGTTTAATAGAATTTAAGAATTATATCATATGAAGATAGAAAACACAAAAGCACAAATGCGTAAAGGTGTTTTAGAATATTGCATATTATCCATTTTAAAAGATGAAGATGCTTATGTTGCAGAAATTCTAGGCACACTAAAAGACGCAAAAATGCTTGTTGTAGAAGGAACCATATATCCACTATTAACAAGATTAAAAAACGCTGGATTACTCAATTACCGTTGGGAAGAATCGACATCTGGACCACCAAGAAAATATTATGGACTTACCGAAACAGGAAAGCTGTTTCTTAATGAATTAAACTCAACCTGGAGCGACTTACAAAATGCCGTTAACCTAGTAACCAATACAAAAACAACAAAGAAATGAATAAAACAGTCAATATAAATTTAGCAGGTATATTCTTCCATATAGATGAGGATGCATACCTTAAATTGCAACGCTATCTTGAGGCTATAAAACGTTCATTTACAGACTCTCAAGGTCGTTCAGAAATTATAGCAGATATAGAAGCTCGTATTGCAGAATTATTCTCTGAACGTATACAAAACGAAAAACAAGTGGTTGGTGTTAAACTCGTTGACGAGGTTATTGCCATTATGGGGCAACCAGAAGATTACCTCGTAGATGACGAAATCTTTGAAGATGAACCTAAACAACACTACAAACAAAAATCAACAACATCGAGACGATTATTTAGAGACACAGACAACTCTTATGTTGGTGGTGTTTCAGCTGGTTTAGGTCATTATTTTGGTATTGATGCCTTGTGGATTAGAATTGTTTGGTTTCTTTTAATATTTGGTGCAGGTACAGGTTTTCTGCTTTATATTTTACTTTGGGCATTAATACCTGAAGCAAAAACTACAGCCGAAAAACTAACCATGACTGGTGATCCGGTAAATATCAGTAATATCGAAAAAAAAATTAAAGATGGTATTGATACCGTTTCTGAAACGGTAAAAAATGTAGATTTAAAAAAACATGGAGACAAACTAAAAGAAGGCTTTGATCATGTATCTGATAATATATCGGAAACCGTAAAAGGTGTTAATTTTCAAAAGCAAGGCAGTAAACTAAAATCGAGCTCTCAAAACTTTTTTGATGGCATTGGTTCAATTATCATGTTCTTCTTAAGAGTGATTGCAAAATTCATTGGTATTATCTTAATTATTGTAGGTATAAGTGCTTTAATAGCCATGATAATCGCTTTATTTACTGTAGGAATCACTGATGTTATTCATTTCCCTGGGATGGATTTTATTAATGCCTCTAATGCGGCTAATATTCCTATTTGGCTAATGTCGTTACTACTATTTTTTGCTGTAGGAATTCCATTTTTCTTTATATTCTATTTAGGTTTAAAGATTTTGGTAAACAACCTAAAGTCTATAGGGAATATTGCAAAATTTGCATTATTAGGTCTTTGGATTGTCTCAATTATTGGACTCATTATTACAGGAATTAAACAAGCCACAGAACAAGCATATGATGCGAATTTTACTAAAGTTGACGACACTTTAAATATTGCTTCAGGAGATACACTAAAAATTAAAATGGTTGGTCACGATGAATATAACAAACATTTGTATAGCGACAATAATGGCTATAGAATTAGTAGTACAGATGATGGTAACAATATTATATCAACAACAGATATAAGGCTTACTGTAAAATCTACCACAGACTCTTTAGCTAGCATAAAAATTATTGCTTTGGCAAGAGGTAGTAGTTATGAATTAGCAAGAAAACGAGCTAATGAAATTAAATACAATTATTCTATAGTAAATAACGAACTAAAATTAGATTCATATTTAATTACGCATGCTTCAAATAAATTTAGCGATCAACATATTGAAGTGATATTGTACCTACCTGAAGGTAGCATCTTTATTGCCAACAGCAATACACAAAATTTTCGTCGCTATTATAAATCTTCAAACGAAATTCTGAAGCGAGGAATGGAAAACCATTTCCTAAAAGTAAAAGAAGATGATGTTGAGTGTTTAGATTGCGATGATGAAATTGAGAATGAAGAATTCATTGAAGAAACAAGCGAAATTATTGAAACCATTACTAATAAAGAAAAATCAGAAGTTACCATCTCAATTAACGAAGAGAATGGTGTTAATATTGAAATTAATGACAATTGAAACCAAAAATTCTACAAGTCATCACATTTTAATATACCATTAAGCCTAATCAACTTAAATTTATAAAAATTTCATCAATCAAAAAACCAACAGAAATCATGACTACATTAACAAGAATTATCGTAACCAGTATTATTAGTTTATTAATGCTATCCTGTAACTTTTCCATGAATTTTGGACAAGGAATAGATGGTAATAGAGAAGTTATCACAGAAGAGAGGACTATTTCTAATGACTTTAACGAAATTAAAATTAGCCAAGGTTTAGACCTCTACATTACTCAATCTAATAATGTTAATTTAAGCGTTGAGGCAGATGCAAATCTTCACGATCTAATTATGACAGATGTAGAAAATAATATATTACGAATTTATTCTACTCAAAATATAAGAAGTGCATCTTCAAAAAAAATTAGACTCAACCTTAAAGACATTTCTGTAATAAAAGCCACAAGCGGTAGCGATGTTTATTCTACAAACACCATTGAAGTTGACAAACTGGAATTAAACACAACAAGCGGATCAGATATTACATTAGACGTAAAAACGCTAACATTATATTGTAACTCTACAAGCGGAAGCGATATAAAAATTAGCGGTACCACAAAAGCACTCACTGCATCTGCAACAAGTGGAAGCGATATTGATGCCTCTAACCTTTTAGCTGAAACATCTGATGTAAAAGCCACAAGTGGTGCTGATATTTTTGTAAACACCACAAAAGCGTTAACCGCTAAGGCTACAAGTGGTGGAGATATTAAATATTATGGAAATCCTGAAAAAGTAGAAAAAACTGACACATCTGCTGGTAGTGTAAAACAACAATAATCATTTAAGTTTAGATATTTATTTAACCCACAAAACACTAACAACCAATCAATTATAAATCATCCTAAATTCTAATTAGAGTTTGGGATGATTTTTGTATATCTTAGTTTAATAACTTTTATTTGACCTATATTAAATAGAAATCATTAATATTGACAATTAAAATAGATCTAAGCGGTAGAAAACCTTAAAAAGTGACCAATTTGATACGTTTTGTGTCTCTTAAAAGACAGTAAACTTTAGAATATGAAAAAAATATTACTCATTCTGCTTTTAATGATTGTTGCTACACCTATTGCAACAGCTCAATCGGCAGAAAAAATTAAAGGAGATAGAAATGTCACTATTAAACAAACATATATTGATGATTTCCATTCGATTGTAGTTGATGGTGATTTTTCAATAGAAGTTGTCTATAATAGTAAACCTTCTGTAAATGTAGAAGCAGATGATAACTTACATGAAGTTATTCAGTTTAATGTTGTAGATGGTGTCCTTACTTTTGTTGAAACCATTCGTATTTCATCTAAAAAGAAACTAAATATTACTGTAAACTATAGTGATGGCCTTCATACTATTGAAACTAGAGGTGACGGAGAAATTAGGTCATTAACCTCTATGGAGCTTGGCGATGTTACTTTAACAACTGCAGATAATTCTAGAGCGTATTTAAATATTAACGCTAAAACTATCACTTATAAAGCTTCAGGAAAATCGAAAACACGGTTAAATCTTACTGCAGATACTACAAAAATTGAATTAAGTGACAACAGTAAGTTAGATGCCTTAATTAATAGTAAAGTTGCAGACTTTGATTTATACCAACGTTCTGATGCTGTTATTGAAGGTACTGCAAATAGTTCTGTTATTAGATTAGATAACTCAACCAACTTTAACGGTCCAAAATTCGACGTTAAAACTGCAGATACAAGTATTGAAGGCAGTAGTGATTTAACGATTGCTGCAATTGATCAGATTTCTATTGCGGCTTCTGGGAATAGTGAAATTTATTTATTTGGAAGTCCTGCAATAACAATTACGAAATTTGAAGACACAGCTAAATTGCAGAAGAAAAAACGCTAAATAAGACTACTAAGGCTCTAGTATTTTAAGAGAAAACTGAATCTCTATTTTAGGTGAAACTTTTACCATACCTAACATTTTTGTTGGTGCAGTTAAACTAAAATCATTGATATCTAAAGGCATTACTCCACTTACATGTAAATTGTTATTATTAATTACAGAAATAGGAATCGTATAAGTGTTTACGATATTGCTAATGTTAATTTCTATAGTTGCTGTAATAGAGTTTGCTTTTGTTTTAGATTTAGAAAGCTTTTTTAACTTGAGTGTTATTTCTGGAAACTCTTCAGTATTAAGTAATTTATTAAAATCTTTATTTATAGCCTTACCTCCACAGTTAAACTCTAAATTAGGAAGTATTAATTTGGTATCGTTAAACTTAACGATACTATCTTCATCTTTGTATGTAATATTAATAGCTTCTGAAATGGCAGTCATATCAAACTGACATTCAAAAGTACTGACATTCGTTTTTCCTTTAATTTTTAGATAACTTTCAGAAGAAAGGTTTATAGTGGATTCCTTAAATTTAGACACGTCCATTTTAGGAATAAAGCTCGCAGATCCTAAAAAAAATAAAATTATATATGATAATGTCTTAAGCATAACTAAAGATTAAAAAACAAGGCCTCTATCGTAATGACAAAGGCCTTTTTATTTATTAGTACTTAGAAACTAATTACAGCTTCAAGTATAACTCCATCAAATTTACCATCTTCAAGAAGGTCTCCTGCTGGGTAATCATTATAACTTTGGCTTACGTACTCTGCTTTCATTAGAACATTCTTAGTTAAGAACCAACCTGCTCCTAATTGAAATCTATCAATACTTACATCATCACCTCCAGCTAATTCTGCGCTTACAGTATTGTAACGTGCGCCTAAAAACACATTTTCAGTTTCTCCAAATCTGTAAATAACTTCACCTGCATATTGGTTAGCATCTCTTCTGTCTGTTTCTGCTAATGCTTTACCTGATGTTATTTCAATCGTACCAAATACTTCTAATCCACCATATTTCACAAATGGATTAATCATAATTGCAGTAATTTGATTTTTGAATCCAGGATCAAAACGTCCAGATCTAAAATTATCACTAGTTGCAGTAGCATCTTGCATAATATTATAATATCTAGAACCTGCTCTATCTGCAGAATACAAATATACATTTGGTGCATATCCTGTATTATATAAAGATCCTGTTAATCTGAATCTGAAATCATCATTGATTTGTTTATCATAACCTAACTTTGCTAAAAAAGCAGCACCACCTGTTGTTCCATCAGATACAGTTGTACTTTGGTTTAATTTACCATTAGTAAATCCTATCATACCAAAAAGTCCCATATCTGTTGTGTAATATACTTCTGCTCCAACTTCTGTTGTAAATGAATCCATTATTAAGTTTCCAACAAATGGGTTGTATAGTGCTTGTGCATTATCACTTCTTCTAAAATGCGCATCACCATAGTTGTTTTCCATATGTCCAATTTTAATCGTTGTATGCTTCATTAGGTCTTCCATAAAACCTTCTCTAATAAAATCTAATTTGTCTATTTTAAAATAGCCACCTTTTACATAAGGCTCATGGTGGTGTCTAGAAGACAAATACGTTCTTAAATGCATGCTTACACCATCATACAGTGCTACATCTAAATCTAAATTAGCTGTTGCTAAGTTAAAGTTGCTACCTACTTCTGCTAAAGGTAATGTACCTGAATTTTCGTTATCTAGCGCTTGGTATTGAAGAGCAAATGAACCTCCAATTCTAACATACAAGTCTTCAAAAGAAGTGATTGTATCCTTTTTTGCCTCAAAAACATTGACACCTCGTTGATCTGGTTGCCTATAATTATCGAAGTCTCTTTTATTTTTTGTCTGTGCAGATAAAGAATACCCCATTGTCAATACAATGATAAAGCTTACGAGTTTTAGTGCTAATTTCATAATTTATTGGTTTAATTTTTAATTGATTTTGAATTATATTATTTGGTTTCGAATACAGATTTGAATTCGATTTTAATTGCATCTCCTGTTTTAATAGTTCCTAATAATGCTTTAGGTGGATCAATTCCAAAATCTGTCATTTTAAATGATTTTTCGCCATTGAGTAAAACCTTATTTCCCTCTAGTTTTAGAATCATATCTATAGACATATTTTTTGTAACACCAGCAATAGTCATTTTACCTGTTGTAGAAACTTTAAACGATTTATCGGATAACTTCTCTATTTTTTTAACCGATACAAGGTCAAAAGTCATAGTTTTATAATCCTCTGTTTTTAAGGCCTTATAAGTGTTTTTGTCCATTGAAGATTTCCCACTTTTAAGACTCTCTGCTTCTACAGAAAAACTTAAAGTTTTAATTTCTAAATCTCCTGAATGCGCAATAACAATTTTACCTGATTGCTTTTCTGTTTCTAAGGTCCAATCGTGTAAAGAAGATGTACCATGAACTTCTAGAACTGAAGCGTTATTATTTAAGATATAATTTTGAGATAAAGCAACCTGAAAAGAAAAAAGACTGCTTAAAAATACTGTTAGAAAAAATACCGGAAATTTAATTGAATGTTTCATAGTTGCGTTTTTATGTTTGTGCAAAGATTTACATAAAAAGCATTTTAATTTATGACAAAAGTCATACATCAATTATTTCTTACAAAAAATTAACGCTTAAGGTATTTTAAAATTTTGCATAAAAAAAAGCCGAAGTTTATTTGCTTCGGCTTTTAGTTATTAAGATTGTAATAATAGCTTTTTCTAACGTTGGTATGTTTCAACTAGCGTTCCTTCTCCACTTATACTAGTTGTCCACTTTAAAATAGATTCTGTTAGCTCATTAACTTCTAAAACATAAGCTTCTAAACCAGCTTCTGAGTCATCCCAAGTTATTGTAAGTGTGGTTTCATTTTTAGTCCAGCTTCCAAATTCAGATATATTTTCTCCATTAATTCCGAAGCCTCCATATATAAATTCAACGCGATTATTAGATGTAAATTTCACTGTATTACTATCAGGAACACCTATATTATTCCCATTAAAAACACTAGAGACACCTGTCCATGTTCCTATTAGTAATGAATTATTTGCATTATCAGTACTGTCATCACTTGAGCACGATACCAAAATTAAAAATACAAACGCACCTAATAAGTATTTCTTCATTAAGCTTACTTTTATTTAATTGTAACTAGAAGTAGCCACCTCAAAATCAGAATCTTTAGCTGCCAAATAACGTTCAGCATCTAAAGCAGCCATACAGCCTGTTCCAGCAGCAGTAATTGCCTGTCTGTACACATGGTCTGCAGCATCTCCACTTACAAAAACTCCTTCTACATTGGTTTTACTTGTCCCTGGTTTTGCGTTGATAATATAACCTGTTTCGTCTAAATCTAAAAAGTCTTTAAAAATATCTGTATTGGGTTTATGACCAATTGCTACAAAGAATCCTGTAGCTTCAATATCGTGTTTTTCATTGGTTTTGTTGTTATAGACTCTAACTCCTGTAACCACTTGTCCATCACCTAAAACCTCATCTGTTTCAGTGTTGAAAAGTATTTCAATATTTTCAGTATTCTTTACACGTTGTGCCATGATTTTAGAGGCTCTAAATTCATCACGTCTTACCAACATGGTTACTTTTTTACAAAGTTTAGATAAGTAGTGAGCTTCTTCACAAGCAGAATCTCCAGCTCCTACAATTACTACCTCTTGATTTCTATAAAAGAAACCATCACAAACAGCACAAGCAGAAACACCGCCTCCTAATTTTAAATATTTTTGTTCAGAAGGTAAACCTAAATATTTTGCAGATGCTCCTGTAGAAATAATAATAGTATCTGCATGAATTTCTTTCTCTTCATTTACCCAAACTTTATGAACATCTCCTGAAAAGTCTACTTTAGTTATCCAACCATGGCGCACATCAGTACCAAAGCGTTCTGCTTGCTTTTGTAGCTCAATCATCATTTCTGGTCCCGTAATTCCTTCTGGGTATCCAGGAAAATTCTCAACTTCATTGGTAGTTGTTAATTGACCACCAGGCTGCTCTCCTTGGTATAAAACAGGAAACATATTAGCTCTTGACGCATAAATTGCAGCTGTGTAACCTGCTGGGCCAGAACCTATAATTAAACACTTTACTTTTTCAATTGTATCAGACATATTATGTATTTTATTACGTAAAACAAAAGTAGGTTTTTTGTATAAATCCTTACATAGAAGTTATTAACAGTAATTATAGTATCATAAATATTTTAAATCATGGCTTCTTTTACTCATAATTTCGTAATTTAAAGGTGTTTAATAGTAAAACCCAAGAAATTATGTCTCGTAAAATTTTAGTTTTAAGCCTTGCATTGGTGTTTATATCTTCTTGTAATGACCAACCCGAAAAGACTACAACAGCTGTTGAAGTTGAGGAAACTATTGATACAAATAGCAAAAATCTCAAAGGCACATGGGAATTAGTTGGATTTTATAATTATAAAGATAATGTGGCTGTAGATTCTTTTAATACATCTTCAAGCTCTAGACAATTAAAAATGTATACAGACACAAAAGTCATGTGGTGTAAACATAAACCTGCAGATTCTTCTGAATGGTTTGGGTATGGCACTTATAAGTATAAAGACGATACTCTTACTGAAGTTTTAGATTTTGGATCTGCGGTAATGAATGAGGTGATTGCTGAAAAAAAAGCGTTTAAATTTGAATTACAATTACAGAACAATCGTTTTCAACAAATTGAGTTAGATGAAGATGGTAATCGTATTTATTCTGAAAATTATAAACGTATAGAATAAAACTCAAACGGTAAAAATTTTAAAATATATAAAGCCTGCGCACATCTTTTAAAATAATGTAACGCAGACTTTACCCCTAAATAAAAACTAAATATTAGTCTTTTAATGTATACACAACGGTTAATCTAAGATATTCCGTGCCAGAATTTGCAGCTCTCCAATACGACTCCTCCCCTAAATCGTAACTACTTATAGAAAATATTTTATCTATTTCCTCTCCTGAAACTTCCGCAAGTAATTCTGCATTTTTGCGTGCATTTTCCAGAGCTTTTTGAGTTAATAACTTAATCTCTGCATCAAATATTTTAGATTTAACCTGAACATAAGAAGGCATGGCCTGAGACATTTTTATATTAGTAAGTTTTAAAATATCTTTTTTGCTCTTGGTTTCATATCTAAGAACAGTTCCCTCTGTTCTATAACCCATTGCCGCAAAAGCCAAATCATCCCTTATAAACTTTGAAGTATCAATGTTTAGACTTTTAACCTCTTCGTAATACTTAGCCAACAACTCGTCTAAAGTTTTATATGGACCATCTCCATAATAGCCTTTTTCTAATGACAAGGTGACTTCTGTTTTGTACATTACATCATCTAATGGTTTTTCTACTGTACCATGAACTGTAATTGATCTTTCTGGTGTTATTTGTTGTGCTTTTGCATATACTGAAGCACATAGCATGAGTATTAAAATAATAGGTTTCATAATAAAATATAGTGGTTTGAATTATAGTGGTTATACTGTAAACATAAAAGAAGCAGCAATCATCCAACCGCCAACTACAAGGCCTAGAATACCTAATTTACCTAGTTTGGGTGCTAATGTTTCTCTTAATTTGGCCGCTTTTTCCTTTGCCGCTTCGTTTTTACTTAGCAATAATTTGTTTATCATACCAAAGCCAAGCATAAACCCAAGTGCAGCTTCTACAAAGCTTCCTGCTAATAAGGTTATCCACCAAATTGGTGCTACTGATAACCAGCCCATATTAAGAAAGGCAGAAATAATTCCCCAAACTCCAAAAAAGCAAAAGACAATACCTATCCAACCTTGGTAAGGTGCGACTTTGTCTAACAGTTCTTGTGCGTTAGGTTTTTTTGATAAAATAAGTGATGGCACTGCAATAATGCTCAAAAGAATTAATGAAATTCCGTAAATCATAATGTTTAATTTTTAGTGATTAATTATGATGCAAATTTCAATAAACAAGCCAGTGCAAAACAGACGGTAACTAGTAAAAGTGCTTACCCTGTTTTCAGGGATAAAGATATTATTTAAGCATTCCTTTTTCTACGGCATAACGCGTAAGACCTGCCAAATTGCGTACTCCTAGCTTAGAGATAAGGTTTTTACGATAACTTTCAATAGTATGCTTACTTAAAAACAACTGGTCTGCAATTTCTTGAGTTGTAAACTCTTGTGCGATGAGTTTTAAGACTTCTGTTTCTCGTTTACTTAATGAAATTTCAGGTTCAGATTTAGCAGAAAACATAGCTTCCATTAGTATCTGCTTAATGTGAGGTGAAAAGTAATTTTGACCTCCTAAAATAGATGTAATAGCTTTTAATAACTCTGTCTTTTCTGCATTTTTAGAAATATATCCATTTGCATTAGCTTCGGTAAGTGTTTTTATTTTTTTAGCATCTTCAAGCATGCTAACCACAAGGGTTTTGATGTGTGGAAACTCTTCTTTTATTACAGCATTGAGCTCTACACCATCCATTTCTGGCATATTTATATCTGTAATAACTAAATCTACTTTTTGATCTGTATTAATTCTTATATACTTTAAAACCTGTGTCCCTGTTTTTGCTGTAAGAATAATGTTGATGGATTTTTCTTCTGCTAAAATACTCGTCAAGCCATCTAAAAACATAGCATGATCGTCTGCAATTATTATAGAAAATGGTGTTTTCATAAGTTATGTTTGTGGTAAGCTAATACTTATTACAGTCCCTCTATTCTCAGCTGTATTAATAGAAATTGTCCCGTTAAAATCGGCAACTCTGGTTTCAATATTACGTAGCCCTATGCCTTTATTATTAGCGTTTAAATTGAATCCTATACCATCGTCTTCATAAATAAGTTCTATACTCTTTTCTTCGGGAAGTGATGTGAGTTGAATACTAACTTCTTCGGCCTTAGCATGTTTTAAAGCATTAGTAATTAATTCTTTTATAATATTAAATAAGGCAACTTGAATAGACACATTAATTTCATTGATAGCCTCTTTAGGAAAAACGTCTAGGCGCAAATCTACTGAAGTGTTACTTAGGGTGTTTACATAATTATTAAGCAAATCCGTAAAAGCAGCCCCTTCGAATTCTTTTGGAATTAAACTATGAGAAATCTCTCTCACTTGATTATAGGTCATATCTAACTGATTTAAAATCTGCCTAAATTCTGGTTGATGGTCACCAAAACTATTCATCTTTAATTTAATACCTGCTAAATTACCACCTATACTATCGTGTAATTCTCTAGCGATTCTGTCGCGTTCTTTAGATTGAACTGCGATGGCATTTTTTGCCAATTCTAATTCCTGCGATTGTAATAAAGTCTTAACTTCTTGTTGATTTATAGCCTCTTGCTGCTTGTTTAATAAACTCTGCGTTTGTAGCTTTTGATAATAAACCACAAGCAATAAAACAACGGGTATAAGAATGATTAAAAAACCTATTAAAAAAGCATACTTTATTGTTGTTTGTCTTTCAATTTCTGCCTCTTTTAATATTTGATCTTTTTGTAATTTATCAATCTCTTTTTCCTTTTTTAAGGTTTCGTATTTAAGTTCTAAATCTTTTACCAAACGTTGATTTTGCTTACGTGCTATTTCCTTACTAACACTTTGGTATTGGGTCATTAAACTATAGGCGTTTTTATAATCTTCTTTGGCATTATAAAGTCTTGCTAATGCATCTATAACTTTTTGTTGCAATTCTAAACGGTTCCACTGAATGGTATTTATATAGGCTGTACTTAACGCCATTTGTGAAATGTCGTAGTTGTTTAACATCGCATAGCCATAGCCAATATCTAAAATTGCTTCAATGTACAAATCGTAAAACCCATTATTTAAAGCTTCAGTTTTTATGGTTTCTGAACTATCAATTAGAGTTTCGTAATGACCTTGCCTCAACTCTATTTCTGCCAAATTGAGTTGTAATTCTAGTTTTAACTTTTGGTAATCTTCTATAAACGCTTTAGACAATGCTTTATCTATCATCGTTTTTGCTAAATCATAATCTTTATGTAGAATTAAAAAAAAGCTTTTTATCACCACATTTTTCAAATAGAAATCATCATTTGTATAGGCTTGTGGTAATTCTTCTAAAAGCTCTTGAGCTTTGTTAAATTCACCTTTAAACAAATACGTTTCTGCTAATTGTAATTTTAAATAATTATGAATATAATCTTTGGGAGTTGATGTTTCAATACCTTGAATATACGAGCTTGTAGCTTCATCTAACAATCCCATTTTTTGAGCAGCAACCCCTTCAAAATATAAAGCTCTAAGCTTAATCTCTTTAAGATCCTGAAACGTTGAATCTTTATAAAACGCTTCACTTTTCATCAATTTACCATAATGCATTAAAGAATCTGCATGACCTGATTTAAGGTAAATCTGTGCAATAGTATCTAAATATTGAAATCGGACTTGCTGTGTTTCTGCTGCATTTAATTTTATAAAAACATCATTGCTAACAACATTAGGCATGTGACCAAACGCCCTAAAATTGTGCTGCTTTTCTTGAGTAAAACCTAGAAAGCACATCACCCCGAATACAAGAAAAACTATTTTTCTAATTTGCATTATTGCTATAAAATCTATTGACAAATGTAATATATTGCTATTCTATTATCTAAACTTAGACGGCATTACTATTGTGTTTTCATTAATATTACAATACTACATACATCGAAAATGCTAATTATCACGGTTTTCCGTGAAAATAAAAAAAGCCTTGAGATTTATGTTTCTCAAGGCTATTTATAAATGCTATATAATCTATATTACTTCTTTATTAATCCTTTTAATAGAGATAGTACAAAAAGCACTATAAAGATAAAGAAGATAATTTTTGCTATTCCTGCCGCTGCTCCTGCTATTCCTCCGAATCCAAGGATGGCTGCTATGATTGCTATTATAACGAATGTGATTGTCCAACGTAACATAATTTTTTGGTTTTTAGTATTAATATTCGAAACTAGCTCGTCTAATTCCTTATGATATAAAGATAAATAACTAACCTACAAACATTTAACACATTTCATACGATTACTAACTCATATAACTAATATTTATAAAAAGGAAAAGTGCCATATTTACATATGACACCTTTCCCAACCTAACCAAACCTAATCTAACTATGTTCCGCTATTAATGTAAGTCTTCTAATACATTTATTTTTGCCAACCCATTAGTAATGGTGGATTTCTGCGATTGTAATATTGATTTTGTACTCATTGGGAGGCTTGTCTCATTTATTACATCTTCATATTCTTCAATAGCAGCTTTTTCTCCCCTAATGGCTTCGTTTAACATCGATTGTTCATCATCGGCTGAAAACAAACTTTTAACATCCATCCACGCTCTGTGCGCTTTTCCTGTTAAACTTCCTCCTTTGTCTACATCTTGATTAAAGCTTCTAATTTCCTGCTTTAATTCACGTCCAAAATTAAGACGCTCTTGCGCTTTGTTTCTAAAGTATGATTTTAATGAAGCGTGTTCTATATTTTCTGCCGCTTTAGTAAAACCTTTTTCAGCATCGTATGTTTTTTCTAATAAATTGTTTAATTTTTCTCCGACTTCTTCTGTGTAAGTACTCATAATTCTATTTTTTTTTAAAATTTATGATACTTTATTTTAGAGATGTGTATCACTTAACATCTTTACTTTATTTGATAAAATTAAGGGAATTACCCAACCTAACTTAATGCAAAAGATTTCAGTTTTAGCTCAAATAAAAAACAGATTTAATTCTTAATTTTTACCGATGCGTTTCCATATATGCATTATATTTTGTTGCTAATTCCTCCTTTTGATTTTCGGTTAAAATTTTACCTGATAACTGAAAAAAAGTATGCTCTTCATCTTCCAAATGGTGTTCTACTTTTTCTTTTAAATCCTTGGCTGTTTTTAGCCAGGCTGAAGAGTCCATTTCAGTCTCTTCCAACTGTTCTATAAGCTCATCAATCTCATGGTGCTCTGCAATTCCATGTCTGGCATGTTCTTGCATCATATCTGTTGGAATTAAGGGTTTATAGAAGTGTCGCTCCTCTGCATTGGCATGCAAATCGAGTTCTTTTTTTAGTTTATTAAAAATTTCCGTTCTCTCTTTTGAGTCTCCTTTAGTCTGTATTAATTTGTCTAAAAGCTCTCTTTGGATGTCGTGGTCAATTCGTATGGCTTCGTATATGTTCATTTGTAATTCTTTTTGGTTACTAATCAAAGGTAATTTTATGAACCTCAACAAATTTGCTCTATAAGTTTAAAAGTTAACTGTATAGAACTTAGAGCGCTAGTGAGAATGCATTAAAAAGTCCTGCTAAACCATATAATTTAGAGGACCGATCTGAAGGAGTTTAGTTTACCCCATATCTTACTTTAAGGTCGTTTTAAATTTTACATAAAAACTAAACTATATTTATTAGACATGTAAGACTAAAACAAGCTGAAAATTACTTTTTAAAAATCCATTTTCTAATTAGTGCAATAAAACTGTATTTCCCAGTTAATTTTAAGGCTGTACTTACCCAATTTAATGGCTGTAAATCTTCCTTAAATTCACCTTTTGTCAATTTTAATTCTTCCCATGCAATATCACGCTCTAGCTTAAAACGTTTTAAATCGTTATCAATTTCTTCAAATGTGGCGTATGTCTTCATATTAATTAAAAAATTTAAGTCCTACTTTTTTTATGATAAACGAATTGAATTTTGTTCTTAACTTATAGATTATAAGTGACAGTATAACATAAGCCACACCTACTATTAAAAATCCTAGCGCATAGCTATTTAAAGCATTACCTATTTCTAATGCTGCTGCAATAGATAAGAATACTAAGCCTGCAAACAATAGACTTCCTACAGCCAATACCTTAGTCACTAAACTTAATGACAATGTTAGTTGTTGAAAAATTTTCAATCTAAAATATTGGTGAGACGCCTTAACGTAGCGCTCACCAATATGTGAAACTTTGCTTGCTGTATGGTTTATGTCGTCAAAAACACTCATTTATTAGGCTTTTTTCTGTAAATTCTTATTCTTAGCTTTTAAATCCTTTAATTTCGCCTCAAGTGTAGAGATGACATCTTCTGCCTTATAACTTGCATTAGAAACTATAGATTCTACTTGATGGTCTAAATTTTCTTTATGAGAAGAAATGCTATTACCTAAAGAATCTCTTAATTCAGTAGCCTTCTCTGCCATCAAATCTCTTTTCGTTGCTGCTTCGTCTGCAATTCTCTGTCTAGTTACACTACCCTTATCTGGGGCAAACAAAATTCCTAAAACCGCTCCTACTGCTGTTCCTGCTAGTATCCCTAAAACTGTATTTCCGTTATTACTCATGTTATTTAATTTTTATAGTTAATTTTATTATTCAGCACACTGCTGTTACACAAAGATATAGTCAAGATAAGCCACAGCTTAACTCTTTACATAGCAATATTAGCTGTAATGCTAGTTTAGTGTTAGCGTCAAACATTTTAGCAATTGAATTAACTCAAAGACATAAATAAATCTAGATTTGAAGAATAGAATAATCCTATGAAAACAAGTATTAAAACATACCATCCATTTAACGGAAATCATTTAGAAACCTATACTATGGATTCTGAATCTAAACTAAAAGAGAAATTAGAATTAGCCGATTCAACATTTAAAACATGGAAACAATTAGAGATTAAAACGCGTGTAGCGCTAATGCAAAATTTAGCTAATGAATTACACCAGAATAAAACCGAATTAAGCCTACTCATTACAAAAGAAATGGGAAAACCCATTGCAGAAAGTAGAGCTGAAATAGAAAAATGTATTTATCTCATTGATTTTTATATCCAAAATTCGGATCATTTTTTACAAGACGACATTATTGCAACCGAAGCACATGAAAGCTTTATAAGTTATGATCCTTTAGGCTGTATTTTAGCTGTAATGCCTTGGAATTATCCGTTTTGGCAAGTATTTAGATTTGCTGTGCCAACATTAGCAGCAGGCAATGTAGCACTTCTAAAACACGCTTCTAATGTTACAGGTTGTGCTATAGCTATTGAAAAACTTTTTTTAAATGCTAAGTTTCCAAAAGGATGTTTTCAAACTTTAGTTACAGATCATGAAGGCATTGAAAAAATTATGTCAAATGACATTGTTAAAGCAGTTTCCTTAACTGGAAGTGAAAAAGCAGGTCGAAAAATAGCAGAACTCGCAGGAAAAAACCTTAAACCTTCACTATTAGAATTAGGTGGAAACAACGCGTGTATTGTTTTAAAAGATGCCGATTTAGACAGACACATAGAAACGATTGTAAAAGCACGAATGCAAAATTCTGGGCAAAGTTGCATTGCAGCTAAGCGGTTTATAGTTGTAGAAGATATTTATGATGACTTTATTGAAAAATTCACATCAAAAGTAAAAGCCTTAAACTATGGAAATCCACTAGAAGACGATACTACAATATCGTGTTTAGCTCGTGAAGATTTAGCTGAAACTTTAGAAAAACAAGTTCAAAGATCAATTGATTTAGGTGCTAAAGTAACACTTGGAAATACACGAGATGGTGCTTATTTTCAACCTACAATCCTAACTAATGTTACAGCGGAAATGCCTGTATTTAAAGAAGAAACTTTTGGTCCTGTAGCTGCCATTATTAAAGTACAGTCAGAAGACGAGGCATATACAATGGCATCAAAGTCTAAGTTTGGGTTAGGTACCATGGTGTTTACATCAGATTACGATGCGGCATTACAACGCACATCAGAAATTGAAGACGGTGCTTTTTTTATCAATGAAATGGTTAAATCAGATCCAAGATTACCGTTTGGAGGCACTAAAATTTCAGGCTATGGCAGAGAATTATCAAAAGAAGGTATGCTAGCCTTTGTAAATAGGAAAACCGTATATATTAATAAGTAAAATTTAAAATTATGAAGTTTGTAAAAGAAGAAGATGAAAAAAGACGCGATTACGTCTTTCAAAAGGATAACAAAACAAAATTTGGAGCACGAATAATAATTCTTATACTTATCATTTTAGTAGGTGCTGTAGTTGCCTCTGGAATCCACTTTGAATGGTTTTAGAAAATATAAAAACTAACGGCTTTTCTTAGATGCGATAACACTTATAATTAAGATTTGTGTCGCATGAAACAACATTAATGGCAACAACACAATACCTAAAGTTGCCATATTTCCGAATAGTATTTTAGAAAAAACAGTACCGTGAACTAATGATTTTTTAGTACCACAAAATTGTGCTGTAATACGATCTTCATTATTGAGTTGAAGTTTTTTAGAAATAAATCCCGTTAGCGAATAAACAATTATAAATAACGTTACGACTCCTATAAAAAGGAAGAGTAAATCTAAAAATGACACCACACTAAAAATATTATTGTCAAATGATGCCGCAAAACTCTTGTAAATAATTAATAAGATAATAGCCTTATCAAACAAAGTTAATTTGCTACTATGCTTACGAGCAAAATCGCCCAAATAACGTTGCAATAAGAGGCCAACAATTACAGGTAAAATAATTTGAACAATGAGCTTGATATAAATTTCAGTAAAATCAAAATCCGTTTGAATACTATCTACAAACAATCCCATCCAAAGTGGAGTCAACACAATACCAATAATACCTGATATACTTGCATTAAAAATCGCTGCTGGTACATTTCCTTTAGCCATAGCCACCATCACTACAGACGATGATACTGTAGATGGCAATGCTGCTAAAAAAAAGAACGCTAACCAAATGGTTTCTTGAGCTTCATTTTGAATACATGGGCGTAGTAATAAAATCAACAACGGAAACATTAAAAATGTAGAACCTTGCACTAAAAGATGCAATTTCCAGTTTTTAATCCCAGCTTTAAGTTGCGTTGGATTTAGCTTAAGTCCGTAAAAAAAGAATATAAGCGAAATGCCTATCGCACTAATAGCGTCTATAGGAATTTGACTACTTTCTATTCCCCATTCTGGAAAGAAATAAGCTAAAACGATTACTATAATAATGGATATGACGAATTTATCAACCTTTATACTCATGTATGGTCACTTTGTTTCTGTCTGCTAAATAAAGTCTCTTTTATTTAATGCTCTAAAATAATATCATTTAATTACAAAAAAGACAAGCTAATTATCTTATTTTTTGAAAACCTAAACAGGTTTACAAATAGTAAATCAAGTCTAACTGAAAGCAGTATTAGATTTTTTGAAGCTAATATAACAACCATTTTTAAAAGCTTATATGACTCATTTCAAATCTTAAAATATTAGGAAGTTTTAAAAAAAATAAAGACCTTTACGCTGTGAAAACAGCTACACTTTTTTTAGCATTGTTTATGCTTCTCAAACCTACTATTCCATTTGTGGAATACGCTGCTTTTTATGACTACATTAAAAATGAACTTTGCGTCAATAAAGACAAACCCGAATTAGCTTGTAACGGTAAATGTCATTTAAAAAAAGAATTAGCAAAAGCTTCCGATTCCGAAAAAAGTAACGACAAAAATCACTCTTCTTCAACAGAACATCAAGTCATCTTCTTTCAAGATCTTTTTGATGACAATCTCGTTATTGCTGTTAATACAGAACATTTAAAAATTGAATCTTCTTATAATAAAATTTATAAATTCGATTTTATGAATTTTATCTTTCATCCTCCTTTAGCTTAAGTTTAAATAGAGACCTTGTAATTTATAATCCTATCAATAGCCAAACGCTTTACATAGGTATTATGTGGTATGCTTTACACTAATAATTTAACATATGAGCGTACATACTAGTCTTGTTGTACAATCCGTACAATAAAAGTAATCTTATACACGAGTCTTCTATTTATTTCTTGTAGCGGTATTAAGACCTTTTCTGTCTTCATACATTCCTAATTTAATACAATGCTATTGCGTTTTCAATAGGTATTTATTAGTTGGGATATACGCTGCTATATTTTCAAGTTTTTTTAATAAAACACCTATAAGTGATGAAAAAAAATATATTTTTTGTCATTGCAGCACTTGTTGCAGTGACATCTTGTACCCTAGATAAAACCGATTACGAAGCTGAAATAAGTACTGAAGTTGTAGAGCATTTTGAGTACAACGAAGTCGTTTCAATAAATAAAAACAACTATCAAATTCGTATAGAAGCTTTAAATGGGACACTGTATAAAGGCTATAATGACATCCATTTAACAATTACTAATACCCAAACTAACGAAAACATTAGCACGTCTAACGTCACGTTCTTACCCATTATCACTAATTATAATGGCAACAACGCTTCATGTCCACATCAATACAACTTAAATTATAGTACAGAAAACGACTATTATTCTGGTTACGCTGTATTTACAAGCGAAAGTAATGAGTTAGAAAACTGGGAAGTGCATATTTCATTTACAGATAATGGAGAAACCTTTACTGTAAATCAAGACATCATTGTTGAAGAACAGGCGAACATGAACTTAAACATGGTTGCTTTTACAGCCAATGACGGAGAGCAATATTTTATCGTTTTGGTTGCACCACAGAAACCTAAAATTGCAGAAAACGAATTGGTTGCAGGAATTTACAAATACAACCAGCCTTCCAATGAAGCTGGAACATTCCCAGACCCTTCACAGTTTTCATATACAGAAGTTTCCAACTACACTTTATTATTAGATCCCAGAATGCCAGAACCTTCAATGGGAAATCACTCATCTCCAAACAATCAAGATTTAACACAACAGGAAGATGGCTTGTATTACGGAACAGTTAATTATACCATGACCGGAAACTGGACCTTAAATTTTAGACTTCAGAATCCAGACGGAGACATTATTAAAGGCACCGAAGTTTCAACTGATTTTACACCAGGTATTGAAGGAGAAAGAAGCGAATTGCATATTGATATACTGTTTTAATAATGAAAAAATCCATAACACTAGTCATACTGCTTTTTGTTAGCCTATTTACCACAGCACAAAACACAGAAAAAGAGAAAAAGAAAGACAGCATTGTCGCTTTAGACGAGGTACAGTTAATTACTATAATTAAAAAGAAAATTGAAACAGACATGAAAATGGCCGTTACAGTTGACGAGTTTTTGGCGTCTTCAGATAATATTAGTTTTATAAAACGTGGAGCATACGCTTGGGAACCTTTGCTAAATAATATGAGCTCAGAACGCTCTACAATTACTATTGATGGTATGCATGTTTTTGGTGCTTGTACTGATAAAATGGATCCTATCACCTCGTATGTAGAAAGTAACAACCTCTCTAAAATTGATATCAAGTCTGGACAAGAAGGCAGTATGCATGGAGCTACTGTTGCAGGAAGCATTGATTTAAAACGAAAAAGCACACCATTTAACCTTTCTAAAAAATGGAATGGAGCTTACCAAACCAGCTTTGAATTTAATAACAAACAATTTTTCAATTTGGCCAATGCATCTTATTCCGGCAGCAAATTTGCGGCAGATGGAAGCTTGGCGTATAGAAAAGCTGAAAACTATAGTGATGGTAACACTGAGGAAGTCAAACACTCTCAATTTACTAAATTCAATGCATCACTAGGTTTAGCCTATAAAACAAGCGAATTATCTTCTGTAAAAGTTGAAGCAATTTATGATGAAGCTAAAGATGTTGGTTACCCAGCTTTACCTATGGATTTATGGTTGTCGCGTGCCTTAATTACATCAGCAACATATAAGCAATTGTTTAAAGAAGGACTATTTAGAGCCTTAGACACTAAAATTTATTTTAATGCTATAGAACATTATATGGACGATACCACACGTCCAGAAAATTTAGTACATATGGATATGCCTGGCTGGAGCACTACTTATGGATTACTATCTAAAGCAAATTTGAAAAGCAATAATTTTAGTTCTGAAATTCAGCTGAACGCTTATAACAATTTATCTACAGCCGAAATGCGTATGTATCCACAAGACCGGAGTGAACGCTCTATGTTTGCTTACAGTTGGCCTGCAGTTACGACGACTTTTGCAGGACTTTCTCTAAATAACTCTTGGGAGATTTCAGACAAAAGTCAGCTTAATTTTGGTGGGGCGTTAGGCATCAATTACAACCACTCTAAATACGTAGAGTTTAACTGGATTTTTCACCCTGGAACGCCTCAAGAAAAAACACGAATACTACCTAGTTTACACGCAGGTTATCAATTAGATATTAAAAATTTTAATTTTTCCGTAGGAGGTGGCTATGGCCATAGAGCTCCTTCTGTTTCTGAAGGCTATGGCTATTACATTTATAATAGTTTTGACCGTTACGATTATATTGGTAATCCTGACCTTAAAAACGAGATATCATACGAAGGTAATGCTAGTGCTGGTTATAAAGATGATAAATTCAGTTTACAAGCAAACGTAAATTATTTCTACATTGAGAATTACATCATTGGTCGAATTTTAAGTTTGGGAAGTCCCATGAATTATCAGTCTGTTGGTGTTAAAGGTTATACCTCCTTAGAGTACTCAACCTTATTTAATTTTTCATTAAATACTAGCTATACCATTTTAGACAATCTTCATTGGAAAGGTGTATTAACTTATGCTCGCGGAAAAGACGATAACAAAAACAACTTACCATTTATTAGACCTTTAAGTTACCAATCATCAATACATTATAGATACAACCGATTTAATTTTCAAACGTCGGTTAATGGCGATTTAGAACAAATTAATTACAGTCCAGAATACGGAGAAGATCAAACTCCTTCTTATACCATTTGGAACCTGTCTGCAGACTACACGTTTAAAATTAAAGATTACAAGACCGTTGTTCAGGTTGGCGCAGAAAATATACTTAATGAATATTACAGTACTTATGCAGATTGGGGAAATATACCAAGAATGGGACGCAATATTTTCACCTCTTTAAAATTCAACTTCTAAACTAATGCAACGAGTTTTTAGCTCCATAATGACTTTAATATTTCTGTTTGTTGTTTCACAGCAAGCCGTCGTTGTAATGCACTTTAAACTCAACCAAAAAGCAATTACAGAGCAGTTTTGTATCAATAAAAACAAACCTGAACTCCATTGTAATGGAAAATGTTATTTAAGTAAAGAATTACAAGAAACGGAAAACACCGATTCTGAAAAAATACTTAATACCAAAAATTTCGATTTGGTTTTTTATTCAAATATTGCATATGAAATAGAAACTCCAAACGTCATTAAAACCAAAGTAAAATTGA
Source organism: Winogradskyella sp. ECml5-4 (assembly GCF_036903175.1). NCBI lineage: Bacteria > Pseudomonadati > Bacteroidota > Flavobacteriia > Flavobacteriales > Flavobacteriaceae > Winogradskyella > Winogradskyella sp. ECml5-4. Next base: position 2,243 of record NZ_JAYJLF010000014.1, on the reverse strand, counting down.
TATATATAGAGTTCCATCATTCGGAACCCTATCTAGAAGTCCTAGTACCTCCTCCGATGTTAAGTGCTGATTTAGAAAACGCTTAACATAAAAAAATAAACATATCAATTAACATAAATTTAAAAAAATGAAAAATCTTAAAAAATATATTTTATCAGCAGCCGTAGTCGTTGCATTCATGTCTTGTAGTAGCGATGACAATAATCCTGTTGCAAATAATATAACCTTAGAATTCAATAACACATTTGGCGACACACCTATTGTTCTAGGAGATGCAACATCTAGTGCTGCGACTAAAAACACTTCTGATGCTGGACAAATTCACCACTTTGAAGAAGTTAAATACGTTATTAGTAACATTCGTCTTATAAAAGCAGATGGCACTGAAATTCCTTATCATGTAAATGATTTAGATAACGGAGCTACGGTTGTAGATCAGTCAAAACCAGAAACATTGAGTTATGTTATGAGTGATATTCCTGCAGGAGATTACACAGAAATAAAATTTGGTTTAGGTGTAAGATCTGATTTAAATACTTTAGATCAAGTAAGTTTCCCTACATTTTATGAAAATGCAGGAGCAAATGATACACAAATGCATTGGGAATGGGGAACGGGATACCGTTTTACAAAACTCGAAGGGTTCTATGATACCGATAATAAGCAATTGTCTTTCCATTCTGGAAGTACAGTAGAAGGTGAAGAAGGTGCTTATACGCAAGGTGTTGATGCTTATAGAGATATTACAATTGTACTTCCTACAACAACTACTGTTGGCAATAGTGCACCTACAATTAACATTAAAGCCGATTTTGATTATTTCTTAAGTGGCGAAAGTCATACGGTAACATTAGTCTCTACAGAAGACATTACCAATAATGCAACACCAAGTGCTCATACAGCTACTGAAATGATGAAGTTTGTCGAAAATATTGGTGGTAATGGTACAACAGACCATACAGGAATGTTCTCTGTTACTTCAGTAGAAAACTAAATCTAAAAAATTAATGGGTCGGCTATGATAAAACACCATAGCCGACTCTATTATAGTTTTATAGCAAAATGAAAAAAACAATACAAAGTATCGCTATCATCCTTTTATTTACAGGATGTAGCACTAATGATACTGAGCCTATTATATATGACAACCCTGAATTAACACTGAATATTCCAATTGATTTTCCAGAACTAAACAGTTCGGTTTACAATAATATGCCAACGCAATATGGAGTTGAATTAGGTAAAAAATTATTCTTTGACAGACAATTAAGTGCAGACAACACCATTTCCTGTTCAAGTTGCCACATACAAGAAAGTGCCTTTGCTGATCACAACCCAAAAGCTATTGGAATTGAGGAACGAATAGGACTTCGTAATGCTCCGCCTGTACAAAACATGGCATTTATGCAATTTTATAATTGGGATGGTAATAAACTCCAATTAGAAAACCAACCATTGGCTCCTATCATTACACACGAAGAAATGGATTCCTCTATTTTAGAGGTTATTGGTAAACTTGAAAGCGATCCTTCTTATATAGAGCTATTTAATAAAGCTTTTCAAGGAGAAGGTATTACAGCAGATGGTATTTACAATAGTATTGCGCAATATGAATACACGCTCATATCTTCAAACAGTAAATACGATAGAGTTAAACAAAACGAAGGAGAAACATTTACAACAAGTGAAGCACAAGGCTATGCTGTTTTTCAAAACAAATGTATAAGCTGTCACAGCACAGAATTATTTACAGATCAAAGTTTTAGAAATATTGGGTTTCCTATAAATCCAGATTCTGAAGAAGGAGGACGTGCCAGAATCACAGGTCTTGTTGAAGATTATATGCGTTTTAGAGTGCCTAGCTTAAGAAATATAGAATATACTGCTCCTTACGGCAGCTTCGGACAATTTGCAACTTTAGAAGACCTACTCGATTATTTAGATAACGGAGTATTAGAGGCAGATAACCTCGACCCTATTTTAAAAGATAATAACAATAGAATCCCACTTACAGCTCAAGAAAAAACAGATTTAATTGCTTTTATGAAAACCTTAAGTGATGCTGAATTTTTAGGTCTTGAATATTAAACCTGATAAGATAGCTTGAAATAATTTAGCGACTTCATGGGTCATTGCTAAAAGTTGTGTGTGATGATTAAAAAAAGATTCTGATTTTTGTAAAAAAAAAGACTTTTGGACAATTATCTAGAACTACTGAAACTTATTCTTCCTGAATTTTTAAT
>NZ_JAYJLF010000013.1:0-3294 GCF_036903175.1 Winogradskyella sp. ECml5-4 | reverse complement strand
ATTCAATTCCAAATAAAGAATGAAGATAATAAAAAAGGTTAATTGATTTACTTCACGATAGATTCTAAAACAAAAAACCCTTACTAGATATCTAGTAAGGGTTTTCAAAAAAGGCGGCGACCTACTCTTCCACAGTAAAGCAGTACCATCGGCGCAAACGGGCTTAACTACTCTGTTCGGAATGGTAAGAGGTGAGCCCCGTCGCTATAACCACCTTAAGTTTTTATCTTGAACTTGGTTCAAGACCTTGGCTGTTATAAATAATCAACACTAATATTGTTGACATATTGAAAAAAAGACATGATTTTGTAAGTAAACTTTAATAAAAAAACAGACTTGCTCAGCAATCATTACTGGTCACTGAGCAAAGTCGAAGTGACAATAAACCTATGGGTTATTAGTACTACTCGGCTATGACATTACTGCCTTTACACCTATAGCCTATCAACGTGGTCATCTTCCACGACCCTTTAAAGAAATCTCATCTTGTGGTGGGTTTCGCGCTTATATGCTTTCAGCGCTTATCCCTTCCGAACGTAGCTACCCTGCAATGCTCCTGGCGGAACAACAGGTACACCAGAGGTTCGTCCAACTCGGTCCTCTCGTACTAGAGTCAGATCCACTCAAATTTCTAACGCCCACAGTAGATAGAGACCGAACTGTCTCACGACGTTCTGAACCCAGCTCGCGTGCCACTTTAATGGGCGAACAGCCCAACCCTTGGGACCTTCTCCAGCCCCAGGATGTGACGAGCCGACATCGAGGTGCCAAACCCCCCCGTCGATATGAGCTCTTGGGGGAGATCAGCCTGTTATCCCCGGAGTACCTTTTATCCTTTGAGCGATGGCCCTTCCATACGGAACCACCGGATCACTATGCTCTACTTTCGTACCTGATCGACCTGTATGTCTCTCAGTCAAGCTCCCTTATGCCATTGCACTCTACGCACGGTTACCAAGCGTGCTGAGGGAACCTTTAGAAGCCTCCGTTACTCTTTTGGAGGCGACCACCCCAGTCAAACTACCCACCAAGCACTGTCCCTGGTTAGAGGTTAGACTCTAGATAAGCAAAGGGTGGTATTTCAACAATGACTCCACAACGCCTAGCGACGCCACTTCAAAGTCTCCCACCTATCCTACACATTACTTATCCAAAGCCAATACTAAGCTATAGTAAAGGTTCACGGGGTCTTTTCGTCCCACTGCGGGTAATCGGCATCTTCACCGATACTACAATTTCACCGAGCTCATGGCTGAGACAGTGTCCAGATCGTTACACCATTCGTGCAGGTCGGAACTTACCCGACAAGGAATTTCGCTACCTTAGGACCGTTATAGTTACGGCCGCCGTTTACTGGGGCTTCATTTGAGATCTTCGAAGTAAACTTCTAAACCCTCCACTTAACCTTCCAGCACCGGGCAGGTGTCAGGCCCTATACATCATCTTTCGATTTAGCAGAGCCCTGTGTTTTTGATAAACAGTCGCCTGGACTTTTTCACTGCGGCCCCCCCAGAGGGGGGCGACGCTTCTCCCGAAGTTACGCGTCAATTTTGCCTAGTTCCTTAGCCATGAATCTCTCGAGCACCTTAGAATTCTCATCCCAACTACCTGTGTCGGTTTAGGGTACGGGCTGCTTCACTCGCTTTTCTTGGAAGTCGATTTGCTAGATTATCACCTTGACCGTAGTCTCAGTGTACTATCGCGGTATTACTACTCGCTTCAACGTACTATTCCGTCAGTACGCACTAACTTTTCGCCTCCGTCACTTTTAGTGTGAGCAGGTACAGGAATATTAACCTGTTGTCCATCCACTACCCCTTTCGGGTTCGCGTTAGGTCCCGACTAACCCTCAGCTGATTAGCATAGCTGAGGAAACCTTAGTCTTTCGGTGTGCGGGTTTCTCGCCCGCATTATCGTTACTTATGCCTACATTTTCTTTTGTAGCTTCTCCAGCATGCCTCACAGCACACCTTCGACGACACTACAATGCTCCCCTACCACTTTTACAAGTCCATAGCTTCGGTAATATGTTTATGCCCGATTATTATCCATGCCGAACCGCTCGACTAGTGAGCTGTTACGCACTCTTTAAATGAATGGCTGCTTCCAAGCCAACATCCTAGCTGTCTAAGCAGTTCAACCTCGTTTATTCAACTTAACATATATTTGGGGACCTTAGCTGATGGTCTGGGTTCTTTCCCTCTCGGACATGGACCTTAGCACCCATGCCCTCACTGCTGATTAACATTTTATAGCATTCGGAGTTTGTCAGGAATTGGTAGGCGGTGAAGCCCCCGCATCCAATCAGTAGCTCTACCTCTATAAAACTATAAATCAACGCTGCACCTAAATGCATTTCGGGGAGTACGAGCTATTTCCGAGTTTGATTGGCCTTTCACCCCTACCCACAGGTCATCCGAACACTTTTCAACGTATATCGGTTCGGGCCTCCACTGTGTGTTACCACAGCTTCACCCTGCCCATGGGTAGATCACACGGTTTCGCGTCTACCACTACTAACTAAAGCGCCCTATTCAGACTCGCTTTCGCTACGGATCCGGACCTGAAGTCCTTAACCTTGCTAGCAACGGTAACTCGTAGGCTCATTATGCAAAAGGCACGCCGTCACAGATCAAGTCTGCTCCGACCGCTTGTAAGCGTATGGTTTCAGGTTCTATTTCACTCCCTTATTCAGGGTTCTTTTCACCTTTCCCTCACGGTACTAGTTCACTATCGGTCTCTCAGGAGTATTTAGCCTTATCGGATGGTCCCGACTGATTCACACAGGGTTTCACGTGCCCCGCACTACTCAGGATACCACTATCTAATCATTCTTTACTTATACGGGACTATCACCCTCTTTGGTCAGTCTTTCCAAACTGTTCTAATTCATTATGAGTCGAATATCGTGGTCCTACAACCCCAGCATTGCCGTAACAATACTGGTTTGGGCTAATCCAATTTCGCTCGCCGCTACTATCGGAATCACTTTTGTTTTCTTCTCCTCCGGGTACTTAGATGTTTCAGTTCTCCGGGTTCGCCTCCTTGCGGATACTATATCTTCAATATAGTGGGTTGCCCCATTCGGATATCTACGGATCAATTTGTATGTGCCAATCCCCGTAGCTTTTCGCAGCTTATCACGTCCTTCATCGCCTCTGAGAGCCTAGGCATTCCCCATACGCTCTTATTTAGCTTATTGTACTTTTGTCTTTTTAATGAGTTACTATTTAAATCTTATCCGAAGATAAAACTTAAATTTATGATTAATTAAAAGCTCGTAAACCTTAATTA
>NZ_JAYJLF010000012.1:0-147644 GCF_036903175.1 Winogradskyella sp. ECml5-4 | reverse complement strand
GACATGACTCGCTGGCAACTAACAACAGGGGTTGCGCTCGTTATAGGACTTAACCTGACACCTCACGGCACGAGCTGACGACAACCATGCAGCACCTTGTAGATAGTCCGAAGAAATAAGTATCTCTACCTAATGCAATCTACATTTAAGCCCTGGTAAGGTTCCTCGCGTATCATCGAATTAAACCACATGCTCCACCGCTTGTGCGGGCCCCCGTCAATTCCTTTGAGTTTCATTCTTGCGAACGTACTCCCCAGGTGGGTCACTTATCAATTTCTCTTAGCCACTCAAACCGAAGTCCGAACAGCTAGTGACCATCGTTTACGGCGTGGACTACCAGGGTATCTAATCCTGTTCGCTCCCCACGCTTTCGTCCATCAGTGTCAATATATTGTTAGTGATCTGCCTTCGCAATTGGTATTCTATGTAATATCTATGCATTTCACCGCTACACTACATATTCTAACCACTTCACAATAATTCAAGATAACCAGTATCAAAGGCAATTTTACAGTTAAGCTGCAAACTTTCACCCCTGACTTAATTATCCACCTACGGACCCTTTAAACCCAATGATTCCGGATAACGCTTGGATCCTCCGTATTACCGCGGCTGCTGGCACGGAGTTAGCCGATCCTTATTCTTACAGTACCGTCAGCTTTTCACACGTGAAAAGGTTTCTTCCTGTATAAAAGCAGTTTACAACCCATAGGGCAGTCTTCCTGCACGCGGCATGGCTGGATCAGGCTCTCGCCCATTGTCCAATATTCCTCACTGCTGCCTCCCGTAGGAGTCTGGTCCGTGTCTCAGTACCAGTGTGGGGGATCCCCCTCTCAGGGCCCCTATCTATCGTCGCCATGGTGTGCCGTTACCACACCATCTAGCTAATAGAACGCATACTCATCTTTTACCGCCGAAGCTTTAAAGTTGTTTTGATGCCAAAACTACTTACTATGGGATATTAATCTTCATTTCTAAAGGCTATCCCCCTGTAAAAGGTAGATTGTATACGCGTTACGCACCCGTGCGCCACTCGTCAGCAAAAGAGCAAGCTCTTCTCTGTTACCGTTCGACTTGCATGTGTTAGGCCTGCCGCTAGCGTTCATCCTGAGCCAGGATCAAACTCTTCATCGTTAAATTTTAAGTCTTACGACTATGTCTTTAACAACTAATAGGAATTATTCTAGTACTCTAAATGATTTATTCTCTTGTTTGAAAATAGCCGTTTCCAACTATCTTCTTACGCTGTCAATTCAATATGTTAATGAACTTTTCTTTACTTTTACTTAACATTGTTTCGCTAAGCGGGTGCAAATATAAAACCCTTTTTTCATTCTCACAAACTTAATTTGAAAAAATATTATTTATTTTTTCAAAGTTAAATTTATCTGGAAATGAACGGCTGAAACTTGACTTGTTGTCTTTGTTTCGGGGTGCAAATATAAAACCCTTTTTCATTCCCACAACACCTTTTTCCTTTTTATTTTAATCTTTTTTTAATTGCCTTGAAACCAATATTTTAGAATCTCTCTTTTTTGGTTTTATATAATAAGGAGTCTAGTAACCTTTAAACTCTTATAAGTAAACTCTACTATTAACAACTCTTATAACTATAACACATACGTGAAGTAGCCATGGAAACAGTTGTCCTTAATTAAGCACCTTATTAGATAGACTATATGAGTAGGACTTATATATAATACATTCTCATATTATAGAATTAAAAACAAGTAAGTAAGAATGATACTAGACATACTTCTATTAATAGAAAAAAATGTCTTAGTCTTTTACAGAAAGAAATCCCATACTAATCCAAAACGAATAATAAAATCTCTATAGGGTTGATTCGGAGCCGAAAAATAATCGTATCCAGTAAATGAAGAATTAAAGTGTTCTGCTTTTAAGAAAATACGGGTTTGTCTCACTTTAGCATTAATAAAAAAGTCTAGCCTTGGAAAACCACCTAACTCAGTATTATTTTGAGTATAAAATTCTGCCAATAAAGGATCATAACCATTCATATTATAAGCTGTAAAGTAATTTAGAGTTACACCTGTCTGAAGCGTCATTGACTTTTTGAATAACTGATTGGTATAATACAAGGTGTTTCGAGTTATAAAATCTGGCACATTTAAAACATTATCATCACTAACTACGTTTTGATACATTATTGTATTATCTAATGCAAAATTGCCGACTTTAAATTCCTTCTGAAGTTTTAACCTTAAATATTGAAGTGGCTTATTATATTGCTTTGGTCTAATAACATTAACTTGATCTATTGTTTCCTCTAAATTAAAATAGGTGTAATTATCTATATTGGATATATCGAAATAAGCATTAAACAACTTTTGTGATTCTAAACTAAACTTTATCTGTTGTGTATTTACATTTTTGAAGTCATCAAAATTATACCAGTTATAATTGATATAGTCACTTTGATATAATAAATAGTTATAATTGGCAAGTCTAGAGTTAATTGTAATACCTCCAGACAGTGCTATATCTTCATTTAACTTCAAACTAATTGTTCCATCCAAAAAACTACCGACAAATGTGTCTGATAAATTTAAATTTCCACGCCCCGAAAGATTAAACCCTTTGTAAGCTTTTGAATATGTTCCTTCTATTCCTATAAAATTGGACACAATTCTATTAGGTATTGATTGCTGATTTGGAAATAACACAACACTATTATAACCATAATTAATATCTGTATAGTTTAATGCAAATCCAACTTGACCTAATGTATTATTAGAATAGCTTAGTCCAAGTGAAGTTCTAAAGTCTTCTAATGTTACTCTGTCATTAATACTATTAGAAAAAACATCCCCAAAGAAATCCGTTACTGCCACATCTTGGCTAAACTGAAAGAATTTGTCTTCAAAAGAAACTTTATTAATTAGCGAAAGTCTATTGTTACTTAAAGAATCCTTCTCTTTTGTAATTTTATAAGAGTGCTCAAAATAAAAACGCTTCCCTTCAAGCACGTTCTCTGCGTTCTCAAAATTAGGATCAAACACAGACCTGTCCAAAAACTCTTCATTACCTGAGGCAAAATTCTCAAGGTCCTCAGTTTTGATTCCACCATTTTCTTGATTTAGTAAATCTTGCATTACTATATATCCTTTGGCAGTATACCTTTTGTCTTTTGTGTTGTACTTTGAATTAAAACGAAAATTACCTGAACTGGTTAACGAATTTTGATACTTTCCTAACGATCTTAATCCTTTATATGCTAATGAAAAATTAAACTGCTTAGATAGATTAACTGTAAAAAAAGCATCTAAGAGCTGTCCTTGTTCAAAAGCTGTTTTATAGGTTAGGCGTGTCCAAGGTGTTGGAACTTCAAAAAATCTAATATCTTCATGTTCTAGATAGTTGAAATGCCTGGCTCTTGCTCCAAAACTAGGTTTGGTTTTATTTTCTGAAGCATCGAAACTAAGTGTATTATATGTTTGACCAATATTAGCAAAGGGCATTAAGCCAAAATTATCTTTCTGCAAGTAATTAAATTTGTAATCTTTTTTAATTGCTAAGGTGGTATCAATGGGTATTGAATCTAGCTCATTATTAAATTGCAAATACATATCTACACTAGCTACTTCCTTAAAACCTTTAGAACGGTTTGTTACGGTAGAATCCTTACCAAAATTACCCTGCGTATTTTGAGTCGTCTTTTCTTTAAGCTTAACCTGTGCTCCAAGACTAGTTACAAAAAGAAAAAAAACAAGTATGTAATAATATTTAATTTGCATTTAAGACTGTATCATTTTCAAACAAAGTAAATCATATTTTATTGTTTACAAATATAAAATTATACTTTACTTAACATAAAAAAGGCAGCACTGATTATTTGCCTTTAAAACAAATTGGTTGTTCTTTAAAAAGAAATGTATAAAATGTTCAATTATTAACTTCAGAGATATGATTTACATATATGAAACTGATGTACTATTTAAGGTAATTATTTCACTAAATCTTAGAACAAATCAGTAACTATTTCTAAATTCCAATCTGCCACAAATATCTTAAACATTAATTTAACTCCTTGAATAATATTTTAAATTTCGTACTTGCTTTTAAAGGTCGTACAAATTTATATTTAGTATAAGAATCTTTATCTTCTTTAATTAATTACAGAATATGATTAGTATCGTTTCAACAATACCGATATTAAACTTACCATATCTATAATTTAAAACTAAACTATAGTTGGGTACAACAACATTTCCGTTATTAAAAAATTAAAAAACCAGAGAATATCAATTCTCTGGTTTTTTATAATTGAAACCTTAAACTGTGTAAACAACAGTTAGCACAGTTTTTTCTTTCTACATTTTTATTAATTTTTGAGTAAACACACCTGTTTCTGAAAACACCATAAGGTGATATATTCCTTTAGAAATTTGAGAAACATTAATCTGAGGTGCATTAGAATTAGACTCAAAATTACCTTCTAAAGCTACTCTTCCAATATTATCAATAATTTTATAATTTTTAAACTGACTTGTTGTACGACTTTTAATTGTAACTATATCATTAGCAGGATTTGGGTAAATCACAATATCAGTTTTAAGTGCATCTTGTTCTTCAACACTTAAATCTGTTAAGATACCTCCTGTTATTACAAGACTGTAATTTTGTGAGCCACCAGATAAAGTACCTTTATGAGTAATGGTTGCTGTATAAACGTCATTACTAATAGGATTATCTACTTTTATTTTTTCAAAATTATCAACATCATTTGTAGAATTTCTTGTTGCACCAGTAGAAGGACTAATAGGACTTAACTTCCAAGGAAAGTAATCTGTACCATCCATAGTTAATTTAACATCTAAATCGTTAACTAACTGAGCGGTTCTATTATTTTCATCATTATTTATAACTGTACCAACTGGTTCTGTCCAAGAAATTGAAACCTTCAACGGCTCATCACCTGTTGCCAATATATTGAAAGTTTTAGTTTCTGTATTGTTTATACTTGACTCCTCTATATGAGAATTAACTCCGTTATTAGTTATAGTTTCTACTGCTTTCTCTCCATTAGCCAAGCCCCATCCAAATCTATAATCTGGTCCAGGTGAAGATCCAGCTTCGTCAGCTGTATGCAACAATAAACCTTTTGCTGTCGCAGCTAACATAAACTCTGAATTTACATCGTTATAATGCTGTTGCAATAATAACAATAGCCCTGTAATTGTAGGAGCAGACATTGATGTTCCTGAACTAAGACCATAGGCCGTATTACTTGTTTCAACAGTAGATCTTACATCTACACCTTGAGAAGAGATATCTGGTTTAATTCTACCATCATCTGTTGGCCCCCAATTACTAAATGTAGACATTAAAACATCACCTGGACGTGTGTAATTAAGCACTTCTTGAACAGCTGCTGATGTAATTGAGTTCTTTGAAGTGGAAAAACCAGTTAACAAATCGTATCCACCTTGCGATGGATTATACAATAAATAATCATCCCTATCATTACCTGCTGAAACCACCGGTAAGTAATAAGGGTTGTTACTTGTTATTAAATCTAAATTAAACGAACTATTAATATAAGCACCAAATGCAGATACCGATAAGTTCTCTGCAGACAAACCGTAAGAATGATTAGACACTAAAAGTCCTTCAGCGGCCTGTGTTGCCATTTCTTGTGAATCATTAGCGCTGTTAGCTACCAAAGCACTAGCTTCATAAGCGATACCTCTACCAAGGTTTCCAATAAAGTTCTCCCCAGAACTGATTATTGTTCCAGTAACGTGCGTAGCATGAAAAGTACTTGGACCACCACCATCAATGACAGTTAATCTCCCAACCAAATCAAGATGAAATGGAAGCGGATATCCATTTTGTGCTTCCCATACACCTGCAACCATGTTCTGCCCAGCTAAATCTAAGCCCAAAGAACCGCCTTGATATAACCTATCTACTTTCATAGTTATTGCAGCATGATTATTAGTAGGAACAATATACAAAAGCTCACCTTCTGGAGTTACATCCACCAAAGCATTTTCATCGATTTTAGCACGCTCTTCTGAACTAAGTGATTCTAAATATGCCTTAACGCGACGTTCCTGTTTTTGATATTCTAAACCTAGATATTCTATAACAGCATTTGTTTTTTCTTTATCATATTTAGAAGTGATTTTTGCAAATTCTTGCGAAGTTTGAGATGTGCATATTGCTGAAATTAATGCAACAGCTACATAGAGATAATTTTTTTTCATTTTTTTTTTTTTGAAGAATACTCTTTTAAACTAGGAAATACAAAGAGTAACGTACAAATATATGTTTAATTATTTATTATATAAAAATAAAGCTGTTAACAAATTTATAATTACGGCATAATATTTTAAACATAATTAAACAACAAAATAATTATATTAAAGCTGACTTAAAGATTAAATCAAACTAAAAACTACACTCAACGTAAACAAATTAAAAGAATTTTAAATATTACAGTTAACTGTAATATTTAAAAATGCTCATAAAAAAAGCCCGCTAAAAGCGGGCTTTTTAATATTAAATTAATAATACAACTTACTCAGCAGCTGTCATTACTAAATCTACAGTAAAGTCTGTTGTAAATACTCCTTGAGTTAAACTAATGATAAATACATCATTACAACTATCATAAGTACCAGTTCCACCATCTGGAGAAAGAGGATCATCTGAGATAAGATCTACAGTTAAATCATCATTAACAATGATAAATCCTGGATAAGGATATTGCCCATTGAAGCTATCATCTCCTGTAGCCCAACCAACAAAGTTTGGTCCCCAAGTAGACGCTAATGAATATTGGTTAGGTCCAACTAGAGTAAAATCTACCGTATGAGAAGGAGCCGCACCACCAAGAGCTGATACATCAACATTATAGCTATCAGCAATAACAATAGGACAAGGTGTAGAAACTCTATAAGTTGTGATACTCTCATCATCAACACCTATAGTTACCCCATTTACATCTACTGCAGTTAAAACTACATCAAAAACAACAAGATCAGTTAAATCTGCTACATTTTCAAAATGTAAATCAATACTCTTTACTCTAGTATTACCATTAGCTCCAGAAGGATCAGGTGTAAAAGTTAAAGTATCGTCAGTTGTTAAAATAGAAGTATAATCACCTTCTACTGCCTGAATTGTATAAGACACATTTAAGCCATCTTTATACACAGGAACACGTAGGCTAACAGGTAATGATAATGTTTCCGTAGCAGCAGAGATAGTCGTTCCTGCATTAGGAGTTGCAAACTCTACCCATCCTGTTGTAGGATCATCAGTCGTGAAATTTTCAGAAAAATCATCGTCTCCACAACTGAATGCAAAAACAAGAAGTAATATTGGTAATAATTTTATTATTTTTTTCATAAGATACGTTTTTTATAAATTATTATTCTACTACAGTAAAATCAGTTGATTCTGAAGCTCCAAAGTTGCCACTACCAGATGCATAAGACACTACTGATTGTGCAGCACAATATAAATTGTACGTTCCTGTATTAGTACCATCGAATAGACCATCAGAGTAAGCATCATAGATTGTAAACGTATAATCACCACCTGATAAAGAGATGTTAGAAACATACTCTGTACCTGCAGTTTCATCTTCGTATGGACCACCTGAAGCTACTACTTCTCCTGTAGAATCTTTAATATCCCAAGTTGTTTCAGACGCATAGTTATCTGCTACAATACTAAGTTTAAATTCTCCACAAACAAATGTGCTAATATCATATTCTTTCAAAAGGTTAAAAGATATTGGAGGAAATGCACTACCACCTCCAGTAACTTCTAAAGCTACAGTTAATACATAAGGTGTAAAGTCCTCTAAACCATCATAGTTAAAAGTTACATCTAAAGTACCTTCATATGAATCAGCTGGTATTGTAGCAGTTCCTATTGAATAGTCACTAGCTTCTAAACCTTGTGTATCAACCACGGTTACATCAAAAGTTCGCGATTCTGAACTTGTAGTTGTAGAAATAATAGAAACTGTTGACGTTATACCACCTTCTGGTATACTTAAATCAACAACAGCTTCTGAAAATCCTACAGCTGTAGTTCCATCAAATAAGATTGGCTCTGTTTCTTCACAAGAAACGATAAGCAAACAAATGAGGAATAATTTGAATAAATTTTTCATAATAATATTTTGTTTTTTTTTATTAATAACCTGGTGCTTGTTGTTCTCTAATAACAGGATTACCATTAAGCTCACCTTGAGGTATTGGTAAAATAAACTCCTTAGAAGATGCTGGCAAGCTACATGGAGCTGCACCTTCACAATCACCTAAATCTTCTGATCGCTCAATACCTTTACTAGTTATCGCTCTAACTCTCTTGATATCGGTATATCTATGACCTTCAAAAGCTAATTCTAATCTTCTTTCGGTAATAATACCTTCTATAGCCTCAAGTAAAGAATCATACTCCACATCATCTACAGCTACAGTATGTCTAGCAGCACGAACAGCATTTACATCATCAGCAGCAAGATCGAATTGAGTTGTTTTAGCATATGCCTCTGCTCTAATTAAATAGATTTCAGAGATTCTCATAGCTTTAAAATCATTGATTGCTTGCGTATCTGCATTGATAGGATATTTACCAATAACTAATACCTCCTCATCTATATCACTAACTGGATCTAAAATAACTGTTTTTCTAATATCATTATCGTCATATAAACTATACAACTCGTTAGATATCTCGAATTTAGGCCCTTGACCAGAGAAATTCCAAAGGAAATTAATCGCATAGTCAAATCCTTGAACATTATCATAGTTAAAAACAACTTCTGTTTTATCAGCATCTTCATTGAACATTCCATAATACTGACTAACGTCTGCTAATGGATAATCTGCAATTAATGAATTACATAAATTAATTGCACCAAGATTATCACCAGTTTCTAAAGCCATTCTAGCTCTTAAAAAAGTCACAAAATCAGGTGTTGCAAAATTGATATCATTTGTACCAGCTGGGAATAAAGCTAAAGCTTGATCCAAATCTTCGTTAATTCTAGTTACAACATCTCCCACAGTATCCCTACCAGGTGTAGCATCTGAAGATACATAATCAACGTAAGGTACTCCTAAAGCTGAATCATCTGTAAGATCTAAACCATAGTATAATAATAATTCATAATGCGCTAATGCTCTAAATGCATACGTTTGCGCTAAAATATTATTATATGTATCTAATTCATCAGCACTTGGCGTAATAGTACTTGCTGAAACTAAAAGTCTATTCATATCGTTAATATTAGAATAACGACTAAACCATAGCACTGCATTACCATTAATAGCAGCTGAACTAGGATTCAAAACTTGATTATGATAAGGTACCTCTTGCCCCCCATTATCAACTCCTAATTGCGTATTATCTGCAAAAAGGGAATTGAATCCAATGATATAATTATAGTTATAATTACCAATAACAGCATTAAGTCCATACTGAAGGTCTGTAACTGTATTGTAAGCCGTTTCTTCTACTAAAGAATCAACGGGATATCTGTCTAACTGATCACTACAACTCACAAAGGCTGTTGTGATAACTAAAGTTAATATTGCTAAATGTTTTTTCATATTTTTTTTTTTTAAAACGTTATATCAAATCCTAAACTATAAGTTCTAGCTACAGGATATTCGAAAAATGTTGAAGCTGTTGTACCTTCTGGATCGAATCCTTGGAATTTAGTCCAAGTAAACAAGTTAGTACCTTGAACAAAAATACGAACACCAGTAAACATTTTTGTTTTCTCTAATACTTCGCTAGCAACATTGTAAGATAAAGATATGTTTCTTAATCTTAAGAAAGATGCATCTTCTAAGTTTCTGTCACCTCTAATTGCACGTACACCACCGTAAGATAAAGCTGGCACATCTGTAATTTGTCCTGGTGTAGTCCAAGCGTTTAGCATTGATGTAGATTGGTTTAAGTTTCCACCTAAACTAGAATCTTCAATAAGAGCTAAAGAACCATTATTTTTCCAACGATCTGCTTGGAAAGCAAATAATGTATTTAACGCAAATCCTTTATAGCTAATATCTGCACCGAAACCACCTGTGTAAGTAGGATCGAAGTTTTTATCTAAATAAACCGCGTTGTTATCAAAATCATACTCATTAGTTAAATCACCATTTGCATCTAAATATAAAGGCTCACCATTAGCTGGGTTAACACCAGCCCATCTTACCATATACCAAGTATTAGCAGAATAACCTTCTGCAATTCTTAAGGTATTACCAGTAAATTCACCTGGTAAAGATTCTACAACGTTTTTATTGTAGTTAGCATTAGCATTTACAGTAATAGACCAGTTATTAGTTGATGATTTTCTTAATATATCATAAGAAATTTGTAAATCAACACCTTTGTTACTCATATCTGCAACGTTTGTTGTAACAGAAGCAGATCCTGTACCTGCAGTAGATAACAATTTATTTGCAAATAAATCTGTAGTTAAATTACTATAGTAATCTAATTCACCCGATAATCTCTTTTGCCAGAATCCAAAACTTAAACCAACATTAAACTGGTTTGAAGTTTCCCATTTAATAGCTGGGTCAATTAAAGCACCTAATGCATAAGAGTTTGTTAACTGGTAACCACTACCGGCACCTACAGTTTGTAAACCAATATATCTTCCACCAACATTTTGGTTACCTACAACACCATAACTAGCACGCAGTTTTAAAACTGACAACCAATCAACATCTTGCATAAAGCTTTCGTTATCTATATTCCATCTACCAGCAACAGACCAGAAAATACCATCTCTGTTTTCAACAAAACGAGAAGTAGCATCATTTCTAATAGAAGCAGAAAAACCAAAACGATTATCATAATCTAAATCAAGTGTTGCGAATACAGAAGCTAAAGCTAATTCTGACTCACTTGAACCAACAACAGGTATATAATTATACTCATCATTATTTGCTCCTTCAGTCGTTGCACCATCAGAAAAACCAGAACCAGAACCAGGTAAAGCAGGATTTAACCCATAAGCTTGGAAACTACCTACTTGCGTATTAGAGTAGTTATATTCAGCAAAAACAGCCGCATTTAAGTTTAACTTTTCAGTAATATTATTATCATAACGTACAAATGCATTTGTTATGAAATTAGCATCTCTATAAAAACTTTCAAATTGCGTTCCTTTTTCTAAAGAAGCTTCTGAAGGTATTCTAAAACTTCTAATACTTCCTGGAGGGTTTATAAATAAACGTGCTCTATTCGTGTAGTCAAGACCAAAAGAAGTACCAACTGTTAAGTTTTTAGCAAAGTTGTAATCAGCAGCAATTCTACCAACAACCTTAATCTCAGATTCTTCATCTGTACCTAAAGCAGCTGTATTCATCGCAATGAAAGGTGTGTTTCTAAAACCATCAACTCCTGCATAATTTATTGAACCATCTGCTAAATAAGCATCTGACCCACCATTAGCAGCAGGACCTGTACCCCAAATATTAATTGAACCATCTGGATTGTATGGAGATAAATAAGGTAAAGCTCCATAAGGCACAAGGAATGGATTATCTAAATCACCACCAGTATTTGAATCTCTAAGTGCATCTACAACGAAACTACTTACAGAGTAGTTAGCTGTTAAACTTGTAGAGAAATTTAATTTATTATCTGCAGAATTTGCATTAAAGTTATTTCTAAAAGAAAAACGTTGTAAATCACTACCTAACGTTGTACCTTCTTGCTTGAAATATTGAAGAGACGTAAAAGACGTAGCATTTTCACCACCAGTCGTTACTGTAACCTCATGAGATTCAGTTTTACCTTGACGTAATAAAATATCAGACCAATTAGTATCTGCTTGTCTTGCCATAGCAGCAATTTGCTCATCTGATAAACCATCACCTAACTGTGTTCCTGGTAATAAATCTCTTTGATAAGTTAAATACTGAGTTGTATTCATTACAGAAAACTTTGGACTTGGTAATTCAGAAATACCATATAAAGATCTGTATTTCACCTGAACACCAGAACCTTTCTTACCAGTCTTAGTTGTAATAAGGATTACACCACCAGCACCTCTGTTACCATAAATAGCAGTTGCTGCAGCATCTTTCAATACAGACATAGTAGCAATATCATTCTGATTTATACTACGGAAGTTATCTTGATCAACTGGCACACCATCAATAATAAATAATGGCTCAGTATCACCGTTAAGTGAGTTTCTACCACGAATAATAATTGTAGCACTTTGTCCAGGTTGACCAGAACCAGTACTTACATTTACACCTGCAGCTTGACCTTGTAACATCTGATCCACAGATGTAATTGGCACTTGCTCTATAGATTCAGCATCTACTGTAGATAAAGATGAAGATATCTTAGCACTATTTGTAGCACCTTTATACCCTGTAACAACTACTTCATCAAGAGTACTAGCATCTTCTAAAGAAACATCATAAGTACTACCAGCACCTATTCTAATTTCTCCAGGTGTCATACCCACGTAAGAAATTACTAAAACATCTCCTTGATTGACCTTAATAGTAAATTTACCATCAAAATCTGTTTGTTGACCTCTAGAGGTCCCTTTTACAATTACACTTGCACCAGGGAGAGGTAAACCATCCGAAGCTGTTGTAACTGTACCTGTGACAGTTTTCTCTTGTGCAAAAGAAAATTGCATCACGAACGCCATAAAAAGCGTTAATAACCATGTTAACTTTAATTTCATAAAACAATTATTTGAGTTAGTCTAGTTGCAAACATCCTAATTAAATATTAAATAAGCAAGTGTTTTTGCTAAAAAAATGTTAATACTTTTGCGATTTCGTCAACATATCGCATAAATCATTTTCCTAATGTTTTAAACATTTAACTCAACACTTAGATGCAAAAAATGCAAAAGGGTTGCGTTAAAATTTTAACTTTGTTCAAAATTTAACATTTTGTCTTTAAAAATTCAGTTTTCTACATATAACTTAGAGTGTGGTACAGACGAAGCAGGAAGAGGTTGTTTAGCAGGACCTGTTACTGCTGCCGCCGTCATTTTACCTTCTTCTTTTAAAAACATTTTACTCAATGACTCTAAACAACTTTCTAAAAAAAATAGAACACTATTAAGACCCATTATTGAAACAGAAGCTACAGCATTTGCATTTCAACATATATTTGAAACAGAAATTGACAGTATTAACATACTAAATGCATCCATAAAAGCAATGCATGGTGCTATTTCTCAATTAAAAATTGCTCCAGAGTATATTATTGTAGATGGCAATAAATTTAAACCTTACGAATCCATTCCACATTCAACAATTGTAAAAGGAGATAGTAAATATTTAAGTATTGCTGCCGCATCGGTATTAGCCAAAACCTATAGAGATGCGTATATGGAAAAAATTCACGAAGAATTTCCTATGTACAATTGGAAACAAAACAAAGGCTACCCAACAAAAGAGCATAGAGTTGCTATTAAAAAATACGGTATTACCAAATACCATAGAAAATCATTTAGATTATTACCAGAGCAATACAAATTGAACATATAACTTTTTATATTTGTAATCTAAATATTCTATCTTAATGAAGCGACTTGGTTTTTTATTGATTTTGTTAACCTTAGTATTGGCTTGCCAAAAAAACTACGACAAAACCAAACAACCTTATAAATTCATTCCTAATGAAACAAATGTCATTATTCAAATTAATGAACTTAGTGATTTTATTAGTAGTATAGACAACAATGAGATCCTCTCTAACATATACACAACAGAATTACAAAGTGCTTCACAGATTCTAAAAACTCTAAATACCGCAAAACAGGTATATATTTCCCTTAATGACTCAAACTATTTAATTCTTACCGAAAACGACAGTACATTATTTGTTATAGATTCTATTTCTAATCATATTTCGGAAACTTTAGCAGACCTAAAAATTGAAAAGACACAATTAAACGACTCTGTTATTTATCATAAGATTATAGGTAACACTTTTGCTGGCTCAAATAGTTTAGAACTTTTAAAAACACTAAATTCTGAAAACGAAAACACCAAGCTCAGTAAATTAATTGAAACTGCAGACAAAAAATCGGTAGCTTCTATCCTATTTAAATCAAAAACACCAAATTATTCTAAATTGTTATTTTTAGAAGATTTGAATAAAGACAATTCTAACTTTACAATTTTAGATATTGGCTATACGGATAAAGGCTTAAATTACAATGGCATTTTAACCTCTAAAGACTCTAGTACCAACTATCTTGATGGTTTTAAAAATACCATTCCACAAAAAATTAACACCCCTTCTATTGCGCCACACAATACGAATTCTTTGATTAGTGTTTCCTATAATGATTTTTCAGTTTTTAACGACAATAACAACCAATTAAAAGACAGCACAGCAACAGTAGCTTCTGAAACATTCTTAAATTTCACCAACGAGATTGCTTTAATAGAGGATGCTCTAATCCTTCATTCACTTGATACAAATTTAATTTTAGAAGCTATTGAAGATAAATCTAATATAGAATCGTTTAGAGATATTGACATATATGAATTTACCAATCCTAACTTCTTCCAATCTAATCTAAAGCCTTTTATCAGTTTTGAAAATGCCAATTACTTTTCAGTCTTTGATAATTTTATAGTTTTTACCAATTCTACAGAGACCTTAAAATCAATTCTAACTGACGCGCTAAACAACAACACATTAGCAAATTCGGATGCTTTTCAAAGTATTAATGACGATTTAAGTGACGAAGCTTCATTATTTGTCTTTAAAAATTCTGATGGCCTTTCCGAAATTTTAGGTAAAACAATGAAAGGTTACAATGCTAATGCGGTTCAGTTTGTTCGTGAAGATAACTACACACACATCAACGGAGTCATTCAAAAATTTAAAAAGAAAGCAGCTTCAAACTCTGTAACAGAAACATTTACATCCTCACTTGATGCCACCATTTTAACACCGCCTCAAGTCGTTAAAAATCACATATCCAAATCTCATGACATTGTAGTACAAGACATTAATAATGTTCTTTACCTTCTTTCTAGTTCTGGCAATATTCTTTGGAAAAAACAATTACAGGGCAAAGTTTTAGGGCAAGTTGAGCAAATAGATATGTACAAAAACGGCAGACTACAGTTAGCTTTTGCAACACCAAACCGATTATATGTTTTAGACAGAAATGGCAAAGACGTATCTCCTTTTCCGTTAAAATTTAATGACGCTATTACACAACCACTTTCGGTGTTTGATTACGACAAAAAGAAGGATTATAGGCTATTAGTTACCCAAGGTAAAAACTTACTAATGTACAATGCCAAAGGACAATCCATCAGTGGTTTTAACTACAAAACCAATGATTCTAATATTAACTCACAACCAAAACATTTTAGAATAGGAACTAAGGATTATATTGTCTTTGGAGCTGGCGAAAACCTTCAAGTTTTAAACCGACAAGGTAAAGTTAGAATTAACGTGAAAGATAAAATTCGTTTTTCAAATAACGAAATCTATCTATATCAAAATAAATTTACAACAACCAATACGCTTGGAGAACTCGTACAGGTTGACACAAGAGGAAGATTAACCACAAAAAACCTCAACCTTACAGACAATCATAAAATTACAACTACAAGTAAAACGTTGGTTTCGCTAAGAGAAAATCGATTAATTATTAAATCACGAACACTAGATTTAGATTACGGCGAATATACTGAGCCGAGAATTTTTTATCTAAACGACAAAATTTACGTTACCACAACAGATTTACAATCCAAAAAAGTTTACCTCTTTGATAGCCAAGCCAAATCAATTCCAAATTTCCCTGTTTTTGGCACTTCAAGTGCTACTTTAGAAAAATTGGATGGAGAACGCGGTTTAGAGCTCATTACTCAAAGTGACGACAAAACAATTGTAGTTTACAAATTACACTAAAATCCACTCTTTTTTTTATATAAAAACCGCTTCTATTTTGAAGCCTTATATTATTAAAAATTAAGACAACTATTTACTCATGATAAAAAGACATAAAGCCTCTCTAAAAAGTTGTATAATCCACAAAGTTGGAAACAAATTTAATGGTACAAAAAATGCATTTTCAGATGCTATTGTGCATTTTGATGAAGCCACTTATAATTTAATGTTGCCTTATCTTTTAAAACCATTTGTTAGTGTTGCAGAAAGCTATCGTTTTCATCACCATAGTGATGTTGGCCTCAATGAAATAAACACTTACAGCGAACAACTATTTAAAGACGATGTCGATTTTGTAGACATCTCTAAACATATTGTCAGTCATCTATATGAGCAAAGTAACTCTGCTCAAATTAAGACAGGCGATGTACTTATTTGTCATTTCGAAAATGTACAATATGAAGACTATTTTACAGATGCAATTGGCATCTTCAAAATTGAAAATAAAACTGAATTTTTTCAGACCTATTTAGAGGATAATAACTACGATATTTTAGTTCAAAAAGGCATCCAAGCCAAAAAGGTTGATAAAGGATGCTTAATCTTAAATACTTCCGACATGGAAGGTAAAATTGTGTTTAGCGTAGACAACAATACTTATGACACACAATACTGGATCAAAAGCTTCCTAAACATCAAGTACCCAGACGATAGCAACCAGCACACTAAAAATTGCATAGAACTTTGTAGAGAGTTTTCTAAAGAAGTATTGCAACCTAATTTTGGCGGACAAGAACAAACTAATTTTTTAGCTAAAACCGTTGATTTTTTCAAAGAAAATGAAATTGTAAATATTGACACTTTTAAAGAAGAGGTATTTGATGAAGAAGACAAGATTCAACTCTTTGAAGATTATAAAAAAACTTATGAATCTGACAATAAAGTTCTCATTAGAAACCAGTTTGACGTCTCTGAAATCGCGCTAAAAAAACAAAAACAAAAGATTAAAACAGAAATAAAACTAGACACTAACATCCAAATAAAACTTGATGTTGATGCTCCAGATGCTTCTGCAGAGTATTTAGAACGTGGTTATGATGAAGAAAAGAAAATGCATTTTTACAAGGTGTTTTTTAACGACGAAACATAAAAATTGATATGAGTACTAAATTTACCCCTCTTTATTTTGTTTGTATCATATCCATAAAAAGACAGCTAAATGTATTAAAGGGTTTAAAGTAGTCCTAAAAAAACATTAAATATTCTATCTACAAAAAGCAACTAAGATTGTTAATTGTATTTAATAACTCGAAGATTAAAAGTGCTAATAAAAGCACTTTTTTTTGTAACCTTGTTTCTTCCTAACTAAATATCAACCAATTAGATGCATTCAAGGCTGTTTTTATTCTTCTTGTTTTTATTTCCCTATGCATTAATTGCCCAAAATAGCTCACCTTTTATTGAGATAACAGATAGTCAAGGCATTGATGATATTTTAGTAGATTGTGATTATCCCGTAGATGCTAATAGGTGCTTTAGCTTAGAAGCCAACTACACCATCATAAGTGAAACAACATCTTACGAAGTAACCTCTATACCATTTAATACTCTAACCGGCTTAACTAATGAAACAACAGTAAACATTCATGGTGATGATAAATGGAGTGCTGTTTTACCAATTCCTTTTGATTTTTGTTTTTATACTGAAGGTTACAACGAATTACTAATTGGAGACAACGGCATTATAAGTTTCAACTCAAATGCCGCTTTAGCTGATAGTCCGTTTTTTGCGGGCACCATACCTAATACCTCAATGCCAACAAATGCTATTTTTGGCGCTTACCATGATTTAACAAACGATAATAATGTTTTTGGCTGTACAGACGACCCAAACACGCCTCAAAACGAATGTGGCGAAATAAAAACCTATACCACAGGCACTGCGCCCACAAGAGCTTTTGTTATTAGTTATGAAAACTTAAATCATTTTAATTGCGAAACAAGTAGATCTACATCACAAATTGTACTTTACGAAGGCTCAAATGTCATTGAAGTTTATGTAAAAGAAAAACCTATAAACTGTGAAACAAGCCCTTCAGCATCATATAGAAAAAATGCACTAATTGGCATTCAAAATATTGATGGTACCATTGCGACAACTCCACCCGATAGAAACACGAGTATTTGGGCAGCTACCAATGAAGCTTGGCGATTTTCCCCAAACGGAGTTCCCGTAACTTCTGTACAATGGAGAGATGAAAACAACAACCTAATTTCTACAGGTGACCAAATCACTATTTGCCCAGAACAATCTACAAACTACACAGCAACTGTTATTTATGATATGTGTGTTGGCCCAGATATTATACTTCAAGACAATATAGATATAGAAATAGATTTACTATACCCTGTGGCTATAGATAATGAAATTGTGGTTTGTGACATAAATAGCATAGGAACCGAAATTATAGACCTAACAACTTACGAGCCTATTATGATTGGCACGCAAACAGGACTGATACTATCTTACCACAACTCTTTAGCAGATGCACAAACAGAAACAGCACCTATATCCAACCCAAATGCATATGTATTAACTAATCCAACGGAGACCATTTTTGTAAGATTACAACGCGGTATTGGTTGTTTTGATGTTGGAACACTTCTTATCAATTTAGAAGAAATAGCAACTTCTCAGCTTTCAGAAATAACGCTATGTGATACCGCAAATGATAATTCTGAAACTATTACACTTTCAAATTACACAAATCAAATTATTGGTACGCAAACTGGGGTAAATATATCTTATCATCTCACTCAAAATGATGCCGATAATAACATAAACCCTATCGCTAATTTTACAGCTGCAAATGGAGATTCATTTTTTGTTAGATTAACACTACAGCCAGAATCTAATTGTCCTAATGTTGAAGAAATTAATATTAACCTGTTACCTGTACCAATCGTTGCCCCTATTGAGGTTACCTTATGTTCTAATATCGCCATTTATGATTTAACACAACACGAACCAGATGTACAAGCAAATAATACCGAAACCTTAAACTTCTCCTATCACTTATACCAAAGTTGGGCGCTAAACAATACCAATCCTTTTGATCCTTTACACGCTACAAACCCAATAGATCCAGAATACTATGATTTAAATGGGATTACTCGTATTTGGGTACGTTCATATACCAGTTCTGGTTGTGTTGAAGTTTTTAATATTGATTTTATTTATATCGAAGGAGTAACGGTACAAAATGATACACAGGTAAGTTCTGGTACTATTTTCGATTTAACAAATTCTGTTACAGATATGGTCGCCGATTTAACCGGAATAACCTATCAATTTTACGACACTTTAATTGGTGCTCAAACTCAAAATCCTCTAAGTCTAATTTCTGATCCTGAAAATTTTGCAGTTACAAATCCTGACACAGAAGTTTTTGTTGTTTTTACAAATACCTCATCAGGATGTATTACCATTGGAGATATACAATTAGAAACTGTTAGTTTTAATGGGACCGCTAATGGTTCTTTTCAAGTTTGTGATAGCGCCAACGATATCGAGGAACTGGTTATTTTAGGTAATTATGACAGCGATTTAATTGTAGGTTATGACAATGCCCAATACATGGAAGTAACATACCATCTCTTACAAACCGAAGCAGATACCAATACAAATCCAATTACAGAAATTAATATTACCACTTTAACAACTATCTACGCAAGAATTGCTCTAGTTTTTGAAGGTATTGAAATAGATTTCACAGTTGAAGAAGTTACTTTAGATTTTCAACCCACCATATTATTAACACCTGTAACAGCTATTATTTGTGATGAATATTACAACAACCAAGAAATTCATGATATAACACAATATGAAACCCAAATTACACCAGCAACAGGCGCTACATTTTCTTATGAATACACAAATGGTACTGCTATAAATAATCCCACAACATTTAACATCATTGGACCAACCCAAGTAATCCATGTTTTAGTTACAACGCCTGATGGTTGTACAACAGAAACAACGATTACTATTACATTTCATCCAGCGATTACCACAGCAACAGCAACAATTGAAGCCTGTGACGCCGATAATGACAATGAAGAATTATTTAACCTAAATGATGCTTTACCAAATGTAAACGCCAATCACACCAGCTATACAAACACTTATTATCATACATTATTAGAAGCACAAGTTGGTGACCCAACTACAGAAATTGCCAATCCATCAGCTTATTCTGTAACTTCAAATACAGCGGTTTATGTTAGGCTCTACGATGCTGTAACAACATGCTATGCTACTGCACGAATAAACTTATCAATTATTCCTGTTCCTGAAATAATTTCAAATACAATAATTGTTTGTGATTTTGAAAATGATACTCTAGAAAACAATGTAAATTTATCCCAATTTAATTCTGAAATATTAGGAAGTCAAACAGGAGTAAATTTAACCTATTACAATTCCTTAGCTAATGCAAATAGCTTTACAAATCCAATTACAACAGCAACTATTACAGACACAACAACGTTATTTGTAAATCTTGAAGCTGCAGATAATTGTATTACTACTGGAGAAATAAATTTCAATTTACAAACCGCACCAATAGTAAATAACATTAGCGTTACGGTCTGTGATAATTTCACAGATGGTCAAGAATACTACAATTTAACGTTAAGCAATCCAGATATAATTTCTGACCCTTTAAATCATAATTTTAGATATTTCACCTCAGAAATTAATGCTATTAATAATAGCAACCCTATTTCTTCAAATTATTTAATAACAACGGTACCGCAAACTATCTATGTAAGAGTTAGGAACCTGGCAACGGATTGCTTTTCTATTGCAGAAATAGATTTAGATTTTACATTTCCAATTACTGTTCAAGACACAGAATTATCAGAATGTGATGATGATTTTAACCTTACTGAAGAATTTGATTTAACAATGGCAATACCAAATATGTTAGCCGATACAACTGGACTTGACATTACCTACTATTCTGATGAAGTTGCAGCACAAACAGCCAACCCATCGTTTCTAATTTTAACACCAGAAAATCATAATACAGCTTCGGAAACAGATAATGTTTTTGTGCGATTTGACAATGCCGCAACAGGCTGTTTCTCTATTGGCAAAGTTGTATTAAAAGCTTTAGCAACACCTAAATTAGTTGATAGTCATTACGCAATTTGTGACACCGATTTTGATGGGCTTTACACCTTAGATTTAAATGACTTAAATCCTCTAATAATTCAAGACCAAACCGGTTTAGTGTTTACATATTACACCAACCTAGTTGATGCAGAAGCCGAAAACAATGAGATAGTTAACACCTCTAATTACGCCATTCCAAACGATAATCACACTATTTATACTCGTGTTGTTAATCCGTTTGGCTGTATGTCTATTGCCACAGTTAACATCTCTATAAAAACCTCTGCAACTGTTGACGTTGTTACTGACGTTTTAGAAGCTTGTGATAATGATTTAAACACCTATGCGTTTTTTGATTTAACCACTTTTGAAAGCCAATTAACAACAGAACCCGGCGCTACTTTTAGATATTACAACACTGAAAATGATGCTAACTTAGAACAGAATGAAATATTAAATCCAACTACTCATGAAAATATAAACCCAAATTCACAGACCATTTTTGTTAGAGTTTCTGCACCTAACAAATGTGACAACATTACTTCGTTTGACATTGAAACCATTCATATTACACCTCCTACACTCACTGAAGCCACATTTTGCGCAGGAACTTCTGTTATTTTAGATGTTGGTCCAGATTATGTTTCTTATAATTGGAGCACCTCAGAAAACACCCAAAGCATAGAAGTTGACACCTCAGGAACGTATAGCGTTACTCTAATAGACAGCAATGGTTGTACAGATACTTTTAATGTTGTAGTTACAGAACTTCCACTTCCAGAAGTTATTACTACAACAATTACAGAATGTGATTATACAGGAATTTCAGATGGTTTTATGGCATTTAACCTTCATGACTACGACAATCAATTAACAAACAACAATACAAACGTAACAACGCACTTCTACTTATCTCAAAATGATTTAAATGCTGATATCAACGAACAAAACCCAACGTTTACCAATACCACTAATCCACAAACACTATTTGTAAAAGTTATAGATAATACAACCCAGTGTTTTAATACAACAGAACTAACTCTAAATAGTAGTTTTATTGCTGTTTCTCCAAACACATATGCTATCTGCGACACAGATTTTGATGGTAATTACACCTTCAACCTCTCAGAATTAAACAATTTAGTGGTAGCTGATGTTACAGGTTTAACTTTTGAATATTATACGTCTCAAACAAATGCTGAAACTCAAAACGCACAAATAACAGGAGATTATACCATTCCACACAACAATCACGATGTTTTTGTTAGAGTTGAAAACAGTTTAGGTTGTTCTTACATTACTTCCGTTTTGGTTAGTCATAGAGCAGATGCCATTGTTAACAATGTTAGCGCTGTTTTAAATGCCTGTGATGATGATTTGGATACATTCACCAATTTTGATTTAACAACTTTTGAAAACATCGTTTCTACAGAAACTGGAGCTATTTACAGGTATTACAATTCACAATTGGATGCGATGTTTGAGCAAAACGAAATATTAAACCCTACAACGCATCAAAATATAACACCGAATTCGCAAACCATTTTTGTTAGAGTGTCTGTTCTTGGTAAGTGCGATAATATTACATCGTTTGACATAGAAACCATTCACATTACACCTCCTGCACTTACCGAAGCTACATTTTGTGCCGGAACTTCTGTCATTTTAGATGTTGGTCCAAATTATGTATCTTATAACTGGAGTACGTCTGAAAACACACAAAGTATTGAGGTGAGCACAGCAGGAATTTATAACATAACCCTAATAGACAGCAATGGTTGTACAGATACTTTTAGTATTGAAGTTACTGAATTACCACTTCCTGAAGCCTATGATTTAGATATTTTATTATGTGATGACTATGGCACTAATGATGGTTTTATGTACTTCAATCTTCATGATTACGACGATCAATTAACTGGAAACAACACTAATGTCTCCACTTATTTCTTCCTATCTCAAACCGATTTAGAAACCAATGTAAATATTCAAAATTCAACATTTATAAATAGTTTAAATCCACAAACCCTATTCGTAAAAATTGAAGATAATACTACACATTGCTATAATGTGGCGCAACTGACATTAGAAACCAGTTTTATTCATTCTAATACAGTAATGCTTGAGCTTTGTGACGAATTAGATTCTGAAGATGGCCTGAATACTTTCGATTTATCATTAGCAAATGCAACAATAATTTCTGGATTACCTTCAGATACTGAAGTTATTTACTATAAAACTTATAACGATGCTGAATTGCAACAAAACCCACTAAATTTGACCTACACAAATACAGAACCCTATTTTCAAACTATTTTTTCGAGAGTTGAAAATGACTTTGGATGTTTCTCAATTGAAGACGTTACACTTATTGTTCATCCATTGCCTGATCTTAAAAGTGATGAAACCGTTATTTATTGCCTAAATTCTTATCCTAGTACTATTACGCTTTATGGTGGTATTATAGGTGATTCGCCAAGTAATTACTATTACGATTGGAGCACAGGAGAAAACACATCTACTATTCAAGTAAATGAAATAGGTGTTTATGCTGTTACTGTAACAGACACAGATGGTTGTTCAAAAAGCCGAAGTATTACGGTTGTTCCATCTAATAGCGCAACCATTGAACGTATTGATATTGTTGATGCTAGCGAGATTAACACTATAACAGTTTATGTTGATGGAGAAGGTGATTATGAATACGCTCTAGATGACGAATATGGCATTTACCAAGACAGTAATATTTTTACCAATGTACAAGGTGGCTTACACACTGTTTATGTAAGAGACAAAAATGAATGTGGTATTGTGAGTGAAACTATTTCAGTGATAAGTATTCCAAAATTCTTTACACCAAATAACGACACTGATAATGAATATTGGATTCCTGGCGGCATGTCTAGACATTTTCAGAATAATGCGACTTTACATATTTATAATCGTTATGGTAAATTATTAATACAATTAGATCCTTTTGGAGTGGGATGGGATGGCTTATACAATGGAAATGTATTACCTACTTCTGACTACTGGTACACTTTAGAATTTACAGAAAACTTTAGTGGCAAACACAGGGTTTTACAAGGCCATTTTACCCTAAAACGATAAACGAAATAATTAGTTAAGAGTTTTAGGAGAAAAACAAATTTTAAAAATTGAATTTTACTTGGTTAAACTTTTAAGTAGTCTTAGTTTTACTTATCATAATATTCTATTCAAAATAATTTGAAAACAAAATGTTTAGACACCAAGGCAAAAGCAGAACATTAAAACATAATCTGCGAATTGCTACCATTTTGTCATTTGTAGCTGGGATTGTAAATGTAACTGGTTTTTTAGCTTTCAATCAATTAACAACAAATGTCACTGGCCATTTTGCACTTTTTATTAGTGATGTCGCTAATTTTGAATTCTGGAAAGGAACAATCTATTTTCTTTATATATTTTCCTTTCTATTTGGCTCTTTTTCATCAAGTTTTCTCATTGAGATATTCAAAGAAAACAAAAAACTAAATGTTTTTGTTATACCAACACTTATTGAATGTCTTATATTAATTTCAATTGCTATTGTAAGCAATATCACGGAAATAAAATACCCAGATTTAATTATATGTGCGCTTCTTTTTGCAATGGGACTTCAAAACTCTTTTGTCACAAAAATATCAAACGCTATTGTACGAACCACCCATTTAACAGGGCTGTTTACAGATTTAGGAATTGAGTTGTCTCAACTTTTATTCTCCGTATATCGTCCACATAGAGATAAGATAAAATCAACTATCAAACTACGAATCTATATTATCTGTTTCTTCTTTTTGGGTGGAATAATTGGCGGATTTCTTTATTCAAGAATAAATTTAAAATTAAACACACTAATCTTTGGCGCAATAATTTTATTAATAAGTCTATTCTATGATGATTTCAGGTATGGTGTAATCCGAACTAAAAGAAAATACAATCAGAGAAAGCATAATAGCAGTATATTATAATATAGTACTTAGAACCAAGCAATGAGACACCTAAACAAAATCGGCCTCAAAAAGCAACCTAAAATGTTTTAAAAGCTTTCGTTTAACCTCAGCTTCGTCTACCCTTTCAACACCTAATTCATTATTTAAAGTTGTTACTGCTTTTCCTCTAATACCACAAGGAATTATATTATCAAAATAACCTAAATCGGCGTTCACATTTAAGGCAAATCCATGCATAGTAACCCAGCGGCTTGCTCTCACTCCCATAGCACAAATCTTTCTAGCAAAAGGAGTGCCTACATCTAACCACACACCTGTTTCACCAGGACTACGCTCAGTTAACAAACCATACTCTGCTAACGTGCGTATAATTACCTCTTCTAAAAGACGTAAGTATTTATGGATGTCTGTAAAGAAATTATCTAAATCTAAAATAGGGTAACCTACAATTTGACCTGGTCCATGGTAAGTAATATCTCCGCCTCTGTTTATTTTATAAAATGTAGCGCCTTTTTCGGCTAATTGTGCTTCAGAAAGCAACAAATTAGATAAATCGCCACTCTTACCCAATGTATAAACATGAGGATGCTCTACAAAAAGAAAGTGGTTATCGGTTTCTAAACCTGCATCTTCCCTTCTATTTTTCACCTTAGTATCTAAAATAGCTTTAAATAACTCTTCTTGGTAATCCCAAGTAGCTTTAAAATCTTTAGTGCCTAAATCTTGAAGTTGTATCGTTTTATTCAAACCTTAATCTTCTAAAACAACGTTTAAATTCATTGAAGTCGCATCCTCTTTAAGCGTGCTCCAACCTACTTTGTAAGTTACTGTTTTACCATCTTCAGAAATCAATGCATTTTTATTAGAAACAGACTTTACTTTTCTTGGAAACGTATACACCAGTTTATAATACGATGTAGAGAAAATTTCTTCAAATTGCATTTCAAATTGTTTTGAAAAATCATTTTCATCAGCTTCTGTTGTCTCTCCTTCATTAGATTTTTCTTGCTCAACTACCGCATTAGGCATAAAACGGGTAAAAGTGTTGTCTTCAAAAGTATAAACCACCTTATCCACTTTAGTAAGTTTATCTAATTGTCCTTCAGAAGCATTTGCATCCTTACTCCCCATAGCCTTAGCTATTCCCATAGCATCGTCTACTTTTTCATTAATATTTTCTAATTCCGAAACAGCCTTAAATGATTTTTTTATATTAAAATCAAACACATCATTTTCTACATCCATACGAACTCTCATCTTCATCCCTCTAAGGTTTTCTAATTTAGCACGCTGTGTTTCAGAAAGGGTAGCAATACTATCTTTATAGCTTTCAAACAAATCATTAAACACCACAGTGGTATCAACTTTTTCTTCCTTTATCAGTGCTTCATTTGTCCTAGACCTGTTTTCGTTTGCATAATTCATTATTGGAGTAATATCAAAAGACGAAATATATTCTCCGCTCATATCATTATTAAACACAATTGATTCGGTCACACTACAGCTCGTTAGAAAGCCTGCAATAGCCAATAGTATAATAAGTTTTTTCATCAGTACTTTATTGCTTTTTTTAAAGCGCAAAGGTAATGATTTTATCGCTCTGGATTATTCAAAATAACCAAAGCTGCAATAACGCCGGGTACCCAACCGCAGAGCCACAATAAAAAAGTAATAAGAATTGAGCCACAACCTTTGTCTAAAACGGCTAAAGGCGGACAAATAATAGAAAGAATAACACGCCAGATACTCATAATTCGTTTTGATGATTTGATGTAATTATAAGACGTACTTTAATTTAAAATGTTACATTTTTTATCAATTCTCGATATTGAAATCAAAATAAAATTATGTAGTTTCGTTTTATGCGAATAAAACTTCTCTTCGTTTTTTTAAGTATCTCTTCTATTTGTAAAGCGCAATATTCATTTTCGGGCTATACAAATCCTGAAGAATGGGATAGAGCGGTATACCTTTCTATTGTTGAAGATTACCGAAAAATGTCTGGTGTGTATTCTGAACAAATTATAGCTAAAACCACTGCTGATTCCTCAGGCTTTTTTGAGTTTAAAGGCAATATGCTAGATACTGAAAATCGTATTTATCGTATTCACGTAGATAAATGCTCCGATATTCAACAAGGTGTTAATCACTTTAATGGGCATTGTAGCGATAGCGAAGCACTGTTATTTATCGCAAAAAACACAGACACATTAAAACTGCCTTTTTCATTTGGAAATCAAGTATTTTGCAGAGTAGAATCTAACAATCCTAAAGCAAATGCATTTGTAAAAATAGACTCTCTAAAAAACGACATGCGTTTTGCCTATGGCGAGTTTAGAAGTGAGGCCAACCGTAAACTAAACAACAAAAAATGGTTTAAAACCCTTCAATACTTTGGTAAAGCTTTAGATGAGCCTTTAGCAGAACTTTATATTTACACGTATTTATCGGACCGAAGTAGTGATTTGCATAGCTATTATGTTGAAGACCTGAAACAAAACCAATATTACGACAATTTAAAAGCACGATTAGAAACTACTTATCCTAATGCACCATACACAAAACAGTATACTAATGAATTAGAAGCTGATCGTTATATGTTAGCTGCATCAAATGGAGAAACAGCATCAAATTGGAATGTTATACTCTACTCCTTTTTAGGATTATCAATTATTCTAAATCTATTTTTATTATATCACTTTTGGAAACGAAACCAATCTAAAATTGACGATTTAAAAGCTAAATTATCTAAACAAGAACAAGTGGTTTTAGAGCATTTGCTCATGGACAAAACCAACAAAGACATTGCTGAATCTCTTTTTTTAAGTGTAAGCACGGTAAAAACGCATACTAATAACATTTACAAAAAGTTAAACGTGCAATCTAGAAACGACGCAAAGTCTCTATTTACCAAATAGTTAAAAAATTCAACCTAGGTACTAGTACCAATTTCCAACCTTGTTTTTTCAACATTCACATCTTTATATGAGATGTTTGTTTTCATATTAATCATTTAAAATATTTATTATGAAACGAACATTAAACATTAGCATTCTTTTAATCTTTGCACTAAGTTTTTTTAACGCTGCACCAACCGAATTTGACAAATACGATGTAAAAGTTGCTATTTTAAAATTTAAAACTGAAGTTATTAACTACGGAACCATAACTCAAAATGCTGAAGGTAAGCGGATTTTCACATTTACCAATACTGGAGATGCTCCTTTGCTTATCACAAAAGTTAAAACAAGCTGTGGCTGTACAGTGCCAAGTTATTCAAAAGCACCTATACAACCAGGCGATCAAGGTGAACTAGAAATTAAGTACGACACCAAAAGATTAGGGGCTTTTACAAAAACGGTCACTGTTATTTCTAATGCAGAAGGCGGCAACAAAATCTTAAAAATCAAAGGAAATATAGTAGCCTCTAAATAATATTAAATATCTCATCGGTCTAATTGAGCTTGGTCAATAGCTATTTCATACAATACCTTTTAACTGAGCTCAAGAAGACAAACAGTATCAATCATAAAATTATCAAAAATGAAAACGACCATTTTAACCATCATAATCACATTAGTAACCGTATTTCACAGCAATGCACAACAACGCAATCAAGAAATAATAAAGGACGGAAAAACCCCTTATTTACTTGGAAAAATTGATAAAACTGGTTTAGAAGGTGAAAATTACAGCTCTTGGTTCTCTAAAAATTATGCCGAATATGAAGTTAACACTTCCATAACTTCTTCTATTTCTTCTGAGTTAAAAAATTATGATATCACCTTTTTTATGGGCACTTGGTGTGGAGATAGTAAACAAGAAGTTCCCAAATTATATAAAGTTTTAGAAGCTTGTAATTTTCCTATGGATCAACTTACCGTTATTGCTGTAAGTAGAGAACCTAATATGTATAAACAAAGTCCACAACACGAAGAAGCTGGTTTAAATATCCATCGTGTACCTACCATTATTTTCAACAAAAATGGAAAAGAAATTAATCGAATAGTTGAACATCCCATTACAACTTTAGAAGAAGATATTCAAAATATCATCACGGTAAACAATTACAAACCCAACTATCAAATTGTTACTGCAATTGATAATATTCTAAAGAAAAAAGGAGTCAAAGGCTTAAAAAAGAAAGGTAAAAAATTACTAAAAACTCATAAAGATAAAGTATCAAGTATGTATGAGCTTAATACGTATGGATCACTATTGTACAGAACAGACCGAAAAGATGAAGCTATTGAAGTTTTTACCCTAAATACAAAGTTATTTCCAAACGAGCCAAGAACTTACATGAGTTTAGCTAATACTCTAGGGGTTTCTGACAAAAAATCTGAAGCGATAAAAATACTTGATAATGCTGTAAAATTGTTTCCCAACAATAAAGATCTCAAAGAAAATTTAAAGGTTATTAAATCTAACTAAAAAGGTACTCGTTAATTTTTGTAAAAAGTGTAATTTTGCAGCCACTTACCAACACTTGGTAAGTTTATAAAAATTAATAAGAATGCAACTTTCAGAACAAGAATTGGTAAGACGCCAAAAGTTAGAAAAGCTTAGAGCTTTAGGGATTAACCCTTATCCAGCGGATTTATTTCCGGTAAACCATACTTCAAAACAAATAAAATCTGATTTTGAAGACGGTAAACAGGTAATTATAGCTGGTCGTCTAATGGCAATTAACATTCAAGGAAAAGCGTCTTTTGCACAATTGCAAGATAGCGAAGGTCGTATTCAAGTATATTTTAACAGAGACGAAATATGCGAAGGCGAGGACAAATCGCTATACAATGATGTCTTTAAAAAATTATTAGACTTAGGAGATTTTGTAGGTATTGAAGGAGAACTTTTCACAACGCAAGTTGGTGAAAAAACCGTTATGGTTAAGAATTTTAAATTGCTAAGCAAAGCTTTAAAACCATTACCTATTCCAAAACAAAAAGATGGAAAAACCTATGATGCGTTTACAGATCCTGAACAACGTTACAGACAACGTTATGCAGATTTAGTGGTCAATCCACATGTAAAAGAAGTGTTTATTAAGCGTACTAAATTGTTTAATGCTATGCGTCAATTTTTTAATGATGCTGGTTATTTTGAAGTAGAAACACCGGTTTTACAACCAATTCCTGGTGGTGCTGCTGCGCGTCCGTTTATAACACATCACAACAGTTTGGATATTCCATTATATATGCGAATTGCTAACGAATTATATTTAAAACGTTTAATCGTTGGAGGTTTTGATGGTGTTTATGAGTTTTCTAAAAACTTCAGAAATGAAGGCATGGACAGAACACATAACCCAGAGTTTACAGCTATGGAAATCTATGTATCCTACAAAGATTACAACTGGATGATGGATTTCTGCGAACAACTATTAGAGCATTGTGCAATTGCAGTAAACGGAACGTCTGAAGCTACTTTTGGTGAACATAAAATCAATTTTAAAGCACCTTATAAGCGTATTACGATGCGCGATTCTATTTTAGAGTTTACAGGTTTTGATATTTACAACAAATCTGAAGACGACATACGAGCAGCTGCAAAAGCCATGCATATTGAGGTTGATGAAACCATGGGTAAAGGCAAGCTGATTGATGAAATTTTTGGTGAGAAATGTGAAGGAAACTATATTCAACCTACATTCATTACTGACTATCCTAAAGAGATGAGTCCGTTATGTAAAGAGCATAGAGAAAACCCAGAATTAACAGAGCGATTTGAGCTAATGGTTTGTGGTAAAGAAATTGCAAATGCCTATTCTGAGCTAAATGACCCAATAGACCAACGTGAGCGTTTTGAGCACCAATTAAAACTCGCACAAAAAGGTGATGATGAAGCTACCGAATTTATTGATCACGACTTTTTACGTGCATTAGAATACGGAATGCCTCCAACATCAGGTATGGGAATTGGCATGGACCGTTTAATTATGTTCTTAACCAACAACCAAAGTATCCAGGAAGTGTTATTCTTCCCTCAGATGCGACCAGAAAAGAAAAAAGTAGATTTAAGCGATAACGAAAAAGCGATTTTAGAAGTTTTAAAGGCAGAAAAACGTATGGACTTAAATGTACTTAAATCTCAATCGGGATT
Source organism: Winogradskyella sp. ECml5-4 (assembly GCF_036903175.1). Classification (NCBI taxonomy): domain Bacteria; kingdom Pseudomonadati; phylum Bacteroidota; class Flavobacteriia; order Flavobacteriales; family Flavobacteriaceae; genus Winogradskyella; species Winogradskyella sp. ECml5-4. The sequence goes on along the minus strand of NZ_JAYJLF010000012.1, from coordinate 116,480 downwards.
AAGTAACAAAGGTTGGGACAAAGGCATTAAAGGTTTAAGTAAACATGGATTAACAAAGGTTGAAAAAACCGATGACGGTTTATTTGTTCAAATGATATAACCTATGGTTACATGGCTAAAAAAACAAAAAACATATCTTTTAATAGGATATGTTTTTTTGTTACTAATTCATTTTGGTTTTAAAGACCACCTTTATGTTACCGGAATTTTGTTTTACGCATTTCCGTTACCTGTTTTAATTTTAGCCATATTTCCACTTTTAGCACTATTTTACAATAAAAAACGTATTCTATTTGCCTTATTAGGATTGATTGGTTTGCTGTCTTTTTTTTGGATTAACCATCAATATATCAATTATAACATTATTGATGCTAATTCAGCTAATTCAATACTTTTATGGAATATAGCCGACCAAAAAGATTATAATGTTGACGTTTTAAAGAAAACTTTAGAAACACAACGTATAGACGCGTTATTTTTTGTTGAAGTCCTACACGAAGACAATAATTTTAATGCCCAATTCACAAAAGAACTCAATAATTATAATATTGAATTTCTAGAGGGAAACATGATGGTGGCTGCCAAAAAAGGCATAACAGTTGTTGATTATATTGAAGAAAAAAACAATTACAAACTCAATCACTTAAAAGTAGAAATAGAAGCAAACACGTTTGAAGTTGTTATAGTTGACATTTTTGCAAAACCTTGGCACAATAAAAAAAAGGCCTTTACCAAAATTTATAAATACTTAGAAAAACATAACATCGATATTATACTCGGAGACTTTAACACACCTTACGAAAGTATTTATTTTAATCATTTTAAAACCAATTATACATCTGCACGTAACTTTCAGAATGGATTTTCAGCTACTTGGCCTTACCCAATGCCTTTGTTAGAGATTGATCATATTTGGATAAGTAAGCAACTAAACATACTAAGTACAAAAAAGGAATTTTATTCAGATTCTGATCATGCTTTGCTTATTACGGATTTCAAGTAATAATACCTCCTTAAAGAACATACATTACAGACCTTCACATAAGAAATACCTACTTAAAGCAAAAAAAGCTAGCTAAATACTTAGTCTTTGAGATTACACTTTCTGAATTAAAAAAGAAATCTATAGCTAGACTGCTCTTTCTTATATTTAAGAATAGACTTCAAAATCACCTTTATTTTCGTTCAAAAAAAATTTATTACATTGCAACTGGCTATAAATTAGAAAATCACCCAGATGTTAAAAAAAGCTTGTTTGCTATTCTTATTCGTGAGTATCATTTTCTCATGCAATAATGACGATGATATTATTCCTGTTTGCGATACTGTAACTAATATATCATCAAACGCTATTACCAATAACTCTGCTACATTAACTTGGGAAACCACAAGCACTTCTGCAACTTATACCTTAGAGTATGGAGTTTCAGGATTTGCTTTAGGAAGCGGAACAACCATTTCCGAATCTGACACAGGTGCTCAACTCATCAATTTACAAGCCAACACAACTTACGATGTCTACATTCAAACCGTTTGTAGCTCTAGTAACATCAGCCTTCATACTGACGTATATAGCTTTACAACAGCATTACCAAATGTAGCTACAGAATTCAAACCTATTTTATCTGAAATGAATTTGTTTGTCGGAAATCTAGAAAATTTACAAATAACCCCTTTAGCTTTTGAATATAATCTTAATACCACCTTATTTTCTGATTATGCTCACAAACAACGTATCATAGCATTACCAGAAGAAACAAGTATGGAGTTTGATGGAGATGGCTTGCCTATTTTTCCAGATCATACAGTAATAGCAAAAACCTTTTATTACAATACAGATGAACGCGACCTATCTTTGGGAAGAACTATTATTGAAACGCGTATTTTAATTAAATTAAATGGAGCTTGGGAAACTGGAGATTACAAATGGAACGAGGAACAAACGGATGCCGTTTTAGATTTAGCAGGAAGCACATTACCTATCACTTGGATTGATGCATCAGGCAGCTCAAACTCTACAACTTATAAAATCCCTTCAAATACAGATTGTTTTACTTGCCATAACAGTAATAATGATATTATACCAATAGGTCCAAAATTAAGATCTATGAATTTTGAAATCAATGGGGTGAATCAATTAGAGCAATTTATAAGTAACCAACAACTAACAGGCTTGTCAAGCAGTTCTTCTGTTAGAGTGCTTCCTAATTGGGAAGACACATCACTTCCATTAGAAACTAGAGCAAGGGCTTACATGGACATTAACTGTGCACATTGCCATATTCCTGGCGGTACTTGTGCAGACGAATCTACTTTAAATCTTGCTTTTGAAACACCTTTAGAAGAAAGCAATATTGTAGAACAAAGTGTTGTCATTGATTATAGAGTATCGTTTTATTCTGAAGGATTAAGCATGCCTTTTATTGGAACTACAATGCGCCATACAGAAGGTTTGAATTTAATTCAGGAATATATGAACACACTTTAATACTCACGTTAAAAAAATACTAAAATCGGTTTTTATATTAACAGATTCTTAATAGAATCCGTATTTTCATCAAAATTTAATAAAAACCAACTATTTTGAAACACGTATCCATTAAGCTACTCTTTGTAGTTTCCGCGTTCCTAGCATTTTCTTGCTCTACTGCAAAAAAGGCTGGAAAATCAGGTAAAGACGCCAGTGCGATGGCTAAACCTCCAGCTAAAAAACCTGGAAAAAATGATCCTCAACCTTACAGCAAAATTATAACCAAAGACGCCAAAAGCGACAAAGGGTTATTTACGGTTCATAATGTAGATGACAAATTCTTTTATGAAATACCAGATTCTCTTTTCGATAGAGAAATGCTTATGGTTACACGTATCGCTAAAACAGCGTCAGGACTTGGTTTTGGTGGAGGAAAATTAAGCGAACAAGTATTACGATGGGAAAAGAAAAACAAAAAAGTATTACTACGTATGGTATCTCACCAAGTAGTTGCTGCAGATTCTTTACCCGTACATGAAGCGGTAGTTAACTCTAACTTTGAACCCGTAATTGCTACTTTTCCAATTAAAGCATTCAGTAAAGATTCTTTAAACACTGTTATTGATGTTACAGATTTATTTTCAAAAGATGTTAAGCCGTTAGGCTTTCCTCAACGTGCTAGACAACAATATAAAATTTCACGTTTAGATGGTCAGCTTTCATACATCGAAAGTATTAAATCCTACCCTACAAACATTGAGTCGCGTACGGTAAAAACTTATGCTTCAGGTCAACCACCATCAAACTCTAATACAGGTGCGATTTCTATAGAAATTAATAATTCTATGATATTATTACCTGCAGTACCAATGAAGCGTCGTTATTTTGATGAGCGTGTAGGTTGGTTTACGAGTAATCAAACCGATTATGGTTTGGAAGATCAAAAAAGTAAAACTTTAGAATTTTTAGATCGTTGGAGATTAGAAGTTAAAGACGAAGACATCGAAAAATTTAAACGTGGAGAATTAGTCGTTCCTAAGAAACAGATTGTCTACTATATTGATAGAGCAACTCCAGAAAAATGGAGAAAATATCTTAAACAAGGTATTGAAGATTGGCAAGTAGCTTTTGAAGCTGCCGGATTTAAAGATGCTATTATCGCTAAAGATCCTCCTACTGTAGAAGAAGATCCAGAATGGAGCCCAGAAGATGCACGTTACTCAGTTGTACGTTATTTAGCATCACCAATTCCTAATGCTAATGGTCCTCACGTAAGTGACCCAAGAACAGGTGAAATTTTAGAAAGTGATATTAATTGGTATCACAATGTAATGTCATTATTACGTGGTTGGTTCTTTGTACAAACAGCTGCTATTAATCCAGATGCACAGAGCCCACAATTTAAGGACGAAGTAATGGGCCGTTTAATTCGTTTTGTTTCAGCTCACGAAGTAGGACACACTTTAGGTTTACCTCACAATATGGGAAGTAGTGTGGCATATCCCGTTGAAAAATTACGTGATGCAGAGTTCACCAAAAAGTACGGAACTGCACCTTCTATTATGGATTATGCACGTTTTAACTATATAGCTCAACCTGGAGATGAAGGTGTAGCTTTAATGCCAGACATTGGAACTTATGATAAATATGCTATTTCTTGGGGTTACAGACCTATTTTAGACAAAACTGCTGAAGAAGAAAAGCCAATTCTTAACGAGTGGATTATGAAACATGCTGGTGACCCAATGTACCGTTTTGGACATCAACAAGCTGGAGATGTTGTTGACCCAAGTTCTCAAACTGAGGATTTAGGTGATAATGCCATGTTAGCGAGTGAATACGGTATTAAGAATTTAAAGCGTATTGTACCTAATTTAATTGAGTGGACTACAGAAGCTGGAGAAGATTATGATGATTTAGAAGAAATGTACGGTCATGTAATTTCTCAATTTAACCGCTATATGGGACATGTATCTAATAACATTGGAGGTGTTTACGAGCATTATAAAGCTGCCGACCAAGAAGGTCCTGTTTATACCGCTGTACCAAAAGCACATCAAAAAGAAGCGATGCAGTTTCTTCATGATAACTTATTTGAGACTCCAGAATGGTTAATTAACAAAGATATCTTTGATCGTATTGAGTTTACAGGTTCTGTAGAACGTGTTCGTGCCCTACAATCTAGAACAGTTAATAACATTTTGAGCTTAGGAAAAATGCAACGTTTAACTGAAGCTTATACCTTTGATAACAAAGCCTACTCTTTACCTGACATGATGAGTGATTTACGTTCAGGTATTTGGAGTGAATTACGTACTGGAAAAAAAATAGACACATACAGACGTAATTTACAACGTGCACATATTGATAGATTAGAATACTTGATGACAGCTAAAAACCAAACAGCAAGCAGAAGATCTAGTCCTTACGTTAAAGTAACACCAGTTAATACTAGCCAATCAGATATTAGAGCGGTTGTAAGAGCTGAGTTAAAAACTTTACGTAGTCAATTACGTTCTGCACGTGGTGGAGATACCATGAGTAGAATTCATATAGCAGATGCTATAGAACGTATTAATTTAATTTTAGATCCTAAATAATCTAGATGACAATACAACTAAAAAAAAGGCTTCAATTAATTTTGAAGCCTTTTTTTTTTAGTTTAAAATAGTTTGAATGGTTTTATGATAGTCTTCAAACTCAATCAAATTATTATGAGCAGCACCTTCTACAGTTACAAAGCTTAAGTTTTCAATATTTAATTCTGAAAGCTTTTTTCCTGAAGCATAAGGTACAACAGCATCATCAGTACCATGAATAATTGTTATTGGGCATTCCGACTTTGGTAAAAACTGATAGGTTGGAAAATGATATTTTAAAACTTGTTTTACCGGTAACATAGGAAATCTGTCTTTTGCAACATCTAAAATACTGTAATAAGGTGTTTCTAAAATAAGTTGTTTAGGATTGTTTTTTGAAACTAAATAGGATGCAATTCCCGTTCCTAATGATCTGCCATACAAGGTAATTTGATTTTCAGAATACTGTTCTAAGAGGAAATCATAACAATATTGTGCATCTTTATATAAAGCTTCTTCACTTAATTTCCCTGTACTTTTCCCATACGTTCTATAATCCATTATAAATACGTCGTATTGCTGAAGTACAAAATATTCTGCTATAGCTCCCCAACGACTTAAATCGCCAGCATTACCATGAAAATAAAGGATAACACCTTTTGGGTTTTTAGCTTTAAAATGAAGTGCATTTATGCTTGTACTTTCATCTGTTTTAAGGAATAATTCTTCAAAATCATGATAAAACTGATACTGGTAATTTTGCGCCAACCTACTAGGCATAAACAATAATTTTTCTTGAAAAAAATAAAGTACAGATCCTATCATAACAAATATGCTTAAAAGTACAAGTATAAACACTTTAAGGCTTTTTTTAATTTTACTTTAATGGTAAATGCCATTTGTTTCTTAATATTTAATTATCAAAAACATTTCAATACCCCTTCAAAATGGAAAGTCTAAAAGCAATAAACTATAAAAAGTATTTTAAAACCTCGCAGCACTATATAATGCTGCAAGGTTTTGGGTTATTATCTAACCTATCATCAAAACTAATCTTCGTCTTCTTTTGCCGCTAGTTCATTATTTATATAAGCCACATCTCTGGTATTTTTCTGTACAGCAATAGCCGAAAACAAACTTAGAGTAAATGACATAGCGTAAAACCCTTTTTCACTTAATTCTAAATCGGCATTCCAAAGTCCAATAGTTAATAAAACAATAGATGCAATAGATGTAAACCAACTAATACCAAAATACATCTCTGTAACTTGAATACCTTCTAGTTTGTCCCTAACTGCTTTTTGAACTGAAATTACAGAAAACAATCCAAAAAGGAGAATGGTAAAATAATAGCCTTTCTCATTAAGCATCATCTCTGCATTCCAAAGCCCAACACAATAAGCAACCATACCAATAAGTAAAGCCGACCATGAGGCACCAATAAACGCTGGTGTTGGCTTATGGTTATACACTTTCTTTTCTTTCTTTTTTGAATTTAGATTTTCTTCGTCTTTTAACGATACTGTTGTTTGATAATTCATCTTGTTTGGTTTTAATGATTATGAAGCAAATCTCAGATAAAAGTCAATATTTATAAAACAACAATCACAACAAAACTGACGATATATTTAATATACAAACATAATAAATTACTATATTCACTGATTAATTAAATAATTTAATGACGATTAAATGATAGAAATAAAATCAATCATCAATACATTAAGTACTGAAGATCATCAGAAATTTGTAAATTATCTTCAGCAAAAGAACAAACGCAAAGACACCAAAAACATTCAATTATTTAAATTACTAGCCTACTCTACCTATGATTCAAAAGCTATTTGCAAACAACTCTATAAAGTAGATAAAAGTAATGCTTACCATGCGCTTAGAAAGCGACTATTACAATCCTTAATAGATTATACTGCCAATAAAAACCTTGAAGACGAGAACTCTATTGACATGCAAATTGTTAAATACATCTTAGCATCACGTACATTTTTACTTCAAAATAATTTCAACATTGCTTATAAAATTTTAGACAAAGCAGAACGCCTAGCAGATGAACATTCATTGTTTGCCATACGCAACGAAATTTACCATACTAAAATCCAATATGCTCCAAATTATCCTAAAATAAATCTAGAAGACTTAATAAATAAGCAAAAAGCAAATCAGAAAAAACATCAATTAGAAGATCAACTCAATATTGTATATGCAAAACTGAAATCTATACTAAATAAAGTAGCCTACCAAGGAAACGTCATCGACTTTGAATCTGAGCTTGAGCACTTGTTAAAAGCACATCATATTGAAATTAACACATCACTTTCTTTTAAGTCTTTATATCAGATTTTAGCGATTGCTAACATTTCGGCTTTTGTCACAAAAAAATATTACTCTATTGAAAGCTTTGTGATGAAAAGTTATGATATTCTCAAACAAAAAAAGGAAACCAACAAGCAACTTTTTTATCAAATTGCAATCGTTTATATCATTGCCAACACGCTTTTTAGAAACAAAAAATTTGAAACGTCCCTACTCTACATCAAAGAGATGGAACAGTTAATGCAACTAAAAAAAGGGGCTTACTACAAAACCTTCATCTTAAAGAAAACTTTAGTTGAAGCCTTAAACCTTAACTACAGTAATAAACAAAATGAAGCTATTGCCTTAGTTGAAAAACACATAACTAAAAAACATAAGGATACAGAAACCTTATTAGACTTACAGCTAACTTGCTTTATGTTTCATTTCCAAAGAGAAGACTTTACAAAAGCCAAATCTATTTCATCTAAATTTTATCATTCAGATCAATGGTATAAAGAAAAAGCAGGGATAGATTGGATAATCAAAAAAAACATAGCAGAACTTTTATTATATATAGAATTACAAGAAGATGATCTGTTCTTTTCACGATTAAAAAGTTTTAGACGTCGTTATTCAACGTATTTAAAAGAAATAGGGCAAACCAAAATCCTTCAATTTTTAAAATTCGCAGAACTATACTATATAAAACCAAAATCGGTTACAACAGAAGATTTTAAAGATCAATTAGAAACAACTTTTGAATGGATTACAATTCACGAAGAAGATATCTTTGTCATTAGCTTTTATGCCTGGTTAAAAAGCAAAGTTGAAAACAATACGATATACCTAACCACACTACAGTTACTAAACTCATAATGTTAAATTCTGTGTTAAAAAAAACGACGGCTTTAAACGTTTTAAATTTAATAGCGTCTAAACTAGTATAACACAAACATATAAACAACATGAAAAAATTAGTAATTATTGCCCTAGCATTTGTAACCTTAAATGGTTTTGCACAAAAAAAAGAACATGACAAAAGAGACAGAGCGCATACTTCTGAATTAAGAAAAGACATGACTCCAAATGATATTGCAGATTTAAAATCTAAACAACTGACTTTAAAATTAGACCTAACAGATGCACAACAACAAAAAGTACACAAGCTAATTTTAAAGCAAGCTGAATCAAGAAATGAGGCAAGAGAAGCGCATAAACCTAAAGAGGGAGAAAAGAGAGAAAAGCCTTCTAAAGAAGAACTCGTAAAGATGCAAAATCAAAGATTAGATGATCAAATAGCAATGAAACGTGAAATGAAATCTATTTTAACTGCTGAACAATACGCTAAATATGAAAAAATGGAGCCTAAAAAGCACAAAAAAAGAGGCATGCGTAATAAAAATAGAAGCAAAAAATAGATTATTTCACTAAAAAAGTATCGGATAGTCGATACTTTTTTATTTTGTTGAATAAAATTATTACTTTAGTAACCAATTATAATTAAATAATCCATAATGAAAAAAGTAATAACCTTGTGCTTATTTGTATTTGCACTATTTCTTGGAACTCAAACTACTGTAGCACAAAACAGTAAAATAGAAATTAATAAAGAAATAAATGCTAAGGCCGCTACAAAAACTGAAGCTTTAAGAAAACACATAAAGTTTGACAAAGAACAACGTAATGAAATTTATTCAGCTTTAAAGGCATACGAACAAAGTAAAGTTCGTATTAGTAACAATCCTGTAAGCGAAGATGAAAAAGCAAAAATAGAAAAACAGTTAAACGACAAGATTAAAAAGATTTTATCAGAAGAACAATTTGAACGCTATTTGACTTTTGAATAGGCGTCTTGATAAAAAAGTTTAACAACTCATAAAAATTAAATCAGAACATTCATTTGTTCTGGTTTTTTTTTATTTTCAAAAAAGCGAAGAGGTGTTATATTTACAATTTATTAGATTAAAGATATTGAGTTTACACCAATAATTAAATTCTGCATTTCAAATAATCAAATAAAATATTTTACATTATTTGTAACATTTTGATAGTTTGTTACGTATAATAAAAGCAGCATGTTGTTGCAATAAAATTGCACAAATCTTAAAATTAAATGAGACAGCTTAAAATTACCAAGCAGGTAACCAATAGGGAAACTGCATCATTAGATAAATACTTACAAGAAATTGGCAAAGTAGACCTTATTACAGCAGATGAAGAGGTTGAATTAGCTCAACGTATTAAAGCTGGTGATCAGCTTGCTTTAGAAAAATTAACAAAAGCAAACCTACGTTTTGTTGTATCTGTTGCAAAACAATATCAAAACCAAGGGTTAACATTACCTGATTTAATTAACGAAGGTAATTTAGGTTTAATTAAAGCTGCACAGCGTTTTGATGAAACACGTGGGTTTAAATTTATATCTTATGCTGTTTGGTGGATTCGTCAATCAATACTTCAAGCTTTAGCTGAACAATCTCGTATTGTACGTTTACCGTTAAACAAAATTGGTTCTATTAATAAAATAAACAAAACCTTTGCTTTTTTAGAGCAAAGTCATGAGCGACCACCTTCTGCTGAAGAAATAGCTAAAGAATTAGACATGACGATTAACGATGTTAAGGAGTCAATGAAAAATTCTGGTCGCCATGTAAGTATGGATGCTCCTTTAGTAGAAGGAGAAGACTCTAACTTATATGATGTACTTAGAAGTGGTGAATCACCAAATCCAGATAGAGATCTATTACACGAATCGTTGCGTACTGAAATTGAACGTGCTTTAGAGACCTTAACCCCTCGTGAAGCCGATGTAATTCGCTTATATTTTGGCCTAGCTAGTCAACACCCAATGACTTTAGAAGAAATTGGAGAAACGTTTGATTTAACACGTGAACGTGTTAGGCAAATTAAAGAAAAAGCAATCAGACGATTAAAACATACGTCTAGAAGTAAAATATTAAAAACATATTTAGGTTAGTTTTTTGTATATTTAACGACCAACCTAATGAAAGCAACAACAGTTACAAAACATAACTGTTCGTTTTTTGATTGATGAAAGAACCCACGGCTGATTACCGTGGGTTCACTTTTTTAAAATAGTCAGTAACGACCCTCTGTCACATTGTAGTATGACTCTTTTATTTAGCTATAATTAAATTACACAGACGATACTAAATAGAGAGAGCTACAGCTCCTACTCCCTAAATTATCCACTCAATAGTGAAACCACAGTATTATCTTCAGCATAATCTTCCTTTTTTAATTACCTTTGCTAAAACCTAAAACAACCTCATAAAATGGCTTCAAAATTAATTGCCCCATCAATGCTAGCTGCCGATTTTGGCAATCTTCAACGTGACACAGAAATGGTAAATAAAAGTGATGCTGATTGGTTTCATATTGATGTTATGGATGGTCATTTTGTACCAAATATATCTTATGGTATGCCTGTAATTTCAGCCATCAAAAAACACGCTACAAAACCATTGGATGTGCATTTAATGATTGAAAAACCAGAGCGTTATATTGAAGAATTTGCAAAAGTTGGTGCTGATATTATTACAGTTCATTACGAATCTACGGTTCATTTGCACAGAACGTTAAGACAAATTAAAGATGCTGGCTGTAAAGCAGGTATTGTACTTAATATTACAACCCCTCTTAACGTTTTAGAAGATATTTTACCAGAATGTTATATGATTTTATTAATGTCTATAAATCCTGGTTTTGGTGGTCAAAAATTTGAAGACATCACTTATAAACGCATAAGAAACCTTCGTCAAATGATAAACGAGCAAGGTTTAGACACGCGTATTGAAGTTGATGGCGGTGTTACTGATAAAAACATACAAAAGTTAGTTGAAGCTGGCGCAGACACCTTTGTCGCTGGTAGCCATGTTTTTAAAAGTGATAACCCAACAGCAACTATTAAAACATTAAAGCGTTTAGCCAATTCATAAAAAATGCGCATTTAGCGCATTTTTTTTTATAATTGTTTCAATAAATAATTGATTAAATCTGTTGTAGTAACAATTCCGACTAAACGTCCTTTATCAACTACTGGTAGTGCGTGAAATTCTTTTTCAGCTAAAATTTTAGCCACTTCTTTTATAGTCGCATCAGAAGGTATAGTAACTACATTCTTAGCCATCACCTGGTCTATAGTAAACATGTTGTAAACCAAGGTTTCTATTTCAGTTTCAGTTTCATCTACAGCATCTGCAAAGCTAATTCTTAACAAATCGGTATAGCTTAACATCCCAATAATTACTCCTTCATTAACAACAGGAATGTGTCTAATTTTATGGCGTTTAAATAAAAGCTCTGCTCTTTCAAGATCATCCTCTCTATTGAGTGCAATAATATCAGTTGACATTATTGTAGAAATTAATGCATTATTTTTCATGTCTTTTGGTTTTATAATTCACTATTAAAAGTAGTTTATAAAGCCTTTATAAAGTATGACAAATATCACATTGCAAAAAAGTGACTAACCATATTCAAAAGTTAGTCTTTAGTACCATAGCCATAATTGTAACCATAATTGTAGCTATACCCATAAGATCTACTTGCGCCTACACTATTAATAACATAAGCTACATTTTTTAACTTACCTGTTTCTGTTAAATCTTTAGAGAATTTTAATAAATTCTTCTCTGTATAATTAGCTCGTGCTAAATAAATTGTAGCATCAGCTAACTGAGAAATTAACATGGTATCTGTGACTAGTATTGTTGGTGCTGTATCTACAATAATATAATCGTACTCTTCTTTAGCTTCTTCAATAAGCTTCTTAAAACGACCATTGGTTAATAAATGTGCAGGATTTGGTGGTATAACACCTGATAAAATAATTTGATGATTAGGATGTTTATCAAAACCATTAATTAAAGCATCTCTCCAATCATAATTAGTATCATGAAGATAATTAGATAATCCTGGCTTATGCTTTTCTTCATGAATATGCGTGTGAATCTGTGGATTTCTTAAATCAGCTCCTATTAATAATACTTTTTTATTAATACTAGACAAAGCTAAAGACAAATTAACACTTACATAGGTTTTTCCTTCCCCTTTAATTGTAGAAGTACAATAAATCACCTTTCCTTTTCCATCGTCTTTAATTGGCAAAATATAATCCACATTAGAACTTAAAATCCTAAAAGACTCTGCTAAGGCTGTACGTGCATTTGGGTCATCAAAAATGATATGCTCTTTCTTTTTTACATCTGGTATTTCACCAATGACCGGTATATTAGAATTTATCTTAGTGACATCCTCTTTACTATGTAATTTAGTATCTAACATAAAAATAAGATACAATATTCCAAATGGAATTAACAAACCACCTAAGATTGCAGCTGCATATACAATATTAGATTTAGGTGACACTGGATTAGAACCCGACAAAGCATATTCAACAACTTTAATAGAAGGCTCCGTAATAGCCAGATTAATAGCTGCTTCTTCCCTTTTTTGTAATAATAAGAGATATAAACTCTCTTTAATTTTTTGTTGACGATCAATAGCTCTTAATAGCTTTTCTTTTTCGGGAATTTGAGCTACTGTACCACTAAATCTACGATTTCTTAAAGTTAATTGTTTACGTGAAGCTTCAAGTTGATTAGAATACGTTTTTATAGATTTATCTATATTCGCCTTTAAACTTTCTACTTGTTCTACTGCTTGTTTAACCATTGGATTATTAACACCACCACTACTTAAGTATTTATCTCTGTTAATAACAGCGCTATTATAGTCTGAAATAAGCACATTAATACTAGAATTATCTATACCAATATTAGACGGTAATAAATCAGATTCAGGATTATTTTTCAACGAATTATCTAATAATTTAGATAAGGCTAATTGATGTTCAATTTGAAAGAGTTCCTCATCAGATTGTGCGCGTTGTTCTAACCCCAATCCAACATCTGCAGCAATATCAACAATATTATTTCTTTGTTTAAAGTCTTGACGACCTACTTCAATCGAGTCCAATTCTTGGGCTAAAAACACAAAACGATCATCTATAAAATCTAAAGTTCGTTTTGAAATTAACTGTCTATCATAAATACCATCTTTATCAAACACATCCATTAAGGTGTTTAATATTTTCTCTGAAAGTTCTTTACTCTCCCCTTTTATGGTTAACTTTAGTAAATCACTTAACTCACCAATTGATTCTACTTTAATATTAGATTTTAAACTTAATGCCGTACTTTTAATAGTATTAAACTTTAAAATATATGTATTACCTATAAAATTAGACTTAGATCCATTGACGTTAAGGTCAACTTCAAATGGTAAATTATAATCACTATCACGAGTGGTAGATCCCGAAAAAGAAAACACTTTCTCTGTGTTTAAATTAGTGACATCTATACCATTATTTTTAATTTTTAATTTATAAGATAACCGTTCTGTAATACTATCTGGATGAATAATTTGCTTAAAGCCAAAAGGCAAAGCTTCTATTTGAGACGTTTGAATAGTGCCTTCTTCATAAAAGTTAGTATTGAGATTTAACTCCCTTACCACACGGTTCATTATTAAATAAGAGGTTAAAATCTCTATTTCGTTCTCTAAATTTATATTTTTTCTCTTAAATATAAAAGCCGAAGTAGGCAACTCTAAGCCTTCAGATTCATCTAAAATTTTAATTTTAGAATACGTTTGATAAACACGTGGAGCATACCTTAAATACATGTAGGCACTTATTAACGTCACAGCCAATGTTACAGCAAACCAAGGCCAATAGCGTAAATAACGACTAATCTCTTGTTTTATATCTATATTCTCCTCTTCCTTTAAAGAAAAATTATTAAATGAGTTATCCATATCGTTATCGAGACAATAAAATAGTTATACTAAGCGCTAAAGAGGCAATTGTTAACACTGTGCTTATATCCTTTACAAAACCAGCGTTCTTTACTCTAGGGTTATTTGGATTAACCACTATAAAATCGTTTGGTTTTACGAAATAAAACTCACTGTCCATAAACTCTGAAGAAGTGAGGTCTATGTGAGTTACTTTACGCACACCATCAACCTCTCTAGTTAATAAGATATCATCACGTTTTCCGTTAATGGTCAAATCACCAGCATAACCTAAAGCTTGAATCAATGTCATGTTTTGATCCGTATAATTAATAGTTCCTGGTTGATTGACTTCTCCTAATATAGTAACTTTGGCATTAATTAAACGCACATTAACTCTTGCATCAGAAAGATGTCCTTCACTCATTAATCTATCACTAATAAATGCTTCTAGCTCTTGTGTTGTTTTGTTTTCCGTAGATATTTCACCTAACACAGGTAAATTAATAGTTTGATTAAGAGTAACTACATAACCTTCTAATTGTAGAAGCTCTAAATTTGGCGGTTGAGCTCCTTGATTCATTCCCTTATTATATGGCAATGCAGCTAGGGGTTCTAAACTTCCTATCGTTATTTTTAAAATATCATTAGGTTGAATATTTACAGATTGATAAGGTACACTACTTCCTCTCTTAGCCTCTATATCTTGCAAATAAAGTATGTCTTTTTTAGGAGCACAAGACGCTAAAATAAAAAGACTTATTAGGCCTAACGTTTTAAAATTCATTAAAATATATTTTTTTTATAGTTGGCAAATATAACTGCATTTAAGGTACTAGCAAAACCTTAACTCTAATTAACCAGCTTCATTCTCAGTAATCTTGGAACTATTTTTAATTTTATGCAATCCAAAAGGGATAAGATATAGGGCAATTCCATATAGTAAAAGACAAATTATCTGTGTATTTAAATTAAGGTGTAACATGTTAAAAGCAATACACACAATGACAAAGTTAATACTACAAATTAATATGGTGGTCATTAAATGGCTGTAGCCTATTTTAATAAACCAATGGTGAATATGGTTTTTATCGGCCTTGAATGGACTTGTTTTATGAATCACAATTCTGATAAAGAAAATACGTAAGGTATCAATAAATGGGTAAAACAATAAAGCAAAAGCCAATGCTGGCGATGCTCTATAATAGTCTGAAGCCTCATCTACTTGAGCCATATTAATAAAACTTATAGTAAAAAACGCTAATAAAAACCCCACAATCATTGACCCTGTATCTCCCATAAATATTTTTTTACTTAAAGAGAAATTAAATCTAAGAAATGCTAACAATGACCCACAAAGCGCAATAGCAATAGTTGCCAAACTTAAATCATGGGAATGAACAAAAAGATATACAAATATAGCACTTGCTGTTAAGGCTATGGTACCTGCTAATCCATCAACACCATCAATAAGATTATAGGCATTTATAATTAATATATATACAAATAATGTAAACCCAACAGAAACCCAATATGGTAACGTATACACATCTAAAATACTTGAAAAGCCAATAATGCGAGTATCTGTAAAAACAATAAGTAAGCTCGCTACAAAAAGTTGCCCCACTAATTTTTTACCTGGTGATAAAACAGTAAGATCATCTTTTAAGCCCAGAAAAAACAAGACTGTTAAGCCCCCCATTACTAAAAGTAAAACTTTAGTATTCAGAAAAGCTCCTACTATAGTTATCACAACAATAACCCCTAAAAAAATACCAATACCTCCTAAAGTCGGTGTTTTAGTGGAATGTAAACTTCTACTATCTGGTTCATCCATTAAGTGTTTTTCGTTTGAAACATATAAAATTGTAGGAAAGGTTCTATAAGCGATAATAAAAGCCAATATAAACGCTGCTATTAACCAAATAACAGCATTATCACTTGGACTAAAATTATCTAGTAGTGTTTTTATCATAAGAGGATGATGTACTTTTATTATAATCCATTAATAGCTAGGCGCAAGATACAATTTTATTGTTTAGACCATAAATTTCAGACTAAATAAGCTTAAATATATCTAAATGAATTATTGTCAAATTATTTCAACTTTTTTAAACATTCCACAATTCGATGTGCCGTTTTACCATCCCATAATGGGATCTCATTCCCTTTTTTCCATTCACCAGCAAATAAGGTGTCTAAATATGGCTTTAATTTTTCAGGATGCGTTCCAACCAACTCATTAGTCCCTAAGGTAATCGTTTCTGGCCGTTCGGTATTATCTCGCAATGTTAGACAAGGCACTCGCATAATTGAAGCTTCTTCAGTGATTCCTCCAGAATCCGTGATGACCGCTTTTGCTCTTTCTACTAAAAAATTAAATTCTAAATAACTTAATGGCTCTACGGTATGTAATCTTGAATGACTAATATTAAGACGTTCTAAAATTTTTGCTGTTCTTGGGTGTACAGGAAAAACTAGTGGTAAGTCTTGCGTATTAGCTATAATTTCATCAATCATATCTTTTAGCTGTGACTCTTCATCTACATTAGCCGGTCTGTGCAGTGTCATTACGATGTAATTCCCTTCTTCTAATCCTAATGTGTTCCAAACTTTAGGTTTTGTAAAATTTGGACGCTGCTTTAGCAAGGTATCAATCATGGTGTTTCCTACGAAAAATATCTGATTATCTTTTACACCACTTTGCTTCAAGTTTGTATTCGCTGTTTCTGAAGTTGTAAAAAAGTAGTTCGTAATACTATCGGTTACCAATCTATTAATTTCTTCAGGCATAGACCAATCGTCAGAACGGATACCACCTTCGACATGTGCTACTTTGGTGTGTAATTTCTGAGCGACCAATGCACAAGCCATTGTAGAGGTTACATCTCCAACCACAAGAACCAAATCAGCAGGATTTGCCATTAATTCCTTTTCAAAACTAACCATAATTGCCGCCGTTTGCTCTGCTTGTGTACCACCACTGCACTCTAGATTAACATGTGGCTCAGGAATTTCTAATTGCTCAAAAAAGCTACCAGACATATTTTTATCATAATGCTGACCTGTATGCACTAAACGATAATCCATATCTCCATGGTCTTGTTTTGCTTTTTGAATGGCATGGATTATTGGTGCTATCTTCATGAAATTAGGTCTAGCCCCTGCTATAATTGTAATTTTGTACATGGTTAACTTTTTACAAATTTGGTATTTATTCTATTACTAATAATTTTAAATATTGATTTTATATCTGCTTGACCCGAGGTTTACCCGACGCACACCCGACGCATATCCGACGCATACCCGAAGGAGCTCCTTATAACATCTGTGATATAGTTTGGCAATTTACAGCATAATAAGCACTTAAAAACCTCCTTAACTTTATGATAATATTAAAACTATTTATTAAGTAATAAAGACTTTTTAAGAGCTGTTTTAAACATAAAATTGCCCCCAATTAATATCTATTTAAATGCAAATTAACAAAAAAACGGACTAAATGTATCTGTCTTTTTATTCTAGAGGGCTGACTTATTAATCTATAAGTCCACTCCATATTATTTTTTACCCACCATTCTGGTGCACGCTTTACATTGCCTGTAAACACATCAAAACTTCCACCTAAGCCCTGATAAACGGCTTGATGTTCTTTTTGAATACGTTCCATTAACAACTCTTGCTTTGGCGACCCCATGGCCACAAATACAACATCTGGATTATGCTTTTTAATATCTTCTATTAAAGCTAATTCTTCAGCTTCCGTTTTAATATAGCCGTTTCTATAGTTACAAATGGTAATGCCGTTAAATTGGGCCTTCAGTTTTTCTACTGTTGTATCAATGACCTCTTGTTTTCCACCAACTAGATAGAACGATTTTGTCTTATAATAATTAGCAACAACATCTAACCATAGTTCACACCCAGGAATCTTAACTACTTTATCTATTCCTTTTTTCTGTAAAGCCCAAACCGCTCCAATACCATCTGGATAGCCCATATTTCTATTGATTAGCGCTCTACTTTCGTCTGTAGCATGAAGAATTTTCTCTGCATTAACAGCCACCATAATTTTATGGTTATCAAAGGCATATTGCATTAATTCTTTTCTGGATGTTGGAGCAAAAGTCATTACTCCGTTTAAGGACTTAGCCTCCATATTATTTAGATTTTGTTTCTAGTAAGTAATGCGCCATAGCGTTAAACATAAAGGCATTAGACCACCGCATATAGGATATTTTAGAACTCATGCCTTGTCTATATTGATAATAAAAGTAGCCTTTTTTATGTTGCATATTATCTATAGTCCAATGTAACACTTTAGAAAGTAAAGCCTTATTAGGTTGAAAAGCTTTCATCTTAGATAAGGTTACAATGACTTGTGCTGGACAATGAATATCTATTGGAAATGTTTTATCGTGGTAATATTTTGGCATCCCATCACCTTCAAAGAAATTGTCTAGATAGTATTTTAATCCTTTATCTAAATACATTTGAAAACTTAGATCACCTGTATTTTGTTGATAGGTTTCAATAGCATCTAAATTAAAGCCTGTATGAAAACTATCGATCCAAGATTGTACGGGCAATAAACCATAAATCCAGGAACCATCTTCACTTTGCAAATCGCAAGCTGCAATAACCGCTTGTTTTGCTAAATCAGCATGCTCTTGGTTTTTGGTATACTTATAAGAATAGCTTAATATTTTAGCTCCTAATAACGATGCGTTAATCACGGTATTATTACCATCTAGCACACTATATGAAAAAATGATTCCGCTGCCATGTTTTGTTCTCGATAAATCCTTTACTACAAAATCGGCAGCCGTTACCGTTTCTTTTAAAACATGTTCATTCTTAGTTATTTCGTAACTTTCTAGTAAAGCTTCAACACAAAAACAAGTGGCGACAACCGTTGGAGTATACTTCTTAAACAAAAACAAACGTCTCGCTTGCCAATCGAAATTATAACCCCAAGCCGACCCCGAATAGCCTTTAGACCTTAAGCCTAATAGTAATTCTGAAAGTTCATTGATACGCTGTAAAATCTGGTCTTTAGTTCCAAAGTCTTCATTTCCGTTTTCAGCTAACTTATATAAGCGACAATACCCTAAAAGAAATAAAGCCAAACCTTTTGTATTATGCTCTTTAGGCACCAAAAGCAGCTTTCTAAAATTAATAGGACTTCGCTTAAATCCTTGAATCCAAGCTAATCGTGCTAAGTCCCAATGCTTTAATGGTAAGGCCTGAAAAACCTTAGAGTTCATGCCATCATAAGGATCCCAGCCTTTGAAATCTTCGGCTTCACAATAGCTTTTTAGCTTTTTAAAACTGGATGCTATATTAGATTTCAACTTGCTCACCTCCACGTTTTACAGATTCTAAAACTTTAAATGACGCTTTGGTAACCGCTACAATGTCTTCAAAAGGAATTGGAGCTTTGCCATCGGTTAATAATCCATTAACAAAGGCTTCAACCATTTCTTTCTGACCTTTATTTTGATTAAAAATCTTATCTTTTTTAGGTTTTCCTTTACCGTAAATTTTTAATTCTTTAAAGTCATTTAAGGTTGCTGAAATTCCGGCAGAAAATACCTCAACATATTCTTTAGTCATAGACTTAGAACCGTTAGCATAATACGCCACGACTCCAGATGATCCATTTTCGAATTGAATTAAAATATTCAACGTATCATTTAATTTATTGGCATCAGGTAATGCTGAAGCCGACACTTTAACAGGAAGACTTCCATTAAGATAGGTTAAGTAATCTATAAAGTGACATACCTCACCTAAAACACGACCGCCTCCAATTTCTAAATCTTGTATCCAAGTGTCACCAGGTATTGCACCTGCATTAATTCTATATAACATGGTCATAGGATTATTACCTACGGCCTTTTTAAGCTTATCTGTTAATGGTGAAAAACGTCTATTAAAACCAATCATAACTGCTTTTTTAGCTTCAGATTGGGCTTCTATGATATCTTCTAATTCAGATTCTAATAAACATATTGGTTTTTCAACAAATACATTTTTATTCGCCTTTAGACTTTTTAAAACGTAAGGGCCATGAGAATCGTGACGCGTCGCTACAAAAACCGTATTGGTTTTGTCATCTAACACATCTTCTTCATTAGTGGCACAAAACTGAAACTTAAATTTCTCGGCCACACGCTTAGAAGTCGTCCCTGTATTCGTCAATACTCCTACTCTAGCAACATCATTAGTTTCTGGTATATTGGGTAATAAATTACCTTGTGCATAACTACCAGCACCTATAAATGAGATATTTATTTTTCCTAATTGCTCAGTTTCAGAGGTAGCAATCTTTGTTTTATTGGCTGTTTTTTCAATATTATATTTTAAAGCGATACCTGTAAACGGCTCAGCTTTAGAAACCACTAAATCAAAGGCATCTTTTGCATTATCAAACTCAAACTCGTGCGTTGTTAAGTAATCGATATTTATTTTCTTGGTAGCGATTAAATTTTGAAAGGCTTCCATGTTTCGTTTTTCTGTCCAACGTACATAAGGCAAAGGATAATCGATTCCTTTTTCTTCATAATTAAGATCATAACGCCCAGGACCATAAGAACAGGCCATTTTTAATTCTAGCTCTTTACGATACCAGAATGGATCGCGTTCAAAACCAGTTGGCACAGCACCTAACACCACCACTTTTCCTTTTTTACGTGCTATAGCACCTGCAAAGTTAATAGGATCTAAACTCGCTGTTGCTGCTGCAATAATTACAGCATCTGCTCCATAACCATTGGTTGCATTTTGAATTTGCTCTTCTACACCTGCTGCATTTCTGGTTAAACCTAAATCGACCACATTATTATCCACTGCTTTTTTAACAGCTGCTTCCGATACATCGATTCCGATAACTGTAACACCAGAGGCTTTTAATATTAGTGCTGCTAATTGCCCTAATAAGCCCAAGCCAATAACTACACAAGATTCACCTAAGCGCATATCTGCTTGACGTACACCTTGCATTGAAATGGCACCTAAGGTATTATATGCAGCATCTTTTAAGTTGGTACTTGGATTTAATTTTACACAAAGATTAACGGGAACAGAAACAATTTCTGCATGGTTGGCATAACCTACTCCTGCGCAAGCGACTTTATCCCCCACTTCAAACTCGGTTACTCCTTCGCCTACTTCAATGACTTCACCTGCACAGCTATACCCTAATGGCGAATACGCATCAAGTTTTTTCATCACTGCTCTGTAGGTCTGAATTGGTCCTTGTTTTTTTAAGGTATCAATAACCTGTTTTACTTGTTGCGGACGTTCTTTGGCTTTACCAATTAAACTTTTACGAGCGGCTACGACTGTAGAACCTTCTGTGCCTGCACTAATTATGGAATAGTGGTTTTTAACAATCACCATTCCTTTTCCTAATTGTGGGTAAGGCACGTCTTGAATGATCATATCGCCAGAACCTAGCTTTTGTGTTAGTTGTTGCATTATCTTTCTATTACTTCAATTATTCTTTTAAAAAGTATTTCTCTTGAATATTTCTCTCTATTCGAAATTACTTCTTGTTTTTTAACATTATAATCTGAATTGATTCCTTTAAAAACAACATCATTTACTGCTTTTATTTCACTGACATTAAATGAACTAGACCAGCCTATGTTGTTATTGTTTACAAAATCGGAACAATCATTTTTTCCGAGTGCAAAAATAGGCAATTCACATGCTAAATAATCAAATATTTTATTTGGCATTGAAGAAGTAATCATAGGGATAATACCAATATCACATTTTTTTAAATGTATACATACTTCATCTTGATTCAGTTTTCCTTTAAAAAATACATTTTTAATTTCATTTGTATTCACGTAATCAAATACAGAAGCATAACGTTGTCCTTCTCCATTATCTCCATATAAGTACAGTTCAAATCTTAAATCATTCTCTATCGATTTAATATAAGGAAGAATATCAATCTGGTATTGCAAAAGGCCAATATAAACGACTTTGACAGGAGGAACTATAATGTTAGGTTTTACAACTTCGCAATTAAAACGATTTGGATTATATCCTAGGGGAATAAAATCTGATGTTGAATTTGGGCTGTAACGGCTTAGCCAATTTAAAAAAGAAGGAGAAACGTGTAAAAATTTTTCAAATTTAGAAACACTTCGATTTAAAAAGAAATTACAATAAGTTGTAAAAATCTTACTAACTATCTTATTGTTTATCTTAAACGCATCTGGCCACACATCTCTGATATCTACAATAACTTCAACGTCTTTTTTCCGTTTTAACTTACTAATGTAGTACAAAATTTCAATAGGTCTCGAAGGAATAATTATCAAACTATTCTCCTTTAATTCTTTCTTTAGTTTTTTATAAACTTTGAAAGCAAAAATCAAGTTTGATAATACACGATTAAAGCTAAAATTGCTTTTATATGCTCGAGTTGAAATTAATTCTAAACGGTATGGTAATCTCTCTTGAGCAGATTTTAGATCTGCATTAGAAAAGAAAATTTTATCAGCGTGATAAAAATTAGAACTAATATAGGTTACATTGTAATTTTTTTCTGCTAGTAATTTTGCCAAATCGGGATGTCTTTTCCCTCTTTGAGTTAATTCAGACTCAGTTTGACTAACTATATAGATATTTTTTTTCATCTCTCTTAATTTACAAATATATTATACAGTTGATTTCTAACAGCATTTATTTCAAATCTATCTTTTATTTTAAGCTTACTTTCTGAACAATTTTCTAGATAAAAAGATTTATTATCAAGAAATGATGCTATGGCATCTTTAAGTTGTAGTACTTTTTTTGGGGCTACTAAAAACGCATTAAATCCATCTTCAACAATTTCTGGAATTGCCCCTACATTGGTTGCAATTACAAAGCAACCTGACGCAGTCGCTTCAATAACAGCGTTGGGACAGCCTTCCATATAAGAAGGAAGTAAAAACACATGTGATTGAGACAACACTTCATATTTAGTTGTTTTATCAATAAAACCTAAAATATTAATCTTTGACTTAACCTCTGGATTTAGACTAAGAAAATCATTTATTTTTTCTTCAATTTCAGAACTCCTGTAATGTCCATATATATCCATTGAAAACGACGTATATTTATTTGCAACTAGTAACTTTAAGGCTTCTAATAATTCCATAATTCCTTTAAGTTCACTAATTCTAGAAATATAAACCATCTTTATAATTTCATCAGAACTTTTAGTTTTCCTCTCTTGTAGTTGCGAGTTATCGTAAGTTGTATAAACAACATGAACATTATGTCCTTTAAAATGTTTCTCTAACTCTGTTTTAAATTTTTTACTTAATACAATAAATTCTGACGAATTCTTGTAAACACTTTTAAAAAAATATGATAAAAATCGTCTATTAAAAAAGCCTTCGCGCCAACCTCTAACAAAAGTTATAGACTTTATT
Source organism: Winogradskyella sp. ECml5-4 (assembly GCF_036903175.1). Classification (NCBI taxonomy): domain Bacteria; kingdom Pseudomonadati; phylum Bacteroidota; class Flavobacteriia; order Flavobacteriales; family Flavobacteriaceae; genus Winogradskyella; species Winogradskyella sp. ECml5-4. The sequence goes on along the minus strand of NZ_JAYJLF010000012.1, from coordinate 92,859 downwards.
TTCAAATACTTACTTATTAATACATAAATTCCATCTCTAATAATCGCAATAGGGATTAAAGATGGATTAACAACAACCTTATTGGGCTTTTCTCTTTTTAAGAACCTATAAAACTCTCTATATTGTCTTATACTATCCGTTAAATAACCGAAATATCTTTTCTCACGATGGACATAATCTGAGCTATGTGAACCAATATTAAAATACACCAATTGATGGCTCTGATAATTCCATACTTCATTTAATTCTCTATAAAAATTTGCAACACCACCTTTGGCTTCTAAATCTTTAGAACATATTACTATTTTTTCTGCCATGCCATTACTTGTTGTTGTTTTTGTTTATATAATACTTTTAGTTGCAAATATGGTAGAATTGAAAAGAAGTAAACGACATTCGTTGTTCTAAATAAGCCCGAATAAAAATTAACTAAGACTAAAATAAAAAATAAAGAAATAATTATAGCAGAATTCTCTTTATCGTATTTCCTATAATAGAAGTAAAATTTAATAATTTTTATATATAGTAATAATATAAGCGTAATACCTACTAATCCATAATTATATAGAAATCCAAAAATATCACTATGTGCATGTGTTCTTCGACCTACAATTCTTCTTGAATCTTCTTGATTTCCAAATCCAAAAATTAGGTTATCTGAATAATACCATCCGTCATATAAGTCCATATATAGACCTACTCTACCTGAACCTGCTTTTTCATTATTAGGGTCGAATTGATTTTCATTAAAACGTTCTTCTACGTTTGAATCTTCAAATTCAAGGGATGTTAATCCTATTAATGAAATTGACGTAATAATTATAAAACCAGACACTAATTTTTTTATACTAAAGTTTGATTTTAAATACCCAAAATAATAAACAAGACTACTAACTGTAAAAGCCAATATAGCTCCTCTTTTTAAGGTTATAAATATAGAAAATGCGGATAGAATTATAAAAAACTTGTTAAACTTGAAAGCATCACTATTATACAATAGAAGAGGGTACATAAAAAGTACTAAATAAGCAGCAATGTTATAATCCTCCTTAATATATCCCGTTAAAAAGAATAGAACTGTAAAAATAAACGCAATTAATATAACCCTTTTAAGTACTATCAAAAAATCTTCTTCTTTGAAAACTCCTCGGTAACCATATGCAAATAGAATATTAACACCTAACACCCAATATAAAATTTTAGAATACACCCAAAATCCCTCTGCAAAATCTTGATCTGTAAATAAGTACAAAAACAGAACTATTAAAAAGAAACTTAAGAATTTAAAAAAAATAAACTTTTTTATTATGCGATAATTCGCTATGTTCTCCTTAATAAGCAGTATCAAAATTAGTGTTCTTAAAACTCTAGAAATATTTAGAATGAATTCACTCTCTAATAACTCAGAACTAAGGTCTGAAATTAAAAGGATTGGAAAGCCCCATTTAATTAGAAGTATTAATAATTTCAATTGTCAATTGTTTTAATCATTTCCAAAAGTCTTAAATTACACAAATTATTTTTGCAAAACTTACCCTTTTCAAAAACCCACTCATGATTATTTGTATCGTAATACAATCGTCCAGACTCATTATTAATTTGCAATAACTCCCTATCGCCTTTTTGTCCAAAATACGGCTGTACCTCATTAACTAACAACTGATTATCTGTCGTAACAAACACATCAATATCGGCATAATAAATTTTATATTTATCTGTGATATCTTTAACTAAATTTAAACATTCAATTGGAGGCATTCCATAACCAAAATTTTTAGAACCGCTATGAAATTGGCCTTCTTTTAATTTCTCAAATCCAAAATAATAATCACCAATTCTAATAATTCTCCATTCTTTAACATCATTGAGATAATCTTGAAGAATCACAAAACCATGTTCTTTATCTAACTTATGCTTTCGGTAACTTCTAATACCTGAATTAAAAACTTTCTTAGTTACACTTTTTAATTCTGATGAATTCTTTAAAATCTTAACACCTGATGCTCCAGAGCCACTACTTGCTTTGTATACAATTGGATACTTACACGTAGATGCAAAATCTAAAAGTTCATTATTATCGTAAAAAATATAAGATGAAGGGTGTGGTAAATCATTAACCTTTAACCAATCTAGAGTTCTTAACTTGCTTTCCCATATCCACAATTCATTATAATTTGGAAATACAGGAATATCATAACTATCATTTAACAACTTTAAACGATTATCAAACATGTCTTTCCAAGGGGTGTACTGAACCGAAGGTCTGGCGATTAAGAAATCTATAGATTTTGATTTTAAATTTTGTAACCAATCTTTCGAAAAAAAATCTATAATAACGTAAGACAATTTTAAATCCTCACAAGCTTTTACATAATTATAATGAAGGTGCCATTTCTCTTTTATTATTCCTACAGTATATTTTGAGTTTTCAAAAGTTCGCTCTTCTTTCTTGGTGATTTCAATCACGGAGTCAACAGCCTTTTTACCTCTGTAATTGAAGACATTAAAATAGTAATAAACGAATTTCTTAAAGCCTAAAATGAATTTGTCTTTCATACTACTTGTCTTTTAAAATAGTTTCAACAATTTCTCGATGCGTTTCGCAAGTCACAATATTCTTTAACACCAATTTTCTATCGTTTTTGTATATGAATTTTAACCAAGATAATTTTTCATTTAACTTACGCATCACTTTACCATTACCGTTTAAAATACTAAAATAGGTATTCTCTAATGACTTTGATAATTTAAGCCATTCTTCTTGAATATAATTAGGGTTTTTAATCATCTTTTGAGAAGCTTCATCTATATGATTCATAAAAAGTTTTGCTTCTTCTATTGTCATTTTTCTTACACCAATTTCATCTTTAAAAAAGCTTTTATGTATATAAGGGATCAATTGTATATCTGTTGAGTTATCTTCATGTAATACAACTTCAATTAAAACCCCTTTGTATAGCCAATCTCTTTTTAATGGGTAAGGGTCAAACACAAAATTGCCTTGGCCATAATAAATATTTCCTTTATTGTACGCTTCGTAAACTCCAGCCGTATGTGAGTGTTGGCAAACCACCATATCAACCCCCTGATCTACAAAAAAGCGACATAATTTTTGTTGTTTTGGTGAGGGTAAATGGTAATTTTCTTTACCTCCATGATATAATAAAATTATAAAATCACTTGAATCTTTAAGAGCTTTTATCCTTGTTACAAAATCTATAACATCCACTGGATTTGCACCAGATTGACCATTTTCTGCTATAGAAAATTCGTTTTCAGCATAGCTAAGCACAGTTATATTTTTTCCTTTTATAGTTGCTCTAAATGGTTCCGAAGCATCTTTTAATGTTTCACCTGCTCCAGAAAAATCAAATTGATTTTCCTTCAGAGCTTCTAATGTGCTTTTTAGTCCTTTTTTACCGTGATCTAAGATGTGGTTATTTGCTAAATTTAAATAAGTAATACCACTTTGTTTTATAGCATTTAACATTTTAGGAGAATTCCCAAAAACAGCACCACTTTTTTTAATTGGTGATTGCGCATTAATTAAAGGAGTTTCAAGATTAGCAATCGCAAAATCAGCAGCTTGAATTTCTGGTAACACATCGGTAAATAATTGCTGAGCATCTCCTCCTAAAAAAGCCTTTTCGTCTCTTTTAGTCACGCAGATATCTCCTCCAATAATAAGTTTAACCATTATATGTACCGTCTAAAAAGGTTTGTGCCCAAGTTTCAAAAGCAAAAAACATCCATAAGTTTTTTAAATCTCCTTTAGAAAAATTGTTTTTATTACTCCAAATTTTAGAGACTTCTTTATAATCAAAAACACCTCTATTTTTTATACCTGGCAATAGTTGATCCTCTATAAGCTGATTCATTCTTGTTTTTAAAAATAAATCCTCTACAGGCAGCGGAAAACCGCTTTTTTCTCTGTAAACAAAATCATTGTTAAATCGTTTTACAGCAAGCTCTTTTAAAATATGCTTGGTATATTTATTTGGCCTATTAAGATGTCTTATATCTTGACATTTCTTAACCAATAACTTCGTTGGAAGCTTCATCACTAACTCTACCATATTTTTATCTAAAAATGGCACTCTATTCTCTACAGAATGTGCCATAGTCATTTTATCCTGTCTATTTAATAAATCTACCATGTAGGTTTTTAAATCGTAAACAGAAGCTCGCTTTATGACATCTCCATGAGAAGGAAAAAGCTCTTTTCTTTGTTTGACAACCGTTTCTATATCGTTAGTGACACTAAATTTCTTAAAATCATTTATACTTAAAGCAGAACTACTCATTATAAAAAAGTCCTCTAGTGTTTGCTTTAAATTGTACTTACTCTTAATTCTATTTCCAATAACAGGTAAATTAGAATAGCCTTTAAGGTTCATATTTAATCTACAAGATAAATTGTGATATCTTGAATACCCTCCAAATAATTCGTCTGCTCCTTCACCACTTAAAAGCACTGTAACATTTTCTCTAGCGCGTTCCGCAAGACGCTTTATACCTAAAGTATTAGGTATACTAATAGGCTGATCTAAGTGCCAAGTAGCCTTGAAAAAATTCTCAAAAGCGTATTCGTTAGAATATTGATATCTATGTGAATCTGAATTGGTATGATTTGTTACGTAAGTAATAAACTCTTCTTCGGAATATTTTTCATCTGAAAAGACAATAGAAAACGTATCCATATTGGCGTTAAAAAACTCACGTGCATAAGTCGTTACCAATGAAGAATCAATACCACCAGATAATTGACAGCCCACAAGAACATCGCTCATTAACTGCGATTTAATACTCTCTTTAAATGTTTCGTCCAATTGTTGTAAAGCATCTTTGGGGTTTATGAGATTTTCTTTATTAACCATTGAATAAGACCAATACTCCTTGACCTCTATATTATTTTCTGTAATTTCGTAATAATGTCCTGGAGGCACTTGCTTCACATCTTTATAAAGTGTCCTATCATAAGCACAATATCTAAACAATAGATATTCATCGAGATGATTAGAATTAAGTTCAGCCTTAAAATCTGGATGTTTAGTAAATGATTTTATTTCAGATGAAAACATTAAAACATTTGGCGTTTTATAGATATACATTGGCTTAATACCCAATTGGTCTCTAACTATAAAACTTTTTTGCAGCTTTAAATCAACAATAATAAAAGCAAACATACCATTGAGTAACTCTAAGGTTTTGTCTAAACCATATTCTATATACAAATAAAGAATCACTTCAGTATCTGTATGACTTTGAATTGGATGCCCTTTAGCTATTAATTCATCTCTAAATGATAATGCATTATAGGTCTCTCCGTTATATGCTAAAATATAATTACCGCAACCAGAAATCATTGGTTGATGGCCTTTTTTAGAAAGGTCTAAAATAGATAGTCTATTAAAGCCAATACCTGCATGTAGATGACTAAACTCTGCCGTTTCGTTATCAATTACATTAATTTTTTGATCCTTGAACAACGAAAAACCAACCATACCTTGATCATCAGGTCCTCTATGTACCTGTATATCTGTCATCTGTTTTAACACATGACTCTTTAATGGTTGATTATGTAAATTAATAAAGCCTGTAAAGCCACACATAAATTATAAGATTTTATGAAATTTGTAAAATGCTTTTATTCGCTCGTCTGTCAATAACGGCTCATGCCCTTGCAAAACATCTGGATCTGGATGATGATTACCTTCAATAGCGACTAAACCTTTAGTGCTTAGTACAAAATCCCATCCAACACATTTTAGCATTGGCAAACTATTAGCAGCATCTAATATCTCTGTTTTTATTGAAGACCAATCTGGAATAACTGTTCCTTCTATTTTCACATTAGTATCTGGATGATGCGTATATCTCTTATGTTCTTTAGCTTTAGGATGCCTTGTACAGTCACTTAATTGCCCAGTTTCAAGATTAATTGAAGCACTTAAACCTCCTTTTGTAAAATTATCTTGTGGTGCAGATGCTGCTACTCCTATACGTTGAACTGCTCTTGCTATAAATGCTTTATTTGTTTCTGGATCAATTAGTGTTATAATACGCATGGTATTTACCGAGGTGGCATTAAGTGATTTTGAAAATTCACTTGGTTCTATATAATCAGTAAAAATATAATTGTTTAAGGTTTTAAAAAAAGAGAGTAATTCCTTCGAACTGTATGTTTTAGTATTGTTAACTAAAAACTGATTATCATTTTCTTTTTTAATAATATATACTCCTTTACCTCCACCACCAGAGATGGTTTTTACAACAAAAATTTCAAATTGATTAATAAGATCTTCAATTGATCTGCTATCGTTAGAATAAAACTGTCCACTTACTATAATACCAAAGGTTTTTGGCACTTGAATATATTTACCAACATACTCAGAAAAGATTAACTTATTAGTTAACAACTCATTGAATGGTTCATTAATCCATCTTGCCATAGCCGCATGATAATCACTTAAATAATCTTTATAATTATTTTTATCGAGTTGATAAAGCGTATATTTTTCAGCTAAAAACCCTTTTTTCCAAAGTCCAATCTTTTTAGTAAAACCTATTGGAAATTTATCCTTTAGATCCTTCTTAATAATGTTTATCCTCGTTATAAATTTATAATAAAACTGCTTCAATTTATATATCTATTAATTTGATTTATGTTTTTTCTTTAAAACTTTTTCAATTGTAACCCTATTATATTCACCCAAATAACTTGGATATTTATAAGCTAAAAATAGAAGTAATCCAGATAAAAATACTATGGATATAATAAAACACAATAAATCACTTCCGCCCCATATATTAAAAAGACTTTTAAAAACGATAACAATTACGGCTAAAACTATACTAAGCTTAATCGCTGGAATCATGGGTTTCAAAAATAATTCCTGAAATGTTTTATTAAAAATTCTTTTCACTAAAATCACTACTAAAATATAATTAAACATATAGCTAACTGTAACTGCTATAGCCGCTCCAATCAACCCGTAAAATTTAGCACTTGTAGTAACTGTTATTAGTAAAAAACAGACATAAATAAGTTTTCTTTTTACATTAGAGTAAATTAACCCCTTAGATCTTATTACAGAATCTGCCATTCTACCAGAAATACTGAAGGGAATCACACAAAACATTATTTGAAGTAATAAGACTGTTTCATTCCATTGATTACCAAGTAAAATTTGCACAACCTCATTTGAAAAAAACACTAAAAAAACAGTTAATGGCATTAGTACAGAATTACTTAAGCCTATACCAAATTCAAATATTTTGGATAACTTCTCTTCTTCATCCTGAATTTCAGACATTGCAGGAAACATTATTTTATCTAATATATTACCAAAGTATACACTTGGTATTGTCTTAATATATGAAGCTCTATCAAAAACACCTAATAATGTAGGTGATAAAATTTTACCTAAAAACAAATTTAAACCGCTACTACTTAAAAAGCTAGTTGTTTTAAGTAAAATCATACCTGAACCAAAAGAAAATAAATCTTTCCATTCCTTATAATTAAATTCAAAAAGTAGTTTCACTTTAGCAAAATAAAAAAAACCGACAGACTTAAACATTGTAAAAAGTAAAGTAGCAATAACTAACGACCAAACACCGTAGTTTTCAGTTCCTAAATACACACCAACGGAATAACTGATAATACATGAAGCTATTGTAACGATCGACGCTTCTTTAAATTGAAAATTCCTATGTAAAACACCTATCGCGACACTACTTATAGATAACGCAATTAAGTTTATTCCAATAACTCTAATTAATAAGATTAGCTCAGGTTCTTCAAAAAATCTTGAAGCAAGTGGTGCAAAAGCTAACATCAATACAAAAAAGATAAAACCGAATAAAAAACTGCCTTGAAAAGCAGCATTTATATGTCGCGCAGAAATATTCTTTCGTTGAATTAAGGCAGATCCCATACCACTTTCTGCAAAAATACTACCAACGGCTATAAAGCCACTTGCTATAGCCATTAAACCAAAATCCTCCTTGCTTAACAACCTTGCCATTATTGCAAAAAACACAAAGCGTGTGATTATTAAAGTTATGACCTCTACTGATTGCCAAAAACCTGATTTTTTTAATTTATCTGAGATAGTATTCATTAATTGTTAAATCCTATTAAATAAATTAGCAATATTATTAAACAAAGGTCTTTTAACAATTTTTGATTTCCATGCATCGTCATATTTTATTTCTCTTGTATCAAATCTATTTGGCGACCCTCCAATTGTATGGTCATCATTTCCAAAAGACATAAACTTTGGCACCTCAAATTTTTGTTGTTCAAATTTATCCAAAATTAAACCTATAGTGTTTTGTGGATTTGATGATAAATCTTCATAAGTAATAACTATTTTATCTTTATCTTCAATTTTATTCAGACAATCCAAACAACGTAATCTAAAAAAGACACAAGCAATTAGGACTTTGTATATATTAGCTTTTTTTCCACTAAATTTTTTATGCCATTTAATTTTTGATAGTACTAAAGATCTCAAATCGCGTTTCAAGTAAATAACTTTGACATCGTAATGAAGTTTTTCATAAATTGCCAATCCTTGTAATGGATTTTTAGACGAATCTATTATTACTTTCTTCTCTGAAATATCAAAAATTGAGTTATAAACATGATCTAAAATTCCTAAAGACTTTGCGTTTTCTTTTGTGTCAAAATTAGATGCTAATTTTGGTAAATATTTCCAATAAAATTTCTGATAATCAACTGTGGTTGTTGAAATGCCATTTACTCCACTTAATTTTAAGTTTGCAAAGACCTTATTCCAAAAAACACATTTTTTCAAACTACTACCACAAGAACATTTCCAGCCCCAAGTCTTCCCCCACTGACCTTTATTATAATGACTATCAAGATGATGCAATTCGCCAACAGATAAAGCGTCTTCTGATTTCGATAAAATATTTTCCAATAAAGTAGAACCAGATCTACTATCCGACACAATATAAATAATTGTTTTTTCCAATATTACAATTCTAAATTTTATTTATACAACTAACTTTCAAAGCCTTACTCTTACTTATCCATTAAACTTATAAAATTCGCCACTTGAGCATCTGAAATTTTAAAACACTGAATAAGAAGTAAAATTTTCGACAAATATATTGCAAATATGATTGGTCATCTAGGGATAAACAAACTATTTACAACTCTATTTCTTTCATACTTTTAAAATGCGAGTAACATCATTAAATAGCACAAAACAAAAAGGTTACAACACCAAGTCGAGCACAATAGCCTTGTGTATCAAAATTATTTCTTCACCAAAAACCAACTATTCAAAAGCTCCGCTCTGTTATACAACATCCGCTCTTTCGTACTCCAATCTATAACCTCGAAGCCTGCATGCTCACAAATGGCCTGTCCTGCAGCTGTATCCCATTCCATAGTGGGTGCAAATCTTGGATAGCAGTCTGCTTGTCCTTCTGCCACCATACATAGTTTTAACGAACTTCCTTTAGAAATCAGGTTAACATCACCATACTTTTCTCGCATCTCAGAAACATAAGTTTCAGTTTCTGGTGACATGTGCGAACGACTTGCCACAATTGTAAACGTTTTATCTTCTCTTTCTAATGGCAACTTATTTCCTTGACCGATTAAAGCAGAAACATCATAATCTTCGAGATTTACAGACACTTTATACGCCCCGATTTCGCTAGTTGAAAAATAAAGGTCACCTAGTACTGGTACATAAATAACACCAACTATGGTTTTCTGATTTTCTACAAGTGCAATATTTACCGTAAATTCACCGTTACGCTTAATAAATTCTTTAGTCCCATCTATAGGATCTACAATCCATAGTTGGCTCCAGTCTTTACGATCTTCATAAGGTATAGATTTACCTTCTTCGGATAACACAGGAATATGTGTTGCTTTCAAATGTGACATAATCACATTGTGAGAAGCGATATCGGCTTTGGTCAAAGGAGAATCGTCCCCCTTTAGCTCCACCTCAAAATCATCAGAATGATAGATGTCGAGAATTGCTTTGCCAGCTTCTAGGGCTGCGGTGATGCTGTGATGCAGTAATTCGGTGAGGCGGTGAGGCGGTGATTCGGTGATTCGGTGATTCGTTAGATTGGAGCTTTTATTATTCATTTTACTTACTTAGTTTCTTGGTTAAACCTTGTTTTAAACGGTATAACATTTTTCTAACTGTAATGATGTTATTTTGTAATGCACCATCAAATGTTATATACCCTATTCGTTCTGCTATTACTAACTGTGTTTCTATTTCTGATAATGATCCTGATGCTATATTTAAAAATCGAATAAAGTCCTTTGTAGAACCTCTACTTGAACCCTCAGCTATATTTGAAGGCAACGAAACTGCAGCTCTTCTAAGTTGAGAAGTCAATCCAAAATTTTCAGACGAAGGAAAATCCTCGGTAAGTTTATAAATATCCTCTACTAAATTTAAACTTAATTTATAAACTTCTAAATCTTTATGCGTCATAATTAAAACATTTAAATTACAAGATAAAGATTCTCCCTATCACCACATCACCATATTACTATTTCACTGCATCACCACTAAATAATCATCCCAGCGCCAATGGTCTCATTAGTTTGTTCGTCAATAAGAATAATACTACCTGTTTGACGATTCTTTTTATACGCATCATAAAACATTGGTTTAGCTGTTCTAATAGACAAACGAGCAATTTCGTTCATTTCTACTTTATCTATATTTTCAATGCGATGTAATGTATTGATATCGATTTTATATTTTAACTCTTTTACCATACCAATAGATTCATTGGTAGTATGTTTAATTACAACCTTGGTACGTGCATGTATGGGAGTTGTACTCATCCAAGTCACTAACACCTCTATATCTTGCCCTATTTCTGGAACATTGTTTTCACGCACAATCATATCCCCACGACTGTTATCTATTTCGTCTTCTAGAGTCATAGTTACAGACATCGGAGCAAATGCTTCCGAAATTTGTTCTCCATTCAGCTCTATTGTTTTTATGGTTGACACAAAACCAGAAGGTAATGATTTCACTTTGTCACCAGGTTTAAAAACCCCACCATCAATACGACCTGCAAAACCTCTATAATCTTGATTTTCTAAAGTATGAGGACGAATTACCGATTGAATAGGAAAACGACAATCTACAAGGTTATGATCACTAGAAATATGAACCGTTTCTAAATGATACATTAATGTACTTCCTTGATACCAATCCATATTTTTAGAGCGATTAACGACATTATCTCCATTTAAAGCCGAAATAGGAATAAATTGAATATCCTTAATTCCTAATTTAGAAGAAAAAGATTTAAAATCTGAAACAATATTATTGTACGTTTCCTCACTATAATCAACCAAGTCCATTTTATTAATACATACAATAGCATGAGGAATACGTAACAATGACGCAATAAAGGCATGTCTATGCGTTTGTTCCAACATCCCTTTTCGTGCATCTATAAGAATAATGGCTAAGTTTGCAGTAGACGCACCCGTAACCATATTACGAGTATATTGTATATGACCAGGTGTATCTGCAATGATAAATTTACGTTTAGGTGTTGCAAAATAACGATATGCCACATCAATTGTAATACCCTGCTCACGTTCCGATTTTAAACCATCTGTAAGTAATGACAAATCTACATAATCAAAACCCTTAGATTTACTAGACTCCTCTACAGCATCTAATTGGTCTTGAAATATTGATTTACTATCGTACAATAAACGTCCAATTAGTGTACTTTTTCCATCATCTACACTTCCTGCTGTTGTAAAACGTAATAATTCTATATCTTGATAATCCATGTATTTATTCTCTTTTATTATTTTATACTAATCGTCACTATTTATAGTTGATATTTTTACAACCCTTTTTAAAACGCCCCTAAGAGCTAGGCTCGGTACTTTCAAAACAAAAACACATTTTGTTTCTCAGTAATCCTCAAGGGGACAATAGTCACAATTAAAACCTATTTTCTATTAAAAGTACCCTTGTTTTTTACGATCTTCCATGGCTGTTTCTGCACGTTTATCATCTGCACGTCCACCACGCTCTGTCGTTCTAGTTGTTGCAATTTCTTCAATAATCTTATCTAAATTATCTGCTTCAGATTCTACAGCTCCAGTAATTGGCATATCGCCACAAGTACGGTAACGAATGGTCATATTCACCACTTCTTCATTTTCCTTTAACTTAATAAATTCTGAATTTGCTAATATCACACCATCCCTAACCACACAATCGCGTTGGTGCGAAAAATAAAGCGATGGCAAATCAATATTCTCTAATTTAATATATTCCCATACATCCATTTCTGTCCAATTAGAAATAGGAAACACTCTAAAATGCTCTCCGTAATTTTTTCGACCATTAAATAGATTCCATAACTCTGGTCTTTGGTTTTTAGGGTCCCATTGTCCAAATTCATCTCTATGAGAAAAGAAACGTTCTTTAGCACGTGCTTTTTCTTCATCGCGTCTTGCACCACCCATTGCTGCATCTACTTTATGAGCTTCAAGTGTATCTAAAAGAGATACTATTTGAAGTGAATTACGAGATGCATCTGCACCTGTCTCTTCTTTAGCTCTACCTTTATCTATTGCCTCTTGTACTGACCCTACAATGAGTCTTACTCCTAATTTTTCAACCAAAGCATCGCGAAAAGCTATTGTTTCAGGAAAATTATGCCCTGTATCAATATGTATTAAAGGAAAAGGTATTTTTGCTGGAAAAAATGCTTTTTTAGCTAAATGTGTTAGTAAAATAGAATCTTTACCACCAGAAAATAATAATGCTGGATTTTCAAATTGCGCTGCAATCTCTCTAATCACAAAAATAGCTTCTGATTCTAATTCTTTTAAATGATTAATTACGTAATTACTCATGCTTTTTATTTTATTTTTTGAATAATAAAGTCTAAAATGGTTTGAACAGATGTTTCTACATCTTGATTATCTGTTACAATTTCTATGTCTGGGTTAGTAGGGGCCTCATAAGGCGCTGAAATACCTGTCATATTTTTAATTTCTCCTGCTCGTGCTTTTTTATACAAGCCCTTGACATCTCTTCGCTCGCACTCCTTTAATGAAGTATTAATGTATATTTCAATAAAATTATCTACTCCTACAATGTTTTTTATATTCTCTCGGTCTTCAATATAAGGCGATACAAAAGCGGCCAAAGTTACCACACCTGCCTCAACCATTAAATGACCAATTTCGGCTATTCGTCTAATATTTTCGGTACGATCTTCTGGCGCAAAACTTAAATCTTTATTAATGCCTTGCCTAACATTATCACCATCTAAAACAAACGTTGAAACCCCCTTTTTATGAAGCTCCATCTCTACTAAATTAGCTAAAGTAGATTTACCAGAACCTGACAACCCTGTAAACCATAATAATAAAGAGCGATGCCCATTTAAATTTTCACGATCTTTTTTTGTGATTTTATAATCATGTCTAACCGTATTTAAGCTCATAATTCATTAACGTTTTTCACCTGTTTTCTTTTATTCCTTTGATCCAAACCAAAATTAATTCGGTACCATAATTTCTCATGACCAAAATACAACAACATTTTCGTAACCACCTCTGCACCACCTATCTTGAGCCCCGTTAGAGGATTCCCTGAAATTACCCAACCTAAAATAATAGTATCTAAAGTACCTACTCCACGCCAAGAGAACGTTTTTAATATATGGCGTTTATTAGACGACTTTATAGTTGACTTAAACCAAACTCTTTCATGCAAATAATACAATACCATTTTAGTGACCATTTCATAAAGCCCCATTTGCATGCCTATAGAAAAATCACCAGATATAAACCAAGACAACAGCATGGTATCCAAGGTCCCTATAATACGCCAAGTAATTGTTTTAGCTAAATGTCGTTTACTGAATTTCAATATTAATGTTTTTTAAATTTCACAATAGCACATACCGTAACTCTGTAACAAAAATAAATACATCTACGCATCTAATAACAACATTTACTTTTAAAACTTCTTTCTTTTATTTTTAAATTACGCAAAAATACTCAATTACTCATTCTTACAACTAAAATTTCATCATAATTATAACTTTTAATTCCATTTAAACACACCTTTAACATCTCTCTTTAGTATATATTTTAAAAAGACAATAAAACTATAAGAATTAGGCTTTTATAACAAACCATTTGCCAATCAGGCATAATCGATAATCGCGTCAATGTTATTAAGAAACCCCTCCTTTATTACCTTTAATATATCTCACTAGAAATTTATAGTATTGACACCTCTAATTTAGAAGCAGCAAACATAATAAAATAGCATGCTACAACAAGTCTCTAGCAATGATATAGAAATAACAAAAATCTTACTACAGACATTTATGTAGGAAAATCACCTAAAAACTTTGAAAAACAAATAACTCAATAAAAATTATCTTTTAAACCACAATAAAACAGTTCTAATACTATTAATGACTAAACGCATACATTATTATAATGCGCTTTTTTTTATTGAATTTTAAAAATCTGAACCAAAGACAATAAAGACTTAAAAGCAGAAGTATTATTTTAATTAAAAACAACAAGTTTCTAAATTTTAACTCTTTATAAAAAAAAGACTACAAATAAAATATTTTCACAAACCTAAAAAAAACATGGCAAAAGACTTAAAATCAATGCTATAGCAAAAACAAACACTCTTTAAAATCACAAAATTTAAACAAGCGTTAACTATTTGTTAAAATAAAATTATTAAATGAATACTAAGTTTTAGTATATTTGACTCCCCTCATTCTTACACACTTAGCCTGAATTTTTATAAACCAACGACAAACAACGTTATTTAACGACAACGTGTATTTATTTGTGAGTTATTTAGTTTTAACTATAATTCGCTATAGATACCAAATTTGTGCTTTAACTATAATTAATTCTTTCTATGAAAAATTTTTACGCATTTTTAGTATTCCTAATAATAGGAAACTTTGGATTCGGGCAAATCACCGAAAATTTTGATACTGGATTAACCGCAGGTTATCATACAGGATCTCAAACCTTAACTAGTGGAACATGGACTTCGGTTCAAGTTTACCCTGAAGACTCTGGTAATTCTCGTGGAGCAACAGGTTCGGCAGCAAGAATTAATGATGATGAAGTTGGTGCCAGTTTAACAACTCCTACACTTACAACAGGGGCTGGTGTTGTCACATTCTACTACAGAGAATTAAATACTGGAGGCGGGACTTTTGAATTACAAACCTCAACTGATGGCATTACTTATACCACGCAAACAACACAAGCTTATTCAGGCACAACTTACACACTATTTTCATACACTTTAAATGATGCTAGTTCTAATTTAACTATTAGAATTCTGAATGATAGCCAAGCTGGACATCTTATCATTGACGATTTTGATGTTACTGCATATAGTACTCCTGTTAACAATATTACTATTGGCACTGGAACTACGAGTACAGGATCTACAACTGCAGACCCAATTCATGGCTATTACAATGCATTTAAATACCAAGTAGTTTACACAGCTGCTGAGCTAAGCACTATACTAACTCCAAATGATGAAATAACAGCATTAGGATGGTCTATTTCTGGCGACTATGGTGGTGGTAATTTATTAGGTTACACCATAAAAATGGGACATACAACAGCAACTAATTCTGCTAATCACGATACCTCCGTAACTACTGTGGTTAAAAACGCTTTTGATTACAATCCTTCCGTTACTGCTGAAGGTGTTTTTGATATGATACCATTTGACACTAATTTTGTTTGGAATGGCACAGATAACATATTAGTTGAAGTATGTTCTGATGGTCAAAACACATATTCCTCACCTTTTGGTCAAGTTAGAGGAGTTAGTATACCTAACGGCTCTAGATCATATAGAGACGACGGAGGAACTGCTTGCGGCTTTGTTACTGATGAAATTGGCGGTCATAAACCTAATATCCAGTTTAATTACATTGATGGCATTCCACCTGCTTGCCTTAATGTTAGCGGTTTAACTATAGATAGTTTTACTTATGACACAGCAGAAATAAGTTGGAGCGTTAATGGAACAGAAACAAATTGGGAAATCGCAGTACAACCTGATGGAACTGGCACTCCAGTTTCTGGTACAGCCACAACTAGTAATCCTCATACCGCAACTGGACTAACAGAACAAACGGCTTATGAAGTTTATGTAAGAGCAAATTGTCTTGGTGATGGTTATAGTGCTTGGGCAGGCCCAATAGATTTCACTACACCACCTGCTTGTCCAGATCTTACTGGTTTAACATTAGATGCAGTGACTGATACTACAGCAACTATTAGTTGGACAGCTGAGGGCACAGAAACAGATTGGGAAATTGCAGTACAGCCAAATGGCACAGGTGTTCCTGCTTCTGGTACAGGTACTACAACAAACCCGCATACAGCAACTGGTTTAGCTGTATCTACAGCTTACGAGGTATATGTGAGAGCCGACTGTAGTAGCGCAAGTAATGGCTATAGTAATTGGGTTGGACCTATAACTTTTACAACAACAGCAGCAGCTATAACGGCATTTCCTTATACTGAAAATTTTGAAGGAGGAGCTGCAGGCTGGTCTTTGGATAATACAACCAATGGTTCATGGCAATTAGGAAACCCTGCTGCAACAATAATTAACGTTGCAGATACAGGAGCCCTTGCTTGGGTAACTAACTTAACAGGTAATCATAATAGTAATGAAGAATCATACGTAATTAGTCCTCCTCTAAACTTCTCAAGTATAGTAGCACCAGCTATTGAGTTTAGTATTTGGTGGAGTGCTGAAGATGGTTCAGATGGAATGCTACTTCAATCTTCAATAGATAACGGAAGTACATGGCAAACAGTGGGAGCCAATGGCGACCCTAATAACTGGTACAATGACAATATTGGTTGGACCGGTACAGGTGCTAATGGATCTGGCGGTTGGGTTGTTGCCAAACACAACCTAACAGGTCTTGGAGGGCAAAGTAGCGTATTCTTAAGATTAGCTTTTGATTCTGACAGTAGCACTAACAACGAAGGTGTTGCTTTTGACAGTGTAAACATATTTCAACCAGCTTGTCCAGATGTAACAGCTTTATCTATAGATAGCTTTACCGATACTCAAGCTACATTTAGTTGGACCGCTGGAGATTCTGAAACGAATTGGGAGTATGTAGTACAAGCAGCAGGAACTGGAGCTCCTGTTTCTGGTACAGCAACGACAACAAACCCGCATACAGAATCAGGTTTAATAGCACAAACAGCTTACGAAGTCTATGTAAGAGCAAATTGTCTTGGTAATGGCTATAGTGATTGGGTAGGTCCCCTAAATTTCACAACAGCTTGTACTCCATTAACTGACTTTACCGAAAACTTTGATACAGTTACAGCTCCAGACTTGCCAAACTGCTGGTCTAGTATTTTAGATAATGGTGCACCTACATCAGCTTATATTCGAACCAGTACATCGGCAGACAATTCGCTTCCTAATGGTGTTCAATTATATAGTGGGTATACAGCTGTACCAGAAGCAAATATTATGTTAGTATCACCTAACTTATCAAATTTAGGCGATGGGACACATCAACTTCGCTTTTTTGCACGTAACACGACAGCTACTCAAGATCTTGAAATTGGTACCTTATCAGACCCTACAGATGGTTCTACATTTACTGTTTTAAGTACGGTAGATATTAACACCACCTTTACTGAATATGAAATTTCATTTGAAGCTTACTCTGGTACAGATTCCTACATTGGAATTAGACGATTATCGACCTCTACCTATACGAATGTATATTTAGACGATATTACTTGGGAGATAATACCACCTTGTCCAAAAGTTTCAGACATCATAGTTGATAGTGTAACAAATACAACGGCTCAAGTAAGCTGGACTCTAGGGGACACAGAAACCAACTGGGAGGTTATAATACAAGCAGAAGGTACAGCAGCACCAACAGCTGTAGATTCAGGCACTAGCACTACTACGAATCCACATACATTCTCTAGCTTAACAGGCAATACAACTTACGATGTTTATGTAAGAGCCGATTGCACGAGTAATAGTGATGGCTATAGCGAATGGGTTGGCCCAATCAATTTGACTACAGCATGTGATATAATATCTTCTTTACCATGGACAGAAGATGTAGAAAGCACTAGTACTACTATAAACTGTTGGGAGGTCATTAATAACAACTCCGATTTTGATACTTGGACCGTTAATACAAGTTCTACTTATGCTAACTCAGGATCACAATCCTTTTCAATTTACACTGACAATAATGGAGGTTCTAACGATGATTATTTAGTTTCACCTCAATTAACCCTTACTGGAAACGAAAGACTTAGATTTCAACAACGTGTACGTTCTTCTGGAGAACCAAATGACTTTACAGTACTATTATCTACAACAGGATCTGCACCAGCCGATTTTACAAATACAATTTTAGCAAATGCATCCTATAGTAACACTGCTTATCAAGAAATTATTGTAGATTTAAGTACTTATTCTGGTGATGTATTTATTGCTTTCCATATACCACCTAGTGGTTTAGATGGATGGTATTTATATATAGATGATATCACTGTAGAAGCTATTCCTTCATGTCTTCCTATCACAGGCCTTACAATTGATAGTTTTACAGACACAGAAGCAACAATTAGTTGGACTGCAGGTGATACAGAAACCGATTGGGAATACGTTATACAAGATGCAGGTTTAGGAGAGCCAGCTTCTGGCACCGCAATTGCAACCAACACATATAATGCAACTGGTTTAACTGAACAAACAGCATACGAAGTATACGTGAGAGCCAATTGTATTGCTAATGGCTATAGTTCTTGGGTAGGTCCTGTTGTTTTTACAACAACAGCAACACCAATAACAACTTATCCTTATAATGAAGACTTTGAATCTGGAGCTGGCGGATGGGCAGCAGACAACACGACTAATGGAAGCTGGGAATTAGGTGTACCATCTAATACTATTATTAATAGTGCAGACTCTGGTACCAATGCATGGGTAACCAACCTAGATGGAACGTATAATAGTAGTGAAAAATCTGCGGTAATCAGTCCTCCATTCGACTTTACATCCTTAGTTAACCCTGTTATAGAATTAAGTATATGGTGGGAATCTGAATTTAGTTGGGATGGTATGGTATTACAATCTTCTATAGATGGCGGTAGTACATGGCAGAATGTAGGAGCAAATGGAGATCCTAACAATTGGTTTAATGACAATACGATTGGAGGAAATCCTGGAGGGCAACAAATTGGTTGGACTGGTAGAGATGGTAGCGGATCAGATGCATGGCTTGTTGCCAAACATGAGCTTACAGGCCTTGGTGGAGAAAGTAATGTTTTACTAAGAGTAGCCTTTGGTTCAGATGGTTATGGCAATTACGAAGGTGTTGCTTTTGATACGGTAAACATACACGAACCAAGTTGTTTAGATGTTACAGCTATTACTATAGATAGCTTTACTGATACGGAAGCTACTTTTAGCTGGACAGCTGGTGACACTGAAACCGATTGGGAATACGTAATACAAACCGCAGGCACGGGTGAACCTGCAGGTTCTGGTACCGCAATCGCAACTACCTCACAGACTGAAACAGGTTTAATTGCAGATACAGCTTATGAAGTCTATGTAAGAGCAAATTGTCTTGGTGATGGTTTTAGCGCATGGGTTGGCCCTATAAACTTCACAACAGCATGTACACCTATTTCAACTTTTACTGAAAATTTTGATGCGGTAACTACACCAGATTTACCAGCGTGTTGGGGTAAAATTATAGATAATGGAGCGTCTAGTTTTGCTACGGTTGTTACAAGTACAAGTGCAGACAATACAGTTCCTAACGGTGTAAGCCTAACAAATTCTAACTCTGGGTCAACAGCAAATATTATGTTAGTGTCTCCTAACTTATCAAATTTAGGCGATGGCACACATTTACTTCGCTTTTTTGCACGTAACACGACAGCTACTCAAGATCTTGAAATTGGTACCTTATCAGACCCTACAGATGGGTCTACATTTACGCTGCTTAGTACGGTAGATATCAATACAACTTTTGCCGAATACGAAGTATCTTTTGCGAGTTACTCAGGAACAGATAACTATATTGCAATTCGAAGATTATCAACATCAACATATACTACGGTTTATTTAGATGATATCGTTTGGGAAGCATTACCTCCTTGTCCTAAAATAACTGATTTAACAGTTGATACTTTAGCTGAAACCACGGCAGAAATCAGTTGGACCGCTGGTTTAAGTGAAACGGACTGGGAATATGTGTTACAACCAGCAGGAACTGGTGTACCAATCACATCAGGCACAGCAACCACAACTAATCCACTTTCTTTTACTGGCTTAACAAGTAACACCGCTTACGAAGTATATGTAAGAGCAGATTGTACTAGTGCTAGTAATGGTTATAGTGAATGGGTTGGTCCTTTGACATTTACTACAGAATGTGGCGTGATATCTTCTCTACCATGGACCGAAGACGCTGAAGCTAGTAGTACCACTTTATTATGTTGGAGCATCTTAGACAATAATGCAGATTCCGACACATGGTCTTTTAACACTTCTGCAACATATGCAAATAGTGGTACACAATCGTTCCAAATGTATACGGATTATAACAGTGGATCTAATGATGATTATTTAATATCACCGCAATTAACCTTAACAGGTAACGAACAACTTAGATTTCAACAACGCGTACGTTCTTCAGGTGAACCTAATGATTTTACTGTATTATTATCAACTACAGGAACCTTAGCTGCTGATTTTACTAATACTATTTTAGCAAACGCCTCTTATAGTAATACAACGTATCAAGAAATCGTTGTTGACTTAAGTGCTTATACAGGTGACGTATATATTGCATTCCACGTACCACCAGGAGGTCTTGATGGATATTACTTATATCTCGATGATATCACTGTTGAAACTATACCAACCTGTTATGTCGTTACCGATATAACTATTGATAGTTTTACAGATACTGAAGCCACGATTAGCTGGACTACCGCTAATACTGAAACGGATTGGGAAATAGTAGTACAACCAGATGGCACAGGTATTCCTGCAAGTGCAGGTGATGCAACAACAACAAATCCACATACTGAATCTGGATTATTGGAGAAAACTGATTACGAAGTTTATGTAAGAGCTAATTGCCTTACCAATGGCTTTAGTGCCTGGGAAGGACCAGTTACTTTTACCACACTTCCATCTTGTCCTGATGTTTCTAACATAGCAATAGATAGTTTTACTGCAACTGATGCAACTATTAGTTGGACTGCAGGTGATGCTGAAACCGCTTGGGAAATTGTCGTACAAGCTGATGGATTAGGAGAACCAGCGGGATCTGGTACTGCAACAACAGCTAATCCACATACAGAAATGGGATTAACAGAACAAACAGCCTATGAAGTTTATGTACGAGCTAATTGTACAAGTACAGGTGATGGTTTTAGTGCTTGGGTAGGTCCAGTAGATTTCACTACGCTTTGTAGTCCTATTGTACCGGACTATTTTGCTGATATGTCATCAAACTTACCAGATACTTGTTGGGAACAGGCTACTGATGGTGAAGTAGCTGCAGGCCCTACTGGCTTTGGTTCCTCTGGATGGAAAAATGATGGCTCAGGTGATGATAATAATTATGGAGCCGGAATTTATAGTAATAGAATTAATATCTATGGTAATTTTACAGATATAAGAGATTGGTTAATTTCACCTACATTTGATTTATCAACTGGAGGTCCTTACCAGCTCGAATTGAATGTTGCAGTTACAAACTATAATGATGGGGATACTGATGACACCATGGGGTCTGATGACGAAGTACAACTACTAGTATCTACAGATGATGGTATAACTTGGACAAATTTAACAACTTGGAATACTGGTAATGAGCCAGATTTTACAGGCACAGAATACATTGAAGATTTAACAGCCTACACTGGCAACGTAAAGTTTGCTATTTGGGCATCAAATGGAACAGCATCAGGTCAAGATTATGATTTCCACGTTGGATCATTTATTGTAAGAACACCTCCAAGTTGTTTGGATGTTACAAGTATAAATTTAGATAGTTACACAGCGAATGATGCAACTATAAGCTGGACGGCTGGTGATACAGAAACAGATTGGGAAATTGCAGTACAACCAGCTGGCACAGGTATTCCTACAGGGGCTGGCACATCAACAAGTACTAATCCTCATACAGAAACAGGCTTGACAGGTCAAACTGCTTACGAAGTCTATGTAAGAGCCGATTGTGACATTAATGGTTATAGCTCTTGGGTTGGCCCAATTAATTTTACAACACTTTGTGATGCAGAAGCTACATTTCCATATACTGAAGATTTTGAAAATACAGGTACCATTCCAAGTTGTTGGCTAAGTTCTTCGTCTACCTCTAGAGTTTGGACCTTTGGAACATCACCAACATTCGGTAACTCTTACAGTGACCACACAACAGGAAGTGGGTATTTTGCCTATGTAGACAGCTCTACAACTCCTGTATCTACTGATGCTACACTAACCTCTCCTATGATAGATGTTAGTACACTTACAACACCAGCATTAGAGTTCTTCCAATATCACTATGCTGCTGGAACGAATTCAAATACCATTACAGTTGAAGTTTATGATGGCTCTGCATGGAATGTTGTTCACACAGATAATAATGGTGATGTAGATGATTGGGAAGAAATATATATAGATTTATCTACACTTACTATTACTGGTGACATACAAGTACGCTTTGTTGTAGATACAGCTACTAATTCTACTTATGAAAATGATATTGCTATAGATGATGTGTCAATTATAGAAGCACCAACTTGTTTAAAGCCTACAGGTTTAACACTTGACGCTTTTGATCGTGATTCTGCAACTATAAGTTGGACAGCTGGTGATACCGAAACCGATTGGGAAATTGTAGTGCAGCCAGATGGCACAGGACCTCCTGCAGCTGCTGGTGTTGCAACATCAACAAACCCTCATACAGAAACAGGTTTAACTGCAGCTACAGATTACGAGGTATATGTAAGAGCAAACTGTGGAGCAAGTGATTTAAGTACTTGGGTAGGTCCTATTACTTTTACAACGGCAAACCCTTTACCAACAGTTACAGCAACATTAAATGTTTCTAGTTGTGGTACTGCTGGATCAGACAGCTATAATGGAGCTTATGATGCTAGTACACAAAATGTAGTTTGGGCACAATTAAATTATACAGGTAGTTGCCCTTCACTTACAATAGATACTATTGGATCTGATTTTGATACAGAAATTGGTATCTATGACGAGAATGGTGTTTTCATTGGCTCAAACGACAGTGGTACAGGAGTAACACCTCAAAGCTTATTTACAGAGCTTGGGTTAGCCAATGGCACTTATTATATAGCTGCTGGTATGTTTAATGTAACTTTTGGACCTGACTTTAATGTTACATCAAGTAATACAACTCAAACAGGTACACTTTACATTAATGCTAAAGGTCAATCTACAGAAACTGCTGATTTTAATAACTTACAATGGCCAATCAATGGTACTATTAATGAGGGTGATACTTATAATGTATACTCAAGAATTTATGAAGCAGGAGTAACCGACTTAGGTAGTCCTGGTGCTAATATTGAAGCATGGATAGGCTATAGCACTACAGATGCTACTACTACTGCAGATTTTACATCTGGTTGGACATGGGTACCAGCAACGTTTCACTCTGACGAAGGGAATGACGATGAGTTTGAAGCTGAAATTGGATCTTCATTATTGCCTGGCGTATATTATTATGCAAGTCGTTTTGCTGTAGATGGTGGACCTTTCACTTATGGTGGTATTAATACAACTAATCCTTCAGGAGGTGGAAACACATGGGATGGCACTCCAACTGCTGCCTCAGGTCAACTTACAGTAAATTCTTTATCTATACCAACCACAATAGCTACATTTAATATTGACGGTTGTGCAGATTCAGACACTGTTAGTACAGCTTACGATTCAGGCTCAGCTACAGATGTTGTTTGGGTAGAATTAATATATGACGGTAATTGTACCGAAATTACAGTAGATACTTTAACTAGTAGTTTTGATACAGAAATGGCCCTATATGACACATTTGGAAATGTAATTGCCACTAATGATGATTTCGTTGGCTTACTAAGCCTTATTACTGAAGAAGGATTGCCAGCAGGTACCTATTACATAGGTGCAGCACATTATACTGTTTCTTTTGGTGCTAACTTTAGTGCACCTGTATCAAACACAACACAAACAGGTACTATTGTAATTAACGCAAGCACGCCAAACTTTATAGATTACTGTAACTTACAGTATCCAAATAGTGGAACTATAGCTGTCGGAGGAAACTATGATGTATATGCACAGGTCTTAGAAGTAGGAAGAACAGAAGCTGCTGGACAAGCTGCTGATATTGATGCGTGGATTGGTTATAGCACTACTGACGCTACTGACATCAGTGATTTTGCTTCTGGTTGGACTTGGATACCTTCAACGTATAATACAGATGCTGGTGACAATGATGAATATGTTACTGAGATAGGTTCTGGTTTAGCAATTGGAACTTACTATTACGTAAGTCGCTTCTCTGTTGACGGTGGAGATTTCTCTTATGGTGGTATTACTCCGGGCAGTTCTGGTGGTGATATCTGGGATGGTGTAAACTATGTTTCAGGACAATTAACTGTAACGCCAAAACCAGAGCCAACAAATCATGTTTTAGCATTTACTGCTGTAGCAAATTCTGATTCTCAAATTACATTAACATGGGATGATAATAATGGTGCACAACCAGCAGATGGATTTGTTATTGTAGGTAAAACGGGATCAGGTGTTTTCACTACCATTGTAGATGGTACTGATCCAGCAAATGACATCGACTGGTCTGATGACGAATTTGAATTTAAAAGAGCACCTGGCTTACAGACTTATACTGTAGTAGGATTAGACGCAAGTACGCTATATGAATTTGAAATTTACCCATACACTAATGCTGGTGTAATAATAGATTTTAAAACTGATGGAACCATTCCTTCTACTAGTGCAACTACAAATGCAGATCCTTGTTTAATAGCAGTAAACACATTCCCTTTTGAAGAAGGATTTGAGTCTGGAATATTACCAAGTTGTTGGTCTCAAGAATTTGAGGCAGGAGCCGTAAACTGGACTTACACTAATGGTGGACAGAGTGGTGGTTCAATAACAATGCCACATACCGGATCGTTTAATGCAAACTTCTATGATGCATCTAGTTCTTCAGTGGTTAAATTAGTATCACCAAAATTAGACTTAACAGGTATTGTAAATCCTACACTAACATTTTGGCATGCACAGCAAGTTCGAGCTGGCGGTCAAGATGAGTTAAGAGTATATTACAAAACTTCTGCAGCAGGATCTTGGACTCTAATACCGGAATTAACTTATACAAATAGTATAAGTACATGGACCCAAGGCACTATAGCTCTACCTAACCCTAGTGCAGAATACTATATTGCATTTGAGGGAACAGGTGATAACGGTTATGGAGCTTTATTAGATGACGTTAGAATTGAAGAAATAATAACAGAAACTTATACTTATAACGGTTCTTGGTCTCCAAGTGATCCTAACGGTATCTCTACAGTACATGACCATATCGTTGTTACTTCTGGTAATGCTATTATTTCATCTAATACCTCTATTAAAACTGCAACTGTAAATCCAGGCGCGTCTTTAACCATTAATACGGGTACTACATTAACTGTTATTGATGATGTAACTTTAGAGTCTACGTCAAATAGTTATTCTAGCCTCATGTATGACGGAACTATAGCCGGAACCATAAAGTATGAGCGTTATGTTAATTCTAATAGTGGAGGTAATGATCTAATTTCAGCACCTCTTGCAGGAGAAACTTGGGCTAACTTCTTAGCTTCTGATACTAATGCTGCTGATTTATTAGATAATGGACTAACGAGTCCAACAACATATGCTTTTGCACCTTTCGATAAAGGAGCGGATGCTTATGTAAACTATACCGATGCAACTTCTGCAACTTTAACTAGCGGTACTGGCTATAGAGCTGCTACCGACAGCGGAACAACTCTAACATTTACTGGTACTGTACCAACATCTACAGTTCCTGTAAATATTGAGGATACTGGAGCAAATCACCCAGATTGGAACCTTATTGGTAATCCATATCCTTCATACATAGGTTCATTTACTTTACTGTTTTATGACCTTGGTTCAGGAGTTTTCAACTACAGCCTTTTAGAAAATGCTTCTGGTATATATGGTTACGATGGTGATGTTGATGGTTTTAGCGGTTATAACGTTATTACTTTAGCAAGTGGTAATGTGGCAATTGCACCAGGACAAGGTTTCTTAGTCGCTGCTAATGATGCTTTTGTTGCTGGCTATGATTGGACTTTTTCACCATCAATGAGAATGAGTTCTGGTGGTGATGATTTTATTGTAGGTAGAAATACAGATGACGCATTAACTTACTTTAAGTTAAGCACAAGTACTTCTGGTAAGGATTTTACAACACAATTCTATTTTAACGAAAATGCAACTCAGGAATTAGATCATGGTTACGATGGAAAACTGTTAGATAACTTCTCCCCTAGTTTTGCATTATACTCACAACTCGTAGAAGGTAATTCTGATATGAAAATGGCTTTACAAGCATTAAATCCTTCTGATATGATGGATGTCGTAATTCCTTTAGGTGTTAATGCTAATTCTGGTGAACAATTAACGTTTACAATCTCAGAATTTGCTTTACCTAGCACTACAGAAGTCTATTTAGATGACACCTTGTTAAATACATCAACATTATTAAATACATCTGATTATGTAATTACGCCAAGCACCAACTTAAATGGTACTGGTCGTTTTTACTTACGTGTATCGGATAATGCATTATCTATAAATGATGAAGATTTTAACAGTATTAAGATTTATACTAAGAAATCACCTAGATCAATATTTATTCAAGGTATCATTAACGATGGAGCTACTGCAAAAATTCATGATATCCAAGGTCGTTTAGTTTATAGCACAGATTTAGAAAGCAATAACTTACTAAATGAAATAGACGCAACAGATCTTCAAGATGGTGTTTATGTAGTAACATTAACCGATGGTTCTAAACAAAAATCACAAAAAGTGATTATTAGATAAACGTTTAATTTACTTTAAAAGTTAATTATTAAAAGCGCATCCATTAGGATGCGTTTTTTGTTTTTAAAATAGTTAACTAATTACTCTTATAGTGGTAAAACCCAAAAGTGACTGTACTATAAAAACGGTGTCTAAATAAATACAATTAACACTTTGTTAATGTCAAAATTAAAATAGACAATTAAGTTTTTGTACCTTTGCGACCTCATTTTTTAAACAATTAAAATCAGATTGTTATAGAATATAATACACTATGAAAAAAATTTACACTCTTTTATTTGCCCTGATGATGACCAGTCTTGGATTTTCTCAAGGCACTGAAACCTTTAGTGATCTACCCTCAAATGGAACTTATTTAAGTAGAACATGGACAGGAGATGATGGCTCTACATGGACAGCCACAAACTCTCGCACGGATCAAGATATTGATGGTAGGGCCATTACTATGAATGATGACAAATCAAATACATACGTACAATCTGGAACGATTAGTGGTGGTATTGGAGATATTACAATTACTACTCAAAGAAAATATAGTGGAGGATCTGGAAGTTTAGATGTTTTAATAAATGGTTCAAGCGTAGGAACTATTCCTTATAGCGGATCAGCTGTAGCTACAACAATTTCAGGAATAAACATATCTGGAGACATCGTCATTAGAATAGACAATAATATAGGAGGATCAAATGGTGGTGGTGCAGACCGAGTTGCAGTAGACAATATTACATGGACGGCTGCTGGCCCAACTTGTACAGCACCTACAACTCAAGCGTCGTTATATAACACAACAGCTTTAGGTACGACATCTGCAACCTTAAACTGGACGTATGGAGATGGTGAAGAAGTATTGGTTGTAGTAAAAGAAGGCTCAGCTGTTGATACAGATCCTACAAGTGGAACTGATTACACAGGTAATACTGTTTTTGGTTCGGGAGACGAACTAGGCACAGGTAATTATGTGGTACACTCTGAATCTGCTACGAGCTCAGTAAGCATTACTGGCTTAACTGAAGCAACTACTTATCATGTTGCTGTTTATGAATATAATACTACTGACACCTGTTATTTAACACCTGCCTTAACTGGTAGTTTTACAACAGAATGTTCTACACCTTCTGAAGTCAATACATTTACAGCTACAGCAGGTAACGAAGAAGTAGATTTAACATGGTCTAATGGTAGTTGTTATGATGAAATTTTAGTCATAGCTAAAGAAACATCTGCAGTAACGGTTACACCAACAGGTGATGGTTCTGCTTATACCGCAAATACAGCGTTTGGATCTGGTTCAGATGTAGGAAGTAGCGAATTCGTTGTTTATAAAGGTACTGGAACTTCCGCAACAGTAACAGGCTTAACCAACGGAAACACTTACCATTTTTCAGTATTTACAAGAAAAGCTACATCTTGGAGTGCAGCAGTTGTAGATGATGCGACATTAGATTGTACTGCTCCAGCAATACAAGCTTCTACATTTACAACTTTATCACCTACCACAACAGATGTTTCTATTGAATTTACAAGAGGTGGTGGTGACGATGTTTTAGTCGTA
Organism: Winogradskyella sp. ECml5-4; assembly: GCF_036903175.1. NCBI lineage: Bacteria > Pseudomonadati > Bacteroidota > Flavobacteriia > Flavobacteriales > Flavobacteriaceae > Winogradskyella > Winogradskyella sp. ECml5-4. The sequence goes on along the minus strand of NZ_JAYJLF010000012.1, from coordinate 64,041 downwards.
ATGAAGGAAGGTTCTGCTGTTGATACTGACCCGACAAGTGGAATAAGCTATAATGCAAACAGTATATTTAATGGTGCTGGAGCAAGCGAAATAGGAACAGGTAATTATGTTGTATTTAATGGTAATAATGGAACTTCAAACCCTGGCACTGGTGGATCTAGCTTAAGCATCTCAGTTTCTGGCTTAAACCCAAACACTACATATCATTTAGCTATTTATGAATATAACACTACAAATACCTGTTATAATTTAATTGAATTCACTGGCGACTTTACAACAGTTTGTTCTACACCTTCAGATGTAACTGCATTTACTGCAACTGCAAGCACTACTGACGTTGATTTAAGTTGGACTAATGGTAGTTGCTATGATGACATATTAGTGGTTGCAAAAGAAGTTTCAGCCGTATCCGTGACACCTACAGGTGATGGTACTGCTTATATTGCAGATGCTGCTTTTGGTTCTGGTACAGATTTAGGAACTGGTGAATATGCTGTATATAAAGGTTCTGGTACTTCGGTAACCATAACTGGTTTAAATTTTGGTACAACGTATCATTTTAAAGTTTTTGCTCGTAAAGATACGACATGGAGTTCAGGCGTTACAGATAATGCTACACCTAATTATTGTGATCCAAATCCATCTAGTGTTGATGGAACTGGAATCACAAATGTAAACATAGGAACTATTAATAATAGTACTGGTGTCGAATCTGGAAATTATGGAGATTACTCAGCACAATCAACCGATGTAATTCAAGGTCAAACTGTCGCTTGTGATATCACTTTTACTACAGGTTATGCTTATAATACTAAAATCTGGATCGATTACAATAATGATGGAGACTTTGACGATCTAGATGAAGAGGTGTATTCAGGAATGTCTGCTAGTGAAAGCACAACAACTTTGAACGCAAGCTTTACTGTGCCTTTAACAGCAACGTTGGGACAACACAGATTGAGAATTGGGAGTAGTGAAGGTGAAGGATTTGGGGGAACTGTAATACCATGTTATACAGGCCCATATGGTGCTTACGAAGATTACACTATAAATATTTTAGTAGGGAATGATAACGACACAGAAGTCTACGATCCAACATCTCAAGTAGCAGCAACAACTATTACTGCTGCTAGCAGCACTACAAGTGGTACTGCATTTGATGCTTTTGGATTTGAAGTAGGAGATCAAGGAACTACCGATGGGGAACCAACAAACATTACTACGATGCGTTTTGTTCCAGGGCCAAATAATACAGCCGATTGGACAGACCATATACAAGGTGTTACGTTATCAGACGAAAACGCTGTGTCTTATGCACCAACCACAAGTATTACTGATACCGAAATTGTATTGACTTTTGGAAGTCCGATTGCAGTTGCAGATGGTACATCTTTAAAGTTTTTATTAGGCTTATACTTAAATGAGACCGCTATTGTAGATGGCAGTGTTATACAATTACAAATAAATGAAAGCGCTAGTGGATTTGCAACCGATATTATGGGTTCTGGTTTTGCTGATCCATTCTTATTAGGAGACGTTGTTGGTAATGATATAACTATAAATGTATATGCGACAGAACTTATGTTTTCAGAACAAGCGTCAGACACAGAATTAAATGCAGCAATGAGTCCTGCTGTAACGGTTTCTGGTGTAGATGCCAATGGTAACTTAGATACAGATTATAATTTAGATGTAGACATTACGTCGACAGGAACATTATCCGGATCGCCAGTAACTGCAACTGCTGTAAGCGGTATAGCAACTTTTTCTACGCTAACTCATACGATAGTTGGTTCTGGTTTAGTATTAACTGCAGATGACGGTGCATTAGCAACGGTTGATAGCTCGTCTTTTGATATTACTGAGCCTATAGTTGGAGCTGCAGATTTATTTTTCTCGGAATATGTTGAAGGAAATACTGGAAACAATAAATACTTAGAAATATACAATGGCACTGGTACTACAATTACATTGACCGATTATTCAGTTGAAATGTATTCCAATGGTAGCTCATCTGCTAGCCAAACTGAAGATTTTACTGTTGGTTTCCCAACAACGCTTGCTAGTGGTGATGTTATTGTTTTACGAGCGCAAAATACATCAGAATTCAATGGAACGGCTTATGATTCTGGTGTCTGTTTTTTTAATGGAGATGATACTGTTGTGCTTAAAAAGCACGGTATTATTATAGACATTATTGGTAATATTGGCTGTGACCCAGGAAGTGGCTTTAACGCTACTGGAGGTAACAGCACATTAAATCAATCCCTTATCAGAAATACAGATGTTTGTGAAGGAGTATCAATAGACCCTTCTGGCTGTGGCTCAACAAGTTTTACAACTCTAGCTACAGAATGGACTAGCCTAGGTACAGATGTATTTTCTAACCTTGGTTCTCACTCAGCGATGTGCGGTCCTACAACCTACACCTACACTGGAACTTGGTCTCCAAGCAACCCTAATGGTGTAGCTACTGCTAATGATAATATCGTAATTACTTCAGGAGCTGCTATAATTGACACCAACACTACTGCTAATTCTGTAACAGTAAGCCCTGGCGCTAGCCTTACAGTTAATTCTAGTGTTACTTTAACGGTTAATTCAACAGAAGGACTGTTGTTAAATTCAACCTCAACAAGCTATTCAAGTTTAATACTTGATGGAACCATTGCAGGAACAGTAAAATATAACCGTTACGTTAATTATAACGATTCAGTAAATGGTAATGATTTAATAAGTGCACCTCTATCAGGACAAGCTTTTAATACGTTTATTGCTAACAATCCAAATATTAGAGCGAACCCTTCTGGACCAGAAGTGTTATTTGGTGGGTTTGACAACAATAGTAGTACTGATCCTTTCGAACTTTGGAATGATACTGACACTACTCCATTAACTGCTGGTAAAGGTTATCGTTCTGGTATTACAGAAGGTCAAGCAAGTAATCTTGTAACATTTGAAGGAACAGTAAACACAAGTTTAGTTCAAATTCCAATAAACCAAGGTTCAGAAAGTACATTGAACTTAATAGGAAATCCTTTTCCATCTTATTTAGATGCTCAAGAATTTTTATCGCATAATTCTGGTCTATTAGATCCTAGTGCCGCTGTAATCTATGGATATAATGATAGTACAGACGGAACATCTGCTGATGATTACACCATAATAAGTGCTTTGTTAAACACGAGTATGAATATTGCACCAGGGCAGGCATTTTTCGTATCTTCAAATACTACAGGTGGTAATATCGAATTTACGACTAGTGGCTCTGATATGCGTTTGGCTACAGGAGGGGATGATTTTATTGCAGGAAGGAATTCTTCAGTAATATCTAACTTAAAATTAAACCTTAGCAATACTAACGCTAACTTCATCACTGATATTTTCTTTACACAATATTCAACTCAAGGTTTAGATCCAGGATATGATGCCAGCTTATTAGGAGGTGTTGCACCTGCATTTGCTTTGTATTCTCATTTAGTAGAAGATAATACAGATGTTCCTCTTGCAGTTCAAGCTCTTGGCAAAACAGATTATATGGATATTACAATTCCTTTAGGAGTTAATGCAAACCAAGGTGAACAGATAATATTTAGTATTAATGAGACTAACTTAGCTAATACAGTAGAAGTTTATCTTGAAGATAATGTCACTAATACATCTACACTATTGAATACAAGTGATTATACACTTACTCCAAATGTTGATCTTAATGGAACCGGTCGTTTTTACTTACGTGTAACTGATAATTCACTTTCTATATCTGATAATAGTTTAGACAATTTAAATATCTATAACAATCAAAAAGATAAGACTGTAGTTATTTCTGGTCAGTTAGCAGAAACAACAACTGCTAAATTATATGACATACAAGGAAGAACTGTAAGCACGTCACTTTTACAAAACTTAAATAGCCTACAAACCATTGATGTTAGTGGTTTAAAAGCGGGTGTTTACGTGGTACAATTAGTTAATGGAACTCAAAACAAAACTCAGAAAATCATTATACGTTAAATTGTAATATTGATTTTTGTATATATTGCAAATATTACACACAAAATATGTTGGTGTAATATTTGCAATTTATCATAATATTGATTTTATTTACTTGAAATAAAATCTTTTACACAATAATTAGGTAAATTAGAATACAGAAGTGTGTTTACATTAATTTTGAAGTCTAACATTTTAGATGTAATTTAACAGAAAACATTACTGTTTTACAAAGAAAATTTGATTTTAATGTAAACCTTTTCGTATTTTACTTTAATAAATAAAATATTTTACTATTTTTGAACACAAAATTTAGGGCAAAAGCCATGAAAAAAGACAACAACTCAGATAAAATCACTCGTAAAGAAGCCATTCAGAAAATGGGTAAGTATGCTGCATTAACAGCAGTAGGAACATTTGTGATTTTAAACCCACTTAAAGCACAATCATCATCACCACCAGATGCAGGAGGTGATCCATTCGATTAATTTTCGATTTTTATTTTGAATACCAACTTAGCACCTACATATAAAAAAATGTTTGGTGATCATTGGATTTTATGGTACACCATATCCAATAGTTATAGTATTATTGAACCAGAATTTAAATTACTTTTAGACTCTTATTTAGAATCTAATTCAACAATCGATTTTTCCGCTACGATTTCAGATAGCATTGACGTTTCAAATGATCTCACCTACAATATTTCTGAAACGTTATTTAATTATCTCAAGGACTGTAATAGACCTTATTCGCCCCCAATAATTCCTTTAATCCCCTTAGATAAATCTTATAGAAACATATCTAAGCAATATAATTTTGAAGGAAAAACAATTCAGATATATTACAATTCAGAACTGGTATTAAAAACAGTTCATCCTGCCTTGGCATATTGCTGTATAAAATCTAGTGATGTAGCATTAGCTACATTTGATATCTATTTAAAAGATGAGGATTTATATTTATTTAAAAATGAATGTTTAATTTCTCGGGTTTCTAAGCATGACTACCATCTGATTCAAGGTAAATTTATAATGCAATTGCTCTGTACTTTACACGATAAACAGGAGAGTGATTGGATTGGTACATTTCACGGATCTACTATAACAGATGGCAATTCGTCCATTCTTTTTATCGGAGAATCTGGAAAAGGAAAAAGCACCCTGTGTGCACTATTAGCTGCAAATGGTTTTGATTTACTCGCAGATGATGTATCTCCCATGCTTTCTAAAGACAAACATATATATTATAACCCTTTAGCTATATCTATAAAAAAAGGGGCTTTTAATGTCCTTGAACCAATTGTAAGTAATTTTGATAGCTTGCCTTTAGTAAAATTTAATAAAACTAAAGGAGATTTAAAATATATACCTTGTGAAAAGCCAAAAAATAACCACTACCCTTGTCATGCAATTATTTTAGTGAATTATAAACCTAAGGCTGGCACAAGTCTAGAAAAAGTATCTGTTAAAACCATTCTAGAAACTATAATTCCAGAGTCTTGGTTGTCCCCTAACCCAAAACATGCAAAACAATTTTTAGATTGGCTTACAGATATAGACATGTATCAACTAACCTATAGCAATACCAAGAGTGTAACTACTGAAATTTCAAAATTATTTAAACAACTTAATAAAAAGCTTTAATAGCTTATATTAGTAGTTCATTGATAGACTTATGAATAACTTAGCTATTACATACCAACATATTGCAGATATACTAAGTTTTGAAACACCAAAGTCTCAACTTGAAAAAACACTTAGCCAAGCTTCATTTAATTGGGAAACTATTATAAAAGAAGGTAGTAAGCACTTTATAATACCTACAATTTATTGTCGGTTAAAGACCAAGCAACTCTTACATTTATTACCTGAAGATCTTATTGCTTATTTTGAATATATTACAAGTGAAAACAGAAAAAGGAATGAAATTGTATTAATGCAGGTACATTCTATTTCTGAGCTCTTCAATTCTGAACATATAGAACATGTCTTTTTAAAAGGTTCTGCACTTTTAGCACTTGGTTGTTTTAATGATACAGCTGAACGTATGCTTGGTGATATTGATATATTAGTAGCTCCAAACCAATTAAAAAAAGCATATAATTTACTTTGTAAAAATGGTTACTACCCATCGAAACAAACATTAGGAAACGATTTTTTTGAGCATAAGCATCTACCAAGGCTAAAGACAGAGCTATCTCCTACTCGAATTGCTGCTGTTGAGATTCATAGAAAATTATTTGTAACATACAGTACTACAGAACTTGAGCACCTGTCGATTTTTAAAGACAAAAAAGAATGCAATAACGTATTTACGCCCTCTATAAAACACCTTATGATGCATAATGTGCTTAATTTTCAAATTAATGATTACGGTGCTTTATACAACAGTATAAGTTTTAGGTCTATTTACGATACAATTATATTACAACAAGAATATAAAGGAAATAAAGAATGGTATAAAAACAAGATATTTAAAAAATATTTTATATATTCTAGCCTATTCTTTAATGACATAATTATTGTAAAGCATGGATATACAAGAGTTTTAACTGGCTTTTACTTATTTAAACTAAAACACATTAAATTTTATAAAAGTTGGAATAAACTCTTAAAATTAATAAGCTTTATACCAATTATCACAAATCGAATGTGCTTTTTTATGTCAAATAGTTCCTATAGAAAAGCCGTAATTAAGGATAGAAAGCGAATTTTTGCTCATTTTACATCTATTTTGAGCAACAATTAATTTTTTTTGAGTATTATTATAAAACTTTTCGTAATATTTGTTTTATAAACCATAAAGTTTACCTTTGAACAAAATTATTTTAGCATGAAGAAATTATTTTTAATTGTATTATTAGTAGCATTTAGTATATCGTCTTTTGCTCAAAGAAGTGATAATGATTGGTATTTAAACGTTGGGGTTAACGCTATCAACAGTTTAGGATCAAGATCACCTATCTACCATCCTGGTGATTGGACTTTCCAGTTCCCTGTCTCTGCTGCGGTTGAATTTAATTGGAGTGAGAATTTCTCAATAGAACAAGCTATTACATTCAATGGATTTAATGAAGATAAGCTTATTGATGGTGTTGATTTACAAGAAGATTACAATTATTTATCTTTAGACACCCACGTAAAGTATTATTTTGGTGAACATATTTTAGGAAGAAATGCTGATTGGATTGATTTTTATGCCAATGCAGGTGTTGGTTTCTTTCATATAGACGAAACAAATATTTCTGCCAATGTTGGTGGTGGTGCTCTTGTTTGGTTAAATGGAAGTAGAACTTTTGGCTTAAGAGCGCAAACCATAGCTAAATTTGCCTTTAGTCATTCCGAAAGTGGGTTTGACAACAACCACTTTCAATACCACTTACAAGCTGTCTTTAAATTGTAAAAAAGTACATATAAAATAATCATAAAAAAAGGTTCACAATTAATTGTGAACCTTTTTTATATTCTATACTTAATTATTCTTTAAGTAACTTATCAAAGTAATTAATAGTGTGTTTAAGACCTTCTTTTAAATGCACCTTTGGTTCCCAACCTTCTAACTCTTTTTTTGCCAAACTAATATCTGGTTGTCGTTGTAAAGGATCATCTTGAGGCAAAGGAAGGAATGTAATTTTAGATTTAGATCCTACTAAGTCTATCACTTCTTTAGCTAATTCTAACATGGTAAACTCTATTGGATTACCAATGTTTACTGGACCAATAAAACCATCTCTACTATTCATCATGCGATGGGTTCCTTCAATTAAATCATCAACATACTGAAAACTTCTAGTCTGAGTACCATTACCAAAAATTGTAATGTCATCACCTTGGAGGGCTTGCACAATAAAGTTTGAAACAACACGACCATCTTGAGGATGCATTCTTGGACCATAAGTATTAAAAATACGTATGATTTTAATTTTAACATCATTTTGATTATGGTAATCCATAAATAACGTTTCGGCACAGCGCTTACCTTCGTCATAACAAGATCTCAATCCAATTGGATTAACATTTCCCCAATAACCTTCTGTTTGAGGATGTACATTTGGATCTCCATAAACTTCGCTAGTAGAAGCTTGTAGTATTTTTGCACCAACACGTTTTGCCAGACCTAACATATTAATAGCTCCCATTACAGACGTTTTTACCGTTTTAATAGGATTATGCTGATAATGAACAGGTGATGCAGGACAGGCTAAATTGTATATTTCATCAACTTCAACCATATAAGGATTAATAATATCATGACGTACTAATTCAAAATAATTATGATCCATTAAATGTTCTATATTTCTTTTAGAACCTGTAAAATAATTATCTAAACAAATAACTTCATTTCCTTCATTTAATAGGCGCTCACATAAATGCGATCCTACGAAACCAGCTCCACCAGTTACCAAAATTCTCTTCATATTTTTCCTTTTTATGGGTCAAAAATAAGGTTTATTTTAAATAGTGACTAATAACCTGTAAACTTATAATTAACCATTTGTTTCATATATCTATAAAGCTCTGGAAATTGAGCCTTAAATTCAGTAGGCGTCTCAATAAAATTCTCTAATAATACAGCAAAAAACTCATAATGATTCGTATAAGCATAAGCTCTAAAATATTTTGAAGCAATTAAATTTTCTCTAATAGTTTTATTGTGCTGTAAGTATGTCATCAGTCGATTAAATCCATGCTTAAACATTAAACTACTAGCATCATTATTTACAGTTGCATTAAGATGTAGTGCATGACCAAATTCATGAATTCCAAGATTAAGGTTATCATCGCCTATTTTATAACCGTGTTTAAAATCTTCCCAAGAAAACACTATCGCTTTCATTTGAGGATTTGTTTCACCTTTATGGTATGTTTTATTAATATGAGAGTAATAAGCCTTTGGGTATATAATGACTGTTTTTATTATTTCTAAAAGATACTTACTGTATCCGTAAGTTAACATTGTAGAGGTTCCTGCGACTAAAACTTTCATCTCATCAGTAACTACTAAATCGTCTCTACCTATAAATTTAGTCTTCTTTATAAATGTAGCTACTCTATGCTCAAAATAACGCTGATGCTTACCTGATAATTTTTTAAAAAATGAATACTCTTTTTTTAATATTGAATGCTGTACAGGAGTAAGTTTATTAAGCTTAAAATAAGTATGAGTATACACTGGCTTTTTAAAATATGAGACATAATAAAACTGAAAAACTTTAGCCAATCTATACAGGATAAAGAGCATTATAAGACCAATTACAATTGGTATAACGTAGTTATAAATTAATTCCGATTCAATTTTTTTTTGCTCAGTCTGTAATAGCATTTAATAAGTCGCACTAATAATTATAAAAGCTATTATTTTATGAGCTTTTAGCGCAAACTAAGACGTTTGCTTAACCATATATTATAGGAACAAATGTATAGAAAATTGAGGTCTTTTTTATCAAAATACGGATTAAAGCCTACTACTAAAAAAATTAAAACATTATATTAACATCTCCTATTATGGATTACAAATTAACACAACAATACCATTAATAAAAAAAGCTAAATTAAAGTAATGAGCATAAAAACATACAATTGGGGAATTATAGGCTGTGGCAAAGTTACCGAACTAAAAAGTGGTCCTGCCTACCAAAAAACAGAAGGATTTAAACTATCTGCTGTTATGAGACGAAGCTTAGAAAAGGCGGAAAGTTTTGCCAAACGCCATAGTGTTCCAAAGTATTATGCAAATGCAGACGATCTTATTAATGATGTAGATATTGATGCCATTTATATAGCAACTCCACCTGACTCTCATGAATATTACGCTTTAAAAGTAGCAAAAGCAGGAAAAATATGTTGTATTGAAAAACCTATGGCTCCATCTTATGACGCTTGTGTAAGAATTAACAATGCTTTTCAAGATAAAAACCTACCCTTATTTGTAGCTTATTATAGACGTTCTTTACCGCGATTTGCACAAATAAAGACATGGATAGACAATCATGCTATTGGAAGTATAAGACATCTTAATTGGCACCTAAGTAAACCTGCTAATGATATAGACTTATCAAAAACATATCATTGGAGAACTGATGCTAATATTGCACCTGGAGGTTACTTTGATGATTTAGCATCACATGGTTTAGATTTATTTATTTTCTTATTAGGAGACATTGTTCAAGCAAATGGTATTTCTATAAACCAACAAGGTTTGTACTCTGCAAAGGATGCCGTTACAGCAAATTGGCTTCATAAATCAGGAATTACAGGTTCTGGAAGTTGGAATTTTGGTACTGAAAAGCGTGAGGACATCGTTCAAATATATGGAAACGAAGGCAAAATAGAGTTTTCAGTTTTTGATGAAAAACCTATTATTTTAGAATGCAACGGAGTATCTAAAAGCTTAGTTATTGAACATCCCGAAAACATTCAACTTCATCATGTTCAAAACATAAAAAACCATTTGTTAAATCACGCAACACATCCTTCAACTGGCACGTCTGCGGCACATACATCTTGGGTAATGGATCAAATTTTACAACCTAAATAGTAGCCTTGGTACTTTTATTTGAGTCTAAACGCAATATAATATAACCTATAATAGCTGATATAAAAGAGCCTATAAGAATACCTATTTTAGCAGAATCTATGTATTCTGGTGTAGAAGCAAATGCTAAACTTGCAATAAAAATAGCCATAGTAAAACCAATACCTGCTAAAAACGCAACACCTATAATTTGCTTAAAACTAATTTCATTTGGCACTTCAATAAGTTTAATTTTTTGTGCAATCATTACAATTGAAGTAATTCCAATACCTTTTCCTAGCACTAAACAAATCACGATATTAGTTACCAATGCAATATCTAAATTATCTGCACCACCTATAAGTACACCTGCATTTGCTAGTGCAAAAATTGGAATGATAAAGTAGGCTACCCAACCGTGTAAATTATGTTCTAAATGCTGTAATGGAGATTGAAATTTAGATGACCAATCTTCTAAATCATCTATAAGCTCTATTTGCTCTGTAGAAAGAATAGGCTTTTGCAATACACTTGAGTTTTTAATATCAGTATATACATTTTCTAATTGCTCTAAAAATGTTGATGTATCAATTTTTTGTCTAATAGGAACTGAAAAAGCCAATAAAATACCAGCTACTGTTGGATGTATTCCAGATTTTAAGAATAAAAACCAGATAATAACACCAAAGAAAAACATTATAAATCGAGAGTAGTAACCTTTAAATGAGAGGTAATATAGAAACATAAGCATTACCACAGCAATCAATAATAACGTTATATTAATAGTTCCACTGTAGAATATAGCAATGACTAATACTGCTCCAATGTCATCTACAATAGCAAACGCTGTTAAAAACACTTTAAGGCTTAATGGTACACGTTTTCCTAAAACATTTAAAATTGCTAATGAAAAGGCAATATCAGTTGCCATAGGAATTCCCCATCCCTTATAAGTATCTGCATTTTGATTTAGCAATAAAAAAAAGGCAACAGGCACTAGCATTCCTCCAATTGCTCCTACTAATGGAAAAGCAATTTTTTTTGGAGAGTTAAGCTCTCCTATTAACAATTCTCTTTTAATTTCTAAACCAATTAGGAAAAAGAAAATAGCCATTAACCCATCGTTTACCCAGAGAATTAAAGGTTTTTTAAACTCAAATGTTTGGGTTACAATACCAATATCATACTGCCATATTTCTCTATAAACATCTCCAAAGGGCGAATTTGCCCAAATTAGAGCTACAATTGTAGCTAACATTAATAGAATACCACTAGAGCTTTCTATTTTTACAAATTTTTGGAATGGTGTGAGAAATACTTTTTTAATCATATAAATTTTATTTGATATAAAGTGTGTTTAACTCCAAAGATAAGATTTCAAGATATGAAAGCTTAAATTTTTTCATCATTTAAAGAATTTTTAACTTAAAATTGTTTGTTTTATAATTTATTATACTTTGTATAATTTTCGAAATATTTTTAAATCTGAGCGTTTAAAATCGCGTAGATTATCGTCGTCTTCCTCCTGAATACGTCATAGCTTCTCCTTTTCCAAAACCATAGCTTAATCCTAATGTAATGAAACGACCACGCTGATCAAAACTGTAAGTTTCAAAAGTTGGTTGTGATACAAAACGCTCTGAAATTCTTGATTCAAATACATCTCGCACACCTAAATTAACAATTGCTTTTCCTTTAAAAATCTTTTTTCGAACTCCTAAATCTAAAAAAGCATAACCAGTTACATCTCCTTGAACAGTATTGAAACCAGACTGATAATTACCTGTTAACTCGATATCAATATCTGCTGGCAATCCTATTTTAGAACCTAATCTTGATGACCACTGACGTCCTGAAAAATCAAAGGATTGTGATTGAAAACTCCCAACACGATCAAAATAATTAAAGTTAAAGTCGCCCGTAAATGTAAGCCACTTACTTAGACTATACTTTCCGTTGGTTTCAAAACCTATAGACGCATTTGTACCTATATTTTCTGGAGTTGTAGTAGTTACATTATCAACAGATGTAGAGACTCGTTCTACCACTTCTGTTGTATATTTATGATAAAGACTAGAACTAAAAGAGGCTTTTCCTATTTTATAAATACTTGTTAACTCATACGAGTCGGTGAATTCTGGCTGTAAGTTTGGGTTTCCACGACGGATATTAAAATTATTTCTAATGTTAAAAAAGGGATTTAAATCCCATAACCTTGGTCTAAAAATTCGTCTTGAATAACCCGCTTGAAACGAGACATTATCATTTACTTTATAAGAGGTATGTAAGGATGGAAAGTAATCTGTGAAATTTTGGGAATTAGCAGAATTGGTATTGGTCAACAAGGTGTTTAAATCTGTATTTTCTAATCGTAAACCTCCTTTTATTCCCCATTTTTCAAGTTCATATGACCCTGTAAAATAGACTCCCAAAACTTTTTGATTATATTCAAAATTATTAGAAAAATCATCTATCACCTCATAGTTGCCGCCTATTAAATCTCGTACTTCGTAATCGTTTCCTACATCATTAATTACATATTGCGCACCTGTTTCAATCGTAAAAGTTTCTGATAATGGACTGGTATAATCTGCTTTAAAAGTATAATCTGCTTGCTGAAACTTTGTTTCTGTTTGCTGATTGTTATCCGCTACAGTTCCTATTCTTACAGAATTATCAAACTGAGAAGATTGATCTTTTCCAAAGAACCTTCCTAAAACACTTAAAAGTAATGAATGGTCATCATTATTTTTAAACTGCTTTTTATAGTTAAGTTCATACTGATATTTTGGATTTGTAGCTTCTGTTGTTTCTTTTCTTAACCAACTACTCAATAATGTATTGTTAGAATCATAGGTTTTAAAATTAGTTTCCGATGGTTGGTCCTCAACTTCATAAGCAAAATTACCAGATAAGGTTAATACATTAAGGTCGTTTATATGATAATCTGTTCCTAAAGTAATGGTATAAAAAGTTTCATCTCTATAGGAAGTACCTTTACTAAAAACGGCTTCATTGTTTGATAAATCAGTATTAATTGCCTCACTATCTCTTGGCAATGAACGGTAACCGACCCCAACTTGTGTAAACAAATTAAATTTTTCCGTTCTGCGATTAAGGCTTAAGCCAATACTGTGATTGTCTGGAATTCCAGTATTTAATGTCACGGAACCATTCCAGCCTTTTTTCTCCTCTTTCTTTAAGATAATATTTAAAATACCTGCTGTACCAGAAGCTTCATATTTGGCAGAAGGGTTTGTTATAACTTCAATACTTTCAATCATATCTGCGGTTATAGTCCCTAAAGCATTGCTAGACTCATCTGCTAAAACAGATGGTTTTCCATTAATTAATATTTGTACACCTGAACTACCACGAAGGCTAACCTCCCCTTCAATATTAACATTAACCGATGGTACGTTATTTAATACTTCTATAGCACTCGCACCAGTACTACTAATATCTTTTCCAATATTGAACACGCGTTTATCTAGTTTAAAAACAGTTTTGGATACTTCTGCCATCACAACAACTTCTTCGAGTGCTTCATTATCTTCTGACAGCTTAATGACACCCAAATCAATTTTAGAATTCCTAAGTGTAAAATCGGTTATGGTTTTTGTTTTAAAGCCCATAAAACTGATTTCTATATAAAACCCAGAAGCTGAAGTATTAATATAAAATTGTCCTTTATCATCCGTTGTTGCTCCTGTAATAATATCCTTAGTACTATTATTGTAAAGCGCTACAGTGGCATAAGGAATAGGCTGCGAGCTATTAGCATCAACTAAAGTACCTATAACCTCTGTATTGGTTTCTTGAGCGACCACAAAATTACAAGTTAGAAGAAGCCCGATAACAACTAATTTTTTAAAACCTATTTTCATTGTTTATAAACTATTATTATTTCTCTCGGTTTTTACTTTTTAAAAAGGCATCTACAGAATATTTTCCTGGTCCTGTAAAACATAAAGCCATATAACCTATTCCATATAGTAGTGCTTTTTCCATTACTCCAAATCCATCAGAAATATGAACAACAAATGCTGCTATCAGCATGGTAATAATTAATGGTAATAATGCCCAACGAGTAAATAACCCTAAAGCCAAAAGAATTGCACATATAACTTCTGCAAATACAGCCATTACTAACGATGGTGTTGCACCAATACCAAATGGGTCTGCAAACTGAATCTCTTCACCACTAAAAAGTGTATTCCATTTTCCTATACCATGACCAAAACACATGGCTAATCCTAAAAACACTCTTAGTAATAAAAGACCTAAATCATTAAAGGTGTTTGTTCTGTAATTATGTTTATTCATCTTTATTATGCTTTTGATATTTACAAAGAAAACGTATTCTTTGTAAAACTTAAATCTAATTGAATTCTTTTACAAGTGTAACAACCTAACTTAATTATAAAAAAGAGCTTCAATCTTAATATTCTTTCACAAAGTTGTATGTCTTTTGATTAATAAAACCCAAACGGCGTAACCATTTGTTGGGATAGTTTTAAACTGTTTTCAAAAGTAGTAGAAAGTTGTTTTTGACCTATTTTTATTGGAAACCATAGCCTTAATAATTTTTAAATTATGAATTCTTCAAAAAGGTAGCTTTTTAGTAAAAATTACAATTCATTAATTTCATATATTTTAAGAGATTTATAAAAAAACCTTTAGATAATTATCGATTTAAAAAAATAATTAGCATAAAAACATAAACTACACAATTTTAATTTATTATTTGATTGGGTAATCTTATCTTTGCCGCTTTAATAAATTCAGTACTATGAAAGTTCGTGAAAAGTTTATACTAATTTCTACAATTTTAGTTTTAGCTATTATTGGAATAGCCTTCTTTTGGTCACCTATACTATGGAGTTTTATATTAATAGGCCCACTTGTAATTATGGGGATTTTTGATATTCTACAAACCTCACATACCATTAGACGTAACTTTCCTTTAATAGGAAGATTTAGATATATGCTAGAGTCTATTAGACCTGAAATAATGCAGTACTTTGTTGAAACTGATACACAGGGAAGACCTCTTAATAGAATTCTTAGATCTTTAATTTACAGAAGAGCTAAAGGCGAAAACGACACCGAACCATTTGGTACTCAAATGGACATTTACCATTCTGGATACGAATGGTTAGAACATTCAATGTATGCCAAGACTAACCCAAAAAACATTGGTGAGTTTCCACGTTTAATAATTGGCGGTAAGGATTGTAAACAACCTTATTCTTCAAGTTTATTAAATATTTCGGCAATGAGTTTTGGTTCATTAAGTGATAATGCAATACTGGCCTTAAATAAAGGTGCAAAAATGGGAAACTTTGCACACAATACAGGTGAAGGTGGTATTAGTGATTACCATTTAAAACATGGTGGAGATTTAATATGGCAAGTAGGTACTGGTTACTTTGGCTGTAGACATGACGATGGAAGTTTTAACGAAAAGACATTTAGAAAAAATGCGACAAGACCTGAAGTAAAAATGATTGAAATAAAGCTATCTCAAGGTGCAAAACCTGGTCATGGTGGAATTTTACCAGCTTCAAAAAACACAGAAGAAATTGCAAAAATCAGACATATAAAACCTGGTATAGCTGTGCATTCTCCTCCGTCGCATTCTGCATTCTCTGATCCTATTCAGTTTATGTACTTTATAAAAAAACTTAGAGAGCTTTCAGATGGTAAACCTATTGGTTTTAAGCTTTGTTTAGGTAGAAAGCAAGAATTTATGGATTTTTGTGAAGCGATGATTTTTACAGGAATTCTTCCAGATTTTATTACCGTAGATGGTGGTGAAGGTGGAACTGGAGCTGCGCCTGTTGAATTTTCAAACTCCATGGGAATGCCGTTACGTGAAGGCTTAATTTTTGTACACGACACATTAGTAGGCTTTGGATTACGAAAAGAAATCAAAGTGATTGTTGCTGGAAAAATAATAACAGGTTTCCACATGGCAAGAGCCATAGCCTTAGGAGCTGATGGTTGTAATAGTGCACGAGCAATGATGCTTTCTATTGGTTGTATCCAAGCCTTACAGTGTAACACAAACACATGTCCTGTTGGTGTAGCAACGCAAAACCCTTCTTTAGCTAAAGGTTTGGTTGTAGATGATAAAGCACCAAGGGCTAATCGTTATCATGAAGCAACAATTCACAGTTTCTTAGAACTTGTGGCTGCCGCTGGACTTAATAGTCCGGCCGAATTAACAAGAGATCATATAAGTAAACGTGTAGGTTTATATGACGTAAAAACCTATCATGATATTTATCCTCCTATTGAAGAAGGTTGTTTATTAAACATAGATACCATACCAGAAGATTATAAAAAGTTTTTCCAACTGACTCGTATTATGAAATAATAAAAACTTTTTTAGCATTATTAAGCAGCTGATAATTTTCAAAATCTCGAAAATTATCAGCTTTTTTTTTCTTAAAACAATTCAATAGTCAATAGTACCTATGAGGTCTTCCTTATTCAAGTTGTATCTTTGTACTGAATTATAAAATATAAAATCTCATTTTAACTTTTATCCTAAAACACGCTAAAGAATTATTAGAATTCTTTAAAAGCACTAGCTTTTCAAAAGCCGTTTTAATTGGTATTGCAGTGACAACTCCTATTATATTAGGTATTGCAACCAACCATTTTGAAATTGGCTTGGCTATTTGTTTTGGTGCTTTTTGGTGCTCGCCAAGTGATGTTAGCGGAAGATTAAAACACAAACAAGTCGGGATTCTTTTTTCGGCTATTCTTGTGGTAGTAATAAGCTTTATTGGTGGCTATTTTGACATTTCAAACTTCTTGCTTTTTCCTATTCTAGGGTTTTTAACCTTTTGTATTGCCTTTATTTCAATTTACGGATTTAGAGCATCGCTAATTAGTTTTTCAGGATTATTAGCATTGGTTTTAAGTTTTGCTCATACTTCTAGCACCTTAGAAGTGTATCAATATGCCTTATTAATTGGTCTTGGCGGCATATGGTATTTATTACTTTCAACATTATGGTTTTATATTAATCCCAAAGCTCAAACCGAAGAAACCCTAACTCAAACATTCCTACTCACAGCTAGTTTTTTAGATATTAGAAGACAGCTCATTGGCGAACAACCCAATAGAGACGACTTACAGGTACAACTCTTAAATATACAAAGTGAATTAACAGAACATCATGATACTTTAAGAGAAATATTAATCTTATCTCGTAAAAGCTCTGGTAAATCGAATTATCAAAGCAGACGATTATTAATATTCATTCAATTGGTAGAACTATTAGAAACTGCTATTGCAAATCCTGTAAACTACAATAAAATGGATATGCTTTTTGATGCACATCCCGAGTTTAAAACCGATTTTCAAAAGTTGCTTTCTGAATTCTCTCTTCAATTACGCGCTATTGCACAAGACCTCAACAAGTCGAAAAAATTCCCTTCTAACAACATACTGTCGGAAACCTTTAAAACGCTTGAAAATGATATTTTAAAGTTTAAAAACGAGAACCATATTGAAGATTACGAACGCTTTTTAATGCTCCAAAATCTCCTAGACTATCAAAAAAAGCAATTTGAAAAATTAAAAAAAATCAAATGGTTATTAGGTAATCCTGAGCTGACTTCAGACGATTATATTAAAAATGACAAGCTAAAACGTTTTATTGATTCGCAAGACTACAATCCAAGGTTATTACTTAGAAACTTAAGCTTTAGGTCTACTATTTTTAAACACTCTTTACGATTATCTGTAGCTGTAATGCTAGGTTATGGTATTGGTCTGTTTTTCGATTTTCAAAATCCGTATTGGATTATTCTAACTATTATCGTCATTATGCGACCTAGTTATGGACTCACAAAAACACGTTCTAAAGACCGAATTATTGGCACATTAATAGGTGCCACTCTTGCAAGCGGCCTAGTATTTCTAATTAACGACCCTTATATTTATGGTGCAGTAGGTGTACTGTCCTTAGTCGTGGCATTTTCTATGGTTCAGAAGAACTATAAAGCCTCGGCAACCTTTATAACCTTAAGTGTTATTTTTATTTATGCCATCTTACAGCCTAATATTTTAACCGTTATTCAATTTAGAGTTATTGACACCTTAATTGGTGCCGCATTGTCTTTTATAACCATGCGATGGCTATGGCCTGCATGGTCAATTATGGAGATTGGAGATAATATTAAAGATAGTTTAAAGGCCAATGCTGCCTTTTTTAAATCTATTAGCAACTTTTATCAAAAAAAAGGGCCTGTACCTACAAGTTTAAAAGTAAATCGAAAGGAAGCTTTTTTACAAATGTCTAATTTAAGCTCTGCTTTTCAGCGTATGGCTCAAGAACCAGAATCAAAACAAAACCATATAGACGACATTTACGAACTTGTTGTTATTAATCATAGTTTCTTAGCCTCTTTAGCATCGTTAAGCACATACATTCAAAACCATACGACTTCTAAAGCTTCAGAAGATTTTAAAATGATATCTGATAAAATTGATAACAACCTCAATCATGTCTGTTCACAACTAAAGGGTATTAATTTTAAAGAACCAAAACCTAAAGGCTCCAGTTTTAAACCAGAACCATTTAACTTTCCTACCAACCATATCAGTAATGAAGCTATTTCACAATCTCATAGCGAACGGACTAATAAGGAAGCTCATTTAGTTTGGGAACAATTGTATTGGTTGTTTAGCTTAAGTGAAAAAATGCTGAAGTTAACATCCAAGTTTAAGTCCAAATAGTATTACTTCTAACAACTTTACTCCACCAAAATAAAAAAATAAAAAAAAAACGCCTTTCAATATAATACTGAAAGACGTTTTACTAATTAAATAATTAAATCACACTATAATCAATTCATTGCAATAGCTATACGATCTTCTTTTTGAGAGCTTAAAACCCTACCCTTTGAAGCCAAAAGCTCATTTAAATAATCTTGCCATTTTTGCGCAACACTAAGCTCGTCACTTAAAGTCACTTCATCATCATTATTATAAAATTCTAAATAGGTGATATCATCTCGATTATGGTTTATAAGAGATAATTGTAACTTATCAATAACATCATAATGCTTAGATTTGTTTTTAACGCGCTTCGTTTCTTTTATTATTTTACAAACAGCAACTGATTTTAAATCGACAACTTTAGCAAAAACGACATCTGTTGTTGCTTTATAAAAAAACAACTTTTGCGCATCAGTGTCAACACCTAGTGCAAAGTTATTATACATTTCAAGTTTTGTTAATTTACAGTTGTGCTGTGCTGCTTCTGTTTCTATTGCTTTACGTAATTGTTTTTTTCTTTTTGCTCTTCCGTTTATAAATAATGCGAAAGGCAGAATAACGATAGCGATAATAATCGCATCGATAATAAATAATCCTGTTTCCATGATAATTTGTTTTGGATATAATTTTTAAGTGTATAAAGATTAATATGACGTTTTAGGCCATATTCCGACATCACTTTCACATGATGTTATTTACACTTATTTTACCAAAACGAATGAAATGGAAAAAGGGTTTCTCGTAAATGAAAATTGTAAAAACTAAGCCGCTCTGCAATAGTAAATTGTGAGCGCTGTGTCGCCGTAAGCTGTTTACTAAGATTGTTAAGACTGTGTTTTTTTGCCTGAAGCTCATCCGAAATTACAGGCTCTGCATAAGAAATACTAACAACACTGTAATCCTCTATTTGTATATCAAAAAACAGATGCTCTGTTGACAAAAATTGATAGACTTCGCCTGAAGAATAGGCTTTATAACTATTTGAAGATTCTAAATCACTATTCAGAAATTGAATATCGATAGTGTTAGCAGAAGCACTCATGCTAACAATAAACAATACTATACTAAAAAGTGTTTTAAACATTTTTGAATTCAAATTACAGTACAAAGTAAATCTATAATTCTGAAATCGAATGCAAAATGATTGTTAAATTATTGTCTTTTTCATGTTGCTATTTTCATATTAAACTGTAAGCAACCAGCTTTAAACATAGACTTAAAATGAGAGATAAAGCTTACACTCATTTTTAACAAAACAAAACGGAGCTCAAGGATTGCTACGTATCCCTTGAGCTCCGTTCTGAAACTATTTATTCGTGACCTCGAGAGGATTCGAACCTCCAACCCTCAGAGCCGAAATCTGATATTCTATCCAGTTGAACTACGAGGCCATTAACTTCTGTAAACACAGAAATTGCTTTACTTTATCTGTTTAAGACAACTTTGCCTTTACAATATTAGAAATCGTCTTTCCATCGGCTTGTCCTGCTAATTTTTGACTTACAATTCCCATAACTCTTCCCATATCTTTCATACCTTCTGCACCAACTGCTGCAATGGCTGTCATTACTTCTTCTGTAATTTGCTCTTCAGAAAGTTGAGCTGGCAAGAATTGACTGATCACTTCTGCTTGTGCTAATTCTGGTTCTGCTAAATCATTACGATTCTGCTCCGTAAATATTGCAGCACTATCTTTACGTTGCTTTACTAACTTAGATAGAATTTTTATTTCTTCTTCCTCAGACAAACCGTCTTGGCTACCTGATGTTTGCGCTAATAATATCTCTGATTTTACAGCTCTCAAAGCAGCTAAAGCTGTCTGATCTTTTTCTTTCATTGCTGCCTTCATAGCAGTCATTATATCTACTTGTAAACTCATAATTGTATTCTTTTTAAAGAAATGCGAAGATAGAAAAAGTTTTGCTTACGTGATGTAAGATTAGCTCTAAAACAAAAGCCGCTATAAACAAAAAGCCCAAAAAGTTTGAGGGACTTTTTGGGCTTGACTTAAGTGCTTTAACACAATAAATTAAACTTGCTACTAATCTACGTTATCGTGTAAAAATGAATTGTTACTTCTTAATTGAATATCGTCATTCTCATCGGTTCCAACAGACATTCTAGAAGCTTTAATCTCAGAAGAGTGCTGTGCATCTTCAAGGTTAACACCTTGTCTTTTGTAAGCAGGTACTTTTTCGATTTCGTTTATTTTAGCATCATTAAATTTATAATTGAAATCTTTCATTTTTCTTCTACGTTCATCTGCACGAGCAATAAGCAACTCAGAGATAGGACTGTTCATTGGATCAATCTCTTCTTCTCTAACTTCTGCTGTTTCATCCATAGGAATTGTTTTCTTTTCAAAAACAATTTCTTCTTTTACTTCTGTTTTTTCCTTTTTAGTATTTATAGAGGAATGAAATGTTTCAAAATCATCTAATGCATAACGTTTTTCACCTTGCTCATTAACCTCTGTTACTGAGATAATTTCTACAGGTGCATTAACATCTATATCCTTAACTTCTTCCTCTAAACTAAAGAACATTTTTTCTTCCTTAGCTTTAGGCTCTTCATCTTTTTCCTCTGCTTTATTTGCCAATGGTAAATCAAAAGAAAAAGTGATTTGCTCTTCTTTTGGTTCTTCAATTACTTCCGCTTTATTTACAATTGGAGTAATCACAAAATCTTCAGGCTCAATTGTAGCTTCTGGTTTTTTATCTAAAACTTCATCATAAACCACATTCATATTTTTCAATAAATCTGTTGTAGCGATTAAGTCTGTTCCATTGTTTTCTTCAGCTTTTGGCTCTTTCTTTACCTCTTCTTCGACTTCTTCTTCAAGCAAAGTGTGACGAACAATTGGTGTCTCTTTTTCTTTTTCTAAAACGATATCTGGTGTAATAATCGCAGGCTCTTTTTCTTGTGTACTTGTTTCTGTTGTTTCACCTAAAGCATGAATAACTTTCTTAGTTTCCGTATTAGAAATTTCATTCTGCTGATCCAAATCAAATCCTGTAGCAATAATAGTTACAGAAATAGATTCTTGTAACGCTTCATCTTCACCAACACCCATAATAATATTGGCTCCAAATCCAGCTTCAGTTTGAATATGATCATTTATTTCTCCGATTTCATCGATAGTAATTTCTTGAGATCCAGAAACGATTAGCAACAATACGTTTTTAGCACCTGTAATTTTATTATCGTTAAGTAATGGAGAGTCTAAAGCACTCATAATAGCTTCTTGTGCTCTGGTTTGACCAGAAGCTGTAGCAGATCCCATAATCGCTGTACCACTATTACTTAACACGGTTTTAGCATCACGTAAATCAATATTCTGAGTGTAGTGATGTGTTATAACTTCTGCAATACCTCGAGATGCTGTTGATAATACTTCATCTGCTTTAGAGAAACCTGCTTTAAACCCAAGATTTCCGTATACTTCACGAAGTTTGTTGTTGTTAATCACAACTAATGAGTCTACATGAGAACGCAATTTTTCTATACCACGTTGGGCTTGTGCATTACGCATTTTACCTTCAAACTGAAATGGCATAGTTACAATTCCAACCGTTAAGATATCGAGTTCTTTAGCCATTTTAGCAATGATTGGTGCAGCACCTGTTCCTGTTCCGCCACCCATTCCTGCAGTTATAAATACCATTTTTGTATTGGTATCTAACATTCTGCGAATGTCTTCTAGACTTTCTATTGCTGCTTCTTCTCCAACATCTGGATTGGCACCTGCTCCTAAACCTTCTGTTAAGGCAACTCCTAATTGTATTTTGTTTGGAACACCACTATTTTGAAGTGCTTGAGAATCTGTATTACAGATTACAAAATCGACTCCTTTAATACCTTGCTGAAACATGTGATTGATGGCGTTACTTCCACCTCCACCGACACCAATTACTTTGATAACGTTTGATTGGTGCTTTGGCAAATCAAATGAAATGTTTCCAAATTCGTTGCTATTACTCATTTTAATTATGATTATGGGTTTTCAATTCTATTTTTAATTCTATTTAGATAATTTGTTATTGCGTATTATTCCGCATTGTCCAAAAAATCCTTTACACGCTCAGTTAACTTATCTAAAAATGAACGACGCTCTTTTTTTGGTTCTTCTACTACAACATCCATTTCTGGTTCTTGCATTTGTTCTTCTTCTACAGCCGCAATCATTTCTTCTTCAATTGCTTCTACTTTTTTACGTTCTTGACGCTTTAAGCCATCCATAACTAAACCAACTGCTGTTGCAAATAATGGACTTGCTATATCTTCGTCACTATCACCAGCTAAATGTTCATTAGGATAGCCTATTCTAGTATCCATGCCTGTGATATACTCTACCAATTGCTTTAAGTGTTTGAGCTGCGCTCCACCTCCTGTTAAAACAATACCACCAATTAGTTTTTTCTTTTGCTCTTCGTGACCGTAATTTTTTATTTCGACATAAACTTGCTCTATAATTTCTACGACTCTAGCGTGGATAATTTTAGACAAGTTTTTTAATGTAATTTCTTTTGGTTCTCTTCCTCTTAATCCAGGAATAGAAACAATTTCATTATCCTTGTTTTCTCCTGGCCATGCCGATCCAAATTTCACTTTTAAAAGTTCAGCTTGTTTTTCTATAATTGAACAGCCTTCTTTTATATCTTCAGTAATTACATTTCCTCCAAAAGGTATAACTGCAGTGTGACGGATAATACCATCTTTAAATACAGCCAAATCTGTTGTTCCTCCTCCTATGTCAATTAACGCAACACCAGCTTCTTTTTCTTCTCTGCTTAAAACAGCATTTGCCGAAGCTAAAGGCTCTAGCGTAATACCTTCTAAATTTAAGCCTGCACTTTGTATACAACGACCAACATTTCTAATCGATGATACCTGACCAACGACCACATGAAAATTGGCTTCCAAACGTCCACCATACATTCCTATTGGCTCTGTTATTTCGGCCTGACCATCAATTTTAAACTCTTGTGGTAAGACATGAATAATTTCTTCGCCAGGAAGCATTACTAATTTGTGAACCTGATTGATTAAGCGATCAATATCCTCTTCATCAATAACCATATCAGAATTTGGGCGCGTAATGTAATCGCTATGTTGCAAACTACGTATATGCTGACCTGCAATACCAACGGTAACATCTTCAATTTTTTCACCAGCAGCAGCCTCAGCTTCTTGAACGGCTTGTTGAATAGACTGAATGGTTTGGGTGATATTATTTACCACACCACGATGCACACCCATACTTTTGGCTTTACCTAAGCCTAAGATTTCTACTTTATCATACTCGTTTTTGCGACCAATCATGGCCACAATTTTTGTGGTTCCTATATCTAGGCCTACCGAAATGTTTTGCTTGTCCATAATTTACTTTTTGGTGCAAATAACTTGTTTATCAAACTTTAAATTCACTTTTGAATAATGATCTAAAACTTGGTCTTTTAAAGCTTTTTGATAAAAAGCCTTAAAATTATTCATCTTTTTTTTGAGTTGTTTTAAAGTTCCTACATGAACCGTAAAATCACATTTTCTAATTTTAAAATCAATAGTATTATCGTCATTTTGACGAATCTCAATGATATGTTTCTTTAAGAAATCATCTTCATCTACAGTTTTTGCAAATTGAAAGACTGTTTCGAGCTTATTTTTCTCAATATTACCGGTAACGAGTGGTACCCTTGCTGCATAATTATAAGACAAAGGCATATAACCACCTTCATCATCGATATAATATGACGCATTTGTGTGCACTCTTGCAATAGGTCGTTTCTGTTCAATTTCAGCCGAAAGTGCACCGTTTACTGACATAAACACTTCCGCTTGCTTTATCATTGGATTAGATTTCAGGGCAGATTCTAATTTATTCAAATCTATAATTTCTTTAGGTTGCTCCGAAACAGGTTCCTGATTTACTATTAACAATTTACTAACATTCGCATCTGTTATAAATAATTTGTTTTCTCCTAAGAATGTGATGTTAGGCTCGCTTACTTTTCTAGTTTTATTTCTTAGATTAGAAAAGGCAAACAGAAAACTCACCAAAACTATTAAACCAATGATTTTTATGTAGTTATAATTTATTTTAAACATAGAAAGCTTCTTTTATATGTTTAACTTCAACTCCAATATCTCCAGCTCCAATTGTTAAAACGATTTGAGCTTCAGATTTTTTAATTTCATTAATTATTTCTGTCTTTTGAATTAATTTTTTATTCGAATTTTCGATCTTATCTAGAAGCCATTTAGACGTTACTCCTTCTATAGGTAATTCTCTTGCTGGATAGATATCTAACAGCAATAATTCATCGAATTTTGAAAGACTTTCTGCAAATCCATCTACAAAATCTTTTGTTCTACTAAACAAATGCGGTTGAAAAATGGCCAATACCTTTTTATCTGGATACATTTCCCTTACGGCTTGATGTACTGCATTAATTTCTTCAGGATGATGCGCGTAATCATCTATAAACACAAAATCATCTGTTTTAATCTGATACGTAAACCTGCGCTTTACACCTTGGTAAGTTTCTAAACCTTTAGCGAGTTCTTCATAAGAGCAACCATATTCTGCAGCCATAGCCAATGCAATTATTGCATTAGATAAGTTGTGTCTGCCTGGCAGGCTAAACTTGAAATTTTTATAAATCCCACTTGGTGTCTTAACGTCAAAAACATAACTCCCGTTTGCTATAGAGATATTTTGAGCACAATAATCAGAATCGTCTTCAATTCCGTAAGTAATCCCTTTTAACGGCAAACCATTTTTAATAAACAATTTTCCGTTTGGCTTTATACACTCTGAAAATTCCTTAAAGGTGCTTACTAGCGCTTCTGCATTTCCATAAATATCCAAATGATCTGCATCCATTGATGTTATGCAGGCCAAATCTGGTGACAAGGTTAAAAACGAACGATCAAACTCATCGGCCTCCACAACTGTAACTTCTGTTCCGTTAATAATTAAATTGGAATTATAATTCTCACTTATTCCACCCAAAAATGCCGTAACAGGCACATTACACACATGTAACAAATGCCCTAAAATACTTGTTGTAGTTGTTTTACCATGTGTTCCCGCAACAGCAAGACAAACGGTTTGTTTGGTAATTTCACCTAAAACTGCAGAACGTTTTAAAACATTAAAACCATTATCTTTAAAATAGTTAAATTCTGAATGATTTTTAGGAATTGCAGGCGTATATACTACAAGTGTGTTTTCAGGATTTAAAAAGACCTCTGAAACAGCTTTAATATCATCTTCAAAGTGAATAGTAACACCTATCTCCTCAAGCGAATTTGTAATTTCAGTAGGTGTTTTATCATAACCTGACACTTGCTTACCATTGGCCACAAAATAACGCGCAATAGCACTCATTCCGATACCTCCGACACCAATAAAATAGACGTTATTTACTTTACCGAAATTCATTTACTTTTTTAATAATTTTTCAACTTCATCAACAATAGCATTTGTTGCATTTACCAATGCTAAGGCTTCTATATTTTTACTTAATTCGCTTTGTTTATTTTTATTAGAAATTAATTCTGAAAATTCGTTTTGAAAATCAGTATTCAAATCTTTTTCTCGTATTAAAATAGCGGCATTTTTATCTGCAACTGATTTTGCATTTTTAGTTTGATGATCTTCTGCTACATTTGGCGATGGTATAAAAACCACTGGCTTACCAACAATACATAATTCCGAAACCGAAATAGCACCTGCTCTAGAAATAATAACATCTGCAGCGGCATAAGCCAAATCCATCTGATTTAAAAACGCATGAACTTGTACATGCTCTAATTCGTTATACTGCTTGTACTGGTCGTAATACAGTTTTCCACATTGCCATATTACTTGAATATCTTGTGCCTCAAAAAACTTGATATTTTCTTCTATAAGCTGATTGACCCGTCTTGCACCTAAACTCCCACCCAAAACTAAAAGTGTTTGCTTATTGTGCGTTAACTTAAAGACATCTTTACCTTCAATATGCTTATCTTTTACATGTAACAAATCTTTTCTAATTGGGTTTCCGGTCAACCTAATTTTAGCTTTTGGAAAGAATTTTTCTAAACCTTCATAAGCCACACAAATGGTATTCACTTTTTTTGCCAGCAACTTATTTGTAATTCCTGGGAATGAATTCTGTTCCTGAATTAAACTTGGTATACCTTTTGACGAAGCCACCTGCAACAATGGACCACTAGCAAAACCTCCAGTTCCAATAACTGCATCTGGCTTAAACGCATTTACAATTTTTCTTGAACGCAGCAAACTGCTTAATAGTTTAAACGGGAATGCTAAATTCTTCAATGTTAATTTACGTTGGATCCCAGAAATCCATAAGCCTTCAATTTTATAACCGGCTTGTGGCACCTTATCCATTTCCATTCGATCAGAAGCACCAACAAACAGGAACTCGGCATCAGGATAGCGCGACTTTAACTCGTCTGCAATCGCAACCGCAGGATAAATATGCCCTCCTGTTCCTCCGCCTGATAGGATAAATCGATATGTCTTATTATTTTTCAATCTTTAAAATTCCAACGTTTTAACTTTAGTAAAAAACAGACTTAAAATCCCCTCAAGGAGACAATAACTCAATTCAAATTACTCTAAATTCATTTTTTTCTTAACTCTTAACTCTCTTTTATTTTTTCATTTAAATTGCTTCGCTTAATATGGCTAATGGATTATCTTCTGCATCTTCTTTCTCCTTTAATTCTTCACGTTTAGCACTAACACTTAAAATAATTCCTATGGACAAGCATGTCATCCAAATAGATGTTCCTCCACTACTAATTAAGGGCAAGGTCTGGCCAGTCACCGGAAATAACTCAACAGCAACTGCCATATTTATTAAGGCTTGAAATACAATTGGCAAACCAACACCTAAAACTAATAACCTTCCAAATATGGTATCCGATTTATGGCTCACCACCACTACTCTAAACAAGAACCATAAATACAAAATCAGTATAAACACTCCACCTATAAGGCCATATTCCTCTATAATTATGGCAAAAATAAAATCTGAAGAAGACTGAGGTAAGAAATTCTTCTGAATACTTTTTCCTGGCCCTAAACCTTTAATTTCACCAGTAGCAATAGCAATTTTTGCTTTTTCAATCTGATAATCAGCTTCGGTATCTCCATCATTAGTAAAATTTTCAATTCTACTCATCCATGTATCTACTCTATTTGGCATCGCATCTGGAAATGCTTTAGCTACTAGAACAAACATTGTAAGAGCTAATAAGCCTGTCCCTACAATAATTAAAAGATACTTTATTGGATAACCACCAATAAATGCCAGCATCATTATCATTGTAAAAATGATTGCTGTTGTAGAAAAATTGGCAGGTAAAATTAAAATTAAGACTAGAAAAACCGGTCCCCAAAGCGGCAACAACGATTCCTTAAAACTGACTTCTTTATCTTTTATTTTTGACAAATATCTTGCCACATAAACCATCAAAACAACAGCTGCCAACGTTGAAGTTTGAAAAGACATATTCACAATAGGAATCTGAATCCAGCGACTCGCATTTGCACCATCAATGGTTGTCCCTTGCAACATAGTAACAAGCAACAGTACAAACACAATGGGAATCATAACCATAGATAACCCACGAAAGTATTTATATGGTATTTTATGAACCCCAAACATAATTACAAAACCTAAAAGCAAGTGCATAAAGTGCTTTACAAGCAATGAAAATGTATTTGTATTTCCAATGTTTGCCAAATTACTCGCAGCACTATAAACAGGCATAAACGAAAATATAGCCAATAGCGCGACTATTGCCCAAATGGCTTTATCTCCTTTTATTTGTTTAAATATGTTTTGCATGCTTAACCTTTTATAGATGAGTCCCTAATTCATCTCTAATATCTCATTTATAAATTTCGAACGGCATTTTTAAATTGACGTCCTCTATCTTCATAGTTTTCAAATAAATCGAAACTAGCACATGCAGGTGATAACAACACATTATCTCCAGCTTGAGCAAGCTTATATGCTATTTTTACCGCTTCACTCATGTATTGCGTTTCAATAATTACATCAACCATTTTTCCGAATGACTCTATAAGCTTTGAATTATCTACTCCTAAACAAACAATAGCTTTAACTTTTTCGTTTACAAAAGGAAACAACTCTCTATATTCATTGCCTTTATCAACACCTCCAACAATCCAAACCGTTGGGGCATCCATACTTTCTAGAGCAAAATAAGTAGCATTTACATTTGTTGCTTTTGAGTCATTAATGTATTGCACTTTATTAATTTTTAATACATGCTCTAAACGATGCTCAACACCTTGAAAATTCTCCAAACTTTCTCGTATAGTTTGTTTTCTAATTTTAAGTAAATGTGCCACAGTAGAAGCTGCCATTGCATTCTTCACGTTGTGCTTTCCTTCTAATGCTAAATTCTTTGTTGGCATAATGATTTTATTATTATCTATTGTTATTATTATCTTATTGTTGTCTAAATACGCACCTTGCTCAATAACTTTTGTTAATGAAAAAGGCAATTTTTTTGATCGAATTTGATGCGTTTTCATATAGTCTGAAATAACCTCATCATCAGCATCATATATGAAATAATCGTCTTCTGTTTGATTCTCTACCACTCTAAATTTTGAAGCGATATAATTTTCAAACTTATAATCGTATCTATCTAAATGATCTGGTGTAATATTGGTTAAAACCGCAATTTTTGGTTTAAAACTTATGATATCATCCAATTGAAAACTACTAATCTCCAATACATAGTTATCATGATTTTTTTCTAAAATTTGCTTCGCGAAACTATCACCTATATTCCCAGCTAACCCAACATCTAATTCTTGTTTTAACAAGTGATGTGTTAAGGTTGCCGTTGTGGTTTTGCCATTACTTCCTGTAATTGCAACTAAAGTCGCATCCGTAAATTTGGAAGCAAATTCAATTTCAGAAACCACTGCAATTCCTGCTTCACGAATTTGTTTCACCAAAGCCACTTTATCTGGAATACCAGGACTTTTCATAACGATGTCTGCATTCAGAATTTTTGATTCCGTATGCTGTTCATCTTCAAATTCAATCTCATTATTTAAAAGAACGTCTTTATATTTTTCTTTAATCTTTCCTTTATCTGATACAAATACGTCGTATCCTTTTGCTTTTCCTAAAAGCGCTGTTCCTACTCCACTTTCACCTCCACCAAGAATTACCAGCCTTTTCATTATCTAATTTTCAAGGTTACTATAGTTATAATAGCTAGCAGAATTCCAACAATCCAAAAACGGGTTACAATTTTACTCTCATGATAGCCAGACTTCTGATAATGGTGATGCAAAGGCGACATTTTAAAAATGCGTCGTCCTTCTCCAAACTTTTTTCGTGTGTACTTGAAATAACTCACCTGTAAAACAACCGATAAGTTTTCTGCTAGAAATATTCCACACAACACTGGAATTAACCATTCTTTTCTAACAGCAATAGCTATTACAGCTATAATTCCACCAATGGTTAAGCTTCCTGTATCTCCCATAAAAACTTGAGCTGGATAAGTATTGTACCACAAAAAACCAACTAAAGCACCAACAAATGCAGCGATATAAATAGTTATTTCCTCTGCTCTTGGGATATACATTATATCTAAGTATTCTGAAAAAACGATATTACTTGACACCCAAGCAAAAATGCCTAAGGTTAACACAATTATGGCCGATGTTCCTGCTGCAAGACCATCAATGCCATCTGTGAGATTAGCTCCATTTGACACTGCGGTGATGATGAAAATACTGACCAAAATAAAAACTATCCATGCATATTTTTCTAAATCTGGACTTATCCAAGTAATTAAATCAGAGTAATCAAACTCGTTATCTTTTACAAAAGGAATCGTTGTCTTGGTTGACTTCTCTTCAGGCTTAAATAATTTTGATGCTTGTACATCTGGGTTTTCAGCCCTTAATTCATTCTGCTGTTGAATTGGTAATTTTTCTTTTATAGTGACATCATTATGAAAAAACAATGTTGCTCCAACTATAATTCCCAATCCTACTTGACCCAATACTTTAAATTTCCCTTTTAAACCTTCCTTATCATTTTTGAATTTTTTAATGTAATCATCAATAAATCCAATGGTTCCCATCCAAAGTGTTGTAATAATTAGCAGAATGATGTAAATATTTTCAAGCTTCGCTAGTAGCAATACAGGAATAAGCGTGGCTAGTATTATGATAATCCCGCCCATTGTTGGAGTTCCTGCCTTTTCTACTTGACCTTCTAATCCTAAATCTCGAATCGTTTCTCCTACTTGTTGTTTCTGTAAAAACTTAATAATACGCTTACCATATATCGTAGAAATTAACAATGACAATATGATTGCCACAGCAGCTCTAAAGGTTATAAACCCAAACAGCGATGCGCCAGGCAATTGGAACTGTTCTTCTAGATATTCGAATAGGTAATACAGCATTCTTTATTATTGTTTGTTTTCTACTTTTTTTTTAGTGCTTGCAAGTTTTTTTTGATGTCCTGCAGAATAAGCTACTCTTGTAATTGTTTTAAATACTCTTGAACAATTTTATAATCATCAAAATCAAAGCGTTCACCTTTAATTTCTTGGTAATTCTCATGTCCTTTTCCTGCAATTAGGATTATATCTTTTGGCCCTGCCATTTGACAAGCTGTTTTAATGGCTTGCCTTCTATCTGTTATAGCCAATGTTTTTTTGAAATTTTGAGGTTCAACCCCTTTTTCCATATCTTCAATAATGGTTTCAGGCACTTCATTACGTGGATTATCGCTTGTAAAAATCACTTTTGTACTTAAAGCCGAAGCGATATGCGCCATTTTTGGTCGTTTTGTTTTATCTCTATTTCCTCCACAACCCACAACTGTAATCAGTTCTTCATTTTTAGTTCTGATGTCATTAATAGTTTCCAATACGTTTTTTAAAGCATCTGGCGTATGCGCATAATCTACAATCGCAGTCACTTGTTTTCCTGAAATAAAATACTGAAAGCGTCCAGCTACGTTTTCGAGCTCACTGATAAGCCTTAAAATCTCATCTTTTTCTAAGCCTAATAATTCAGCTGCACCATAAATTGCAAGAATATTATAAGCGTTAAAACTGCCTATTAGACGCGTCCATAATTCACTATCATTAACCTTTAACAACAAACCACTAAATTCACTTTCTAAAATCTGCGCTCTGTAATCTGCATAATTTTTTAAAGCATAGGTGTATTTTTTGGCTTGCGTATTTTGAAACATAACCAAGCCATTTTTATCGTCTATATTAGATAAAGCAAAGGCCTCTTTTGGCAATTGATCAAAGAACTTTTTCTTAACATCTCTATACTCAGCAAACGTATCATGATAATCTAAATGGTCGTGAGACAGATTTGTAAAAATGCCACCTTCAAACCTTAAACCCGCTGTTCTGCTCTGATGAATACCATGCGAACTCACTTCCATAAAGCAAAACTCTACACCTTCAGCATTCATCATTTTTAAATACTTATTGATGGTT
Source organism: Winogradskyella sp. ECml5-4 (assembly GCF_036903175.1). NCBI lineage: Bacteria > Pseudomonadati > Bacteroidota > Flavobacteriia > Flavobacteriales > Flavobacteriaceae > Winogradskyella > Winogradskyella sp. ECml5-4. Next base: position 31,185 of record NZ_JAYJLF010000012.1, on the reverse strand, counting down.
AATGAATCTGGTGTGGTATGTGTAGCTTTATAGCTCGTATTATCTACCATAATTTTTACCGTAGACAACAAACCAACTTTATAACCTGCTTTTTTAAATAATTGATACAACAAACTCGAAACGGTTGTTTTTCCGTTTGTACCTGTAACTCCAATTAATTTTAAATTCTCAGAAGGCTGCCCATAAAAGTTATTAGCCATATATGCTAAAGCTTCATTAGAACTTGCGACTTCAATATAAGTAATCCCATCATGAAGCTGCTCTGGAAGCGACTCACAAACTATAGCTGTCGCACCATCCTTAATTGCTTTTTCAATATACTTATGACCATCTGTAACCACTCCTGAAATTGCCACAAAAACATCATTGGTTTGAATCTGACGCGAATCGAACTCAATTTTACCCACAGTAATACCTGTACTACCTACGACAGCATTAATTGTAACCTTATATAATATGTCTTTTAATACCATCATGATGCTACTAAAACAATAGTTTGATTGGTTTGTAATTTTTGATGTTTCTCTACAGACTGCTTTTTAACAATGCCACTTCCTGTTAATTTTATTTTCACATCAACTTGCAAATTTTCTAATAATGCGATAGCATCCATTGCTGGCATTCCAATTACGCTTGGCATTAACTCCTTATATTTTCGCGCATTTTCAAAATAACTTTCGAACTCTTCATTAGCCAAATTATCTTCAAAATTGAGCGTTTCAATTTCATCTACAATTGGCGTATCTGTGTAAATTTTTTGAGCAATTCTTTTGAATACTGGACCAGATACATCAGCACCATAATATCCCACTTTGGTACTTGGTTGATGAATAACTACAATGCAAGAATATTTTGGATTGTCAGCTGGAAAGTAACCGGCAAAAGACGACACATATTTTTTGTCTTTTTTCCACTTTTCGTAATTTGCATAGTCTATTCTTGCTGTTCCTGTTTTTCCTGCCATAGAAAAGGTTTCAGAATACATTCGCCTACCTGTACCACGAATCATAACATTCTTTAATATGTCTTGAATTTCATTTAAAGTCTTATCAGAGCATATTTTACCAACAAGCACTTCCTTATCAAACACTTCAATATTTTTATCAAAAGACTTTACAGACTTCAAAAAACGAGGCTTCAACAACTCACCACCGTTTGCAATTGCATTATAAAAAGCTAAGGTTTGAAGCGGTGTCATTCTTAAATTATAACCATAAGCCATAGATGGCAAAGCATTTCTACTCCAATTTGAAGCACCAGGTTTAGGAATATCTGGTTTTCCTTCTCCAATTATTGCTACACCTAGAGTTTTATCAAGCTTCCACGAGCTCAATCTATTTAAAAATTTCTCTGGTTGTTTTGAATAATGATCATCTATAATCGTTGCCATTCCTATGTTTGAAGACACCTCCAAAGCTCTTGCCACTGAAATCTCACCAAACCCACTTCCAGAATCAGTAATCACTCTACCATAAAAAGATTTTCGTCCTTTTTTGGTATCAACAACTGTTGCTGTATCAATTACCTTATCCTCTAAAGCTGCCATTACCGCCATGACTTTAAATGTAGAACCAGGCTCATGACTTTCTCCAACTGCATAATTTAAACGCTCGTAATACTTACCTTTTTTATTTCTTCCTAAGTTAGAAATTGCTTTTATCTCGCCAGTCTTAACATCCATTACCACCACACAACCATGATCTGCTTCATAAAGCTCTAATTGCTTCAACAAAGAATGGTGTGCTATATCCTGAATATTAACATCTATAGTGGTATAAACATCATAGCCGTCTTTTGGCTCAATTTCATTACCATCTCTTATGGGTTTCCATTGCCCATTACCTATTTTTTGTTTGAGCTGCTTACCATTTGTTCCTTGCAAGTACTTCACCCCAAAAGCACCATCGATTCCTGGCCTTGTAACATCTCCATTCTCATCTGTTCTTTCATAGCCAATTGTACGCTCGGCTACACCTCCCATTGGATGCTCACGTCTTGTTGTTTGCTCTACAATTAAACCACCTTTAATTGCTCCTAGATTTAGCAAAGGAAAATTGCGCATTCGGATATAATCAGAGTAACTAATATTTCGTGCTAAAAGGAAATATCTGTTCTTATTTTTTCTTGCTTTTCTAATAATATTCTTATAATAAGATGCTGGCTTCCCTTTATAAACATGAAGCGAATCAGCCAAAGCATTGATATACTTTTCAAATGTTGCGTCTTTAGCTTGAATAGCATCAATTCTAATATCATACTTAGGTATTGAAGTAGCCAACAAACTTCCGTCTGCAGAATACACATTTCCACGATTTGCAGGGATTGGAAAATCTCTAGTTGTATTCTTTTCGGCAAGAGCCCTATACTCATCACCTTGAACAAACTGAATACTAACCAACTTAAACACCACTGCCAAGGCAAAGACAAACATGCAGCCTGCTACAAAGTACAATCTGTTCAATATGTTTTTTTCTGTTATTGCCAAAGCTTATCGTTCTTGCTTTTGTGATTTTACTATTATTTTTGTTGGTGGGTTTAAGGAAATCCCAATTCCTTTATCTTTCATTTCGGCTTCTACAAAAGATTCTTTTTTAAGCTGCATAAGCTTTCCTCTTTTATCTACAAATGCCGAACGCAACTCTTTTACTTCATTAGTTAACTTTGCGATTTCATATACTTTTTGATCCGCACTATGCGAACTTGCAATCATTATGATTGCTAGAAATGAAATAAAAATGATGATACGCCAATTTTTAAACGAATCATCACTGATTAGAAACCTCCCTTTTAATATGCCGTATATGTTTTTTTTCATATTTTTTTAGCAATCCTCAGTTTCGCACTTCTAGCTCTATTGTTTTGTTTTATTTCTTCTTTGGAAGGCACAATTAAACCTCCCACTTTTTTTAAAGGCACTTCAAAATTCCCAAACACATCTCTTTCAGGTTCTCCTTCAAACAGTCCATTTCTAATAAAACGTTTCACCAATCTATCCTCTAAAGAATGGTATGAGATAAAACTCAAACGACCATCTTTTTTTAAGATTTCAGGGGTCTGAAGCAACAATTCTTTTAACACTTCAATTTCTTGATTCACTTCAATACGAATTGCTTGATAGATTTGCGCTAAAACCTTATTCTCTTTTTGATGATTTAAAAACGGTTTTAAAACTGCCTTTAATTGTTCGCTTGTTTTTATTTCTGCTTGCTTACGTTCTTCAACAATGACTCTTGCCATTGCTGGCGCTTGTCGCAATTCACCGTATTGAAACAAGACCGTTCTTAACTGCTCTTCATCATAATTATTAACAACTTCAAAAGCAGACAACTTACTATCTTGATTCATTCGCATATCTAAATCCGCTTCAAAACGCGTAGAAAAACCACGTTCTGCAACATCAAACTGATGCGACGACACTCCGAAATCTGCCAAAACACCATCAACCTCTTTAGCACCATAAAATCTTAAAAACCGTTTTATGAATCTAAAGTTCTCATTAATCAACACAAAACGATCATCATCAATTGCATTTGCTAAAGCATCTTTATCCTGATCAAAAGCATACAATTTTCCGTTAGGTCCTAACCTAGACAAAATTTCTCTACTATGACCACCACCACCAAACGTAACATCGACGTATACTCCATCTGGCTTAATAGCTAAACCATCAACGGTTTCTTTTAGTAATACTGCATTATGATAATCCATTGTCATCTTCCTCTTGTCCCATGACTTCTTCGGCCAAATCAGCAAAATCTGAAGCCGCATCATCAATAGCTTGTTCGTATTTATCTTTATCCCAGATTTCAAGAATATTTACTGCAGAGGCCAAAACCACCGCTTTAGTAATACCAGAAAAACCGATTAAATCTTTCGGAATTAATAATCGCCCAGCACTATCCACTTCTACCATTTTAACTCCAGCAGTAAAACGTCTAATAAAATCATTGTTCTTTTTCTTAAAACGATTGAGCTTATTTATTTTCTCCATCATTTTATTCCATTCAGACATCGGATACAATTCTAAACACGGCTGAAATACAGCGCGCTTTAAAACAAAACCATCTTGTAAGGCCGATGACAACTGTTTTTTTAGCACAGCAGGTATCATTAGCCTTCCTTTGGCATCAGCTTTACATTCGTATGTTCCTATAAATGAATTCAAAAGGTTTCGTTTACCACTTTAACGATTAATATTCAAAGATATTGAAAAAATCACCACTTTTTACCACATTCTACCACATTTGTTGATAAGTTTTGATTTGAAATACATTCAAATTATTTTAAAGCCAGTAAATTCGACTTGCGTACTATAATTTTCAAAGTGGGAATTATTAACATCGTTAACCTAGAAGTTCTCAGATAAAAAAAATTGATATTTTATTGATAATATTTATATTCTAAAGGATTTGGTTATATTTGTTTTTAACACATAAGCACTAACTTGCAAATGACACACCTTTTAAAAAAAGAAAAGGATTATAGATATATTGAAGTAGGCGAAGGCACACCAATTATCGTGTTGCATGGATTAATGGGTGGGCTCAGTAATTTTGATGCTGTGACTAAACACTTTAGCTCAAAAGGCTATAAGGTTATTATTCCAGAACTACCTATTTACACCATGTCTTTAATAAAAACTAACGTAAAAAGCTTTGCCAATTACTTAAAAGCTTTTATTGAGTTTAAAGGCTTAAATGATGTTATTTTATTAGGAAATTCTCTTGGTGGACATATTGGCTTATACTACACAAAACTAAATCCTAAAAAAGTAAGAGCCCTTATTATTACAGGGAGCTCAGGGCTTTACGAAAGCGCTATGGGAGGTGGTTACACTAAACGTAGTGATTACGAAGTTATAAAAAAGAAAGCCCAAGATGTTTTTTACGATCCGGCAGTTGCAACAAAAGAAATTGTAGATGAAGTTTACGAAACGGTTAACGACAGAAACAAACTAATAAAAACTTTAGCGATTGCAAAAAGCGCCATTAGACATAATATGGCTAAGGATTTACCTAAGATGGAAACTCCGATTTGCATTATCTGGGGAAAGAATGATACCGTGACGCCACCTGAGGTTGCTGAAGAATTTCATGAACTGTTACCAGATTCTGAATTGCATTGGATTGATAAGTGTGGACATGCCGCTATGATGGAACACCCTGAAGAATTTAATACAATTTTAAATGCTTGGCTTGAAAAACGCGGATTTTAAAACCGCCTGATGTTTTTTTTTGCAAAAAGCATAAATACGCATATATATTACCTTAAGTTTAATTTAAAAGATTCCTACTTTGTTAGGAACGAGAGATGAAAATAAAATCAGCTGAATTTGTAGTTAGTAATTCCGAAGTGGAAAAGTGTCCTAAAAACAACTTACCCGAATACGCTTTTATAGGTAGAAGTAATGTTGGAAAGTCTTCACTTATAAATATGCTAACCGACAGGAAAAGTTTAGCAAAAACATCTGGAAGACCCGGAAAAACACAATTAATCAATCATTTTATCATTAATGAAGATTGGTATTTGGTAGATTTACCTGGTTATGGTTATGCTCGTGTTTCTAAGAGTTCTAAGCAAAAGTTTCAGAAGTTTATTACTAATTATTTTGAACAACGTCAGCAACTCGTTTCTGCATTTGTATTGGTAGATGTGAGACACAAACCGCAACCTATTGATTTAGAATTTATGCAGTATTTAGGAGAAAGTGAAATTCCTTTTGGGATTATATTTACCAAAGCAGACAAATTAAAACCTAAGGCCATAGAGCGACAAGTAGACGAATATTGCAAAGAATTGCTTAAATTTTGGGAAGAACTACCTCCTTATTTTATAACATCTTCATCTAAAAGCATTGGCAAAGACGACGTTTTAGAGTTTATTGCAACGACAAATGAAGAGATTGAACAATTAAGGTCTAGTCTGTAATATAAAAAACTAGGTCTTTACATCTAAAGCATCTCTAAGTGCATTACCAACCAACATAAAAGCCATCACTAATAACATAATACAAAAGCCAGGTATTAAAGCCAAATATGGTTTTCCTAATATGATATAATTATAGTGATCTTTTATCATAGCCCCCCAACTTGCCATTGGCGGTTGCGCACCAATGCCTAAAAAACTCAATCCACTTTCTATTAAAATTGCAGCAGCGAAATTAGCCGCTGAAATCACAATTAAGGGTCCAAAAACATTAGGCAAGATGTGTTTTGTTATGATTCTGTAATCATTATACCCCAAAGCTCTTGCTGCGGTTACATATTGCATTTCTTTAGCACTTATAATCTGCCCTCTTACTACTCTTGCCACTTCTACCCACATTGTTAACCCTACAGCTATAAAAACTTGCCAAAAACCTTTACCTAAGGCTAAAGTAATAGCAATAACTAATAATAAGGTTGGAATAGACCATGTGATATTAATAACCCACATAATAAAAGCATCGACCTTTCCACCGTAATAACCAGCCAAACTTCCCATTAACAGTCCAACTATTAACGATATAAAAACAGCGACAAAACCAATAAAGAAAGAAATACGAGAACCTATTAAAACTCGGCTTAAATAATCTCTTCCATATTTATCCGTACCAAAAACAAAGCTTCTGTTCTCTATATAATCATTGAAATTGGAATCTGGAAACCTTGACAACTCTATTTGCTTTTCTATACCTTGTAATCCATCAGAAGCATATTCCACATAATGTAAAACACCATTTTTTAAGCTGTAAGATTGAATAGGGATTTCAGTATCTGTATTGTTAGATCCTAAAAATAATTTTGAAAAAAAGTTTTGTTCTGTTTCAATTCCTGATGGAATAGTTAACATTTGAACTTGAAATCCAGGTGGTTTAGAATGAATAGACAAATGCATCTGATTTGCATTTTTTGAAGCATCAGGAGCAAACAGATATGCAAATACAGAAATTAACCCAATACAAGCAATAACTCCCATACTAAAAACGCCCCAAAAGTTTTTTTTGAACTTTTGAAGCGCCAGTTTTGATAATGAATTACTTTGATTGCTCATTTATAACATTAATTCTTCACAGAATTTGCTACTTTATTTTTAATAGCATAAGTCATTCTTAAGTCATTAAGTACATTTATAGCTTCCTCTACATATACGTCTTTTGATAAAGCTGTATGCCAACGGTTTCTTTTTTCCATTAACACAGAATCTTTATCCATCAATTTTAATTCGTAAGGCAAGGAGTTAAAAGTTAGGTTTGTTTTATATTCTGATAATTTCGAAAAACGCTTGGCTTCTTCTTCATTAATTTCCATTTCCTTTTTATAGGCATCATAGTTTAACGAATAAGTTTCACGGTCTCTTATTTTTTTAACCCACTGCGCATTAGCATCTATAAGTTTTAGCTGCTCATTTGCTGCCATACGCGCTTTACTCTTGCTAATTGTGGTTTCATAATCAAAATAATTTTCCCAAACATCATAATCTGCTGCATCAATTTTATCCCATGGCAATGGGTTTTCTTGGTTTTTTTCACCAATATCAATATAGCTATAACGATCCGGAACCACTACATCACTCTTAACTCCTTCTAATTGCGTTGAACCACCATTTATTCTATAAAATTTCTGAGTTGTAAACTTCAAGGCTCCCATATCTCCTTTCGTATTATTCCTTACCATTCGGTTTAAATCCCATACCGTTTGCACAGTACCTTTACCATAGGTTTGTTTACTACCAATAACAATTCCTCGTTTATAATCTTGCATTGCTGCCGCTAAAATCTCAGAAGCCGAAGCCGATAATTCGTTAACTAAAATAACTAACGGTCCATCCCAAACTATTGATTTATCTTTATCACTAAGCACTTCTTTAGCTTCACCTGTAGTTTTTACTTGCACAACAGGACCTTCTTCAATAAATAAGCCTGCTATATCTACAACTGTTTGTAAAGAACCACCTCCATTATTTCTTAAATCCATCACCAAACCTTCAACACCTTGTTCTTTTAATCTTAAAATTTCTTGTTTAATATCTGAAGCTGCATTTCTTTCGTTATAATCTTCAAAACTGATATAAAACTTAGGCAAATTAATAATACCAAAGGTTTTACCCTCTTTTTCTACTATAGACGATTTTGCATAGGTTTCTTCTAACTCTACAACATCTCGCTTAATAGATATATCTTGAATAGTACCATCTACTTTCTTTAAAGTTAATGTTACAACAGTTCCTTTTGGACCTTTAATAAATTTAATAGCATCATCTAAACGCATACCAACGACGTTAACTGCTTCTTTTTCATTCTCTTGTTTCACCTTAAGAATCTGGTCGCCAACCTCCAATTCATTGGCTCTCCAAGCAGGTCCACCACTTATAATTTCATTGACCATGATACCGTCAACTTTCTTTTGTAAACGTGCGCCTATTCCTTCAAATTTCCCAGAAATATCTCTATCAAAACGCTCTTTGTCTTCTGGCGCAAAGTAAAACGTATGTGGATCAAACTCTTCTACAATAGCATTAATATATACAGAAAACCAATCTTGACGTCTTCTGTCCTCAATGTAATCGTAAAGCTCATCTAATGATTTTTTGGTTGTTAATCGTGCTTCAGCTTCTACTTCTTTAATTGACTTCTTCTCTTTTGGTTTTGCTTCTTCACCTGACTCTTTATCAGAAGAAAGCTGAGAAAGAGCATCATCATAATTAGCAATAGTAGAAAACTTAAGTTGTTGCCTCCAACGTTCTTTCATTTCTCGCTTATTTGTAACATAAGTGAGTGCTTCATAATCTGCATTATAATTTTCTTCTTTTGAAAAATCGAAAGGCTTTTCTAACACATCTGTGTAAATCTTTTTAGATTCTTGAATACGCTGCAACAGGCGTTCGTGTGTAAGGTTAAAAAACGAGACGTCATAAGCTTTAATTTGATCGTCTATTTTATCCCTATATGCTTCAAATTCTTCGATATCTGATTCATAGAAGTAACGTTTAAACGGATCTAAATTATTTAAATAAACGTCAAAAACATGCGTTGAAAAATCATCATTAATATCTTTTGGATCAAAATGACCTTGATCTAAGAGATACGTAATAAGTTGTATAAGCAATTTATCTTTATCTGGATCTTCAAATTTCTTAGTTGTAAAACTGCATGAAGCGAACGCTATTAACAACGCTAGCAGTAAAAACTTATAATTCCCTTTCATTTTTCTTTTATTTATTGTTTGATTTGGTAAAAATGAGTTTTGCTTTTACCTCATAGTTTCCATTAAAAAACTTTAGAAAGAAGCAATTCATTTTTATTATTTTAAATATCTACTTTAAGTAGACTTCAATTTTTCACTAAAATAGATGAAAAAATCGTGCCATAAAAAAACGAGACACTAATTTTTTGTTAAACACGATATAATGTATAAAACCAAAGCTTTTTACTATTTTTACAATTCATTAATTCTTTGTACGAAATGTCTGCACGCCCTTTAATTTTAGTTACCAATGATGATGGTATTACAGCCCCAGGAATTAGAACCTTAATTTCAGTAATGCATACTATTGGAGATGTTGTAGTAGTTGCGCCAGATAGTCCACAAAGCGCCATGGGACATGCCATTACCATTAATTCTACTTTACACATGGAAAAAGTAACGATTGATGGCAAACAACCCGAATACAGTTGCTCAGGAACTCCTGCAGATTGTGTAAAACTAGCAGTAAATGAAATTTTAGAACGACGACCAGACATCTGTGTTTCAGGAATTAACCACGGCTCTAATTCGTCAATAAATGTTATTTATTCTGGCACAATGAGTGCTGCTTTAGAAGCTGGTATTGAAGGTATTCCTGCCATCGGTTTTTCTCTTTTGGATTACAATTGGAATGCTAATTTTGAACATTGTAAGCCTTTTATAGAAACCATAACGAAACAAGTTCTGGAACATGGTTTACCAGATGGCGTTGTATTAAACGTCAATCTTCCAAACCTTGAAAAAGAGGCTATAAAAGGTATTAAAGTTTGCCGACAAGCAAAAGCGAATTGGAAAGAAGAGTTTGACAAGCGTACTAATCCATCTGGACGCGAATATTATTGGCTAACAGGTAAATTTGTAAATATGGACAAAGGTGAAGATACGGACGAATGGGCTTTAGAACACGGTTATGTTTCTGTTGTTCCTGTTCATTTCGATTTAACAGCGCACCACACCATTCAAAAATTAAATACTTGGAACTTGAATGATTAAAACAACACAAACCTAATTTAAACGAATGAAGTATTATATCATTGCTGGAGAAGCTTCAGGAGACTTGCATGGTTCTAATCTTATGAAAGCCTTATTTAAACAAGATAAGGAAGCCAACATCAGATTTTGGGGTGGAGATCTTATGCAAAGCGTTGGAGGAGAATTGGTAATGCATTATAAAGAGCGTCAATTTATGGGGTTTGCTGAAGTGATTCTTAACCTCAGGAAAGTTTTAGGTCAAATAAAATTTTGTAAAGCTGATATTGAAACATTTCAACCCGATGTTATTGTTTTTATTGACAATTCCGGTTTTAATCTTAGAATAGCAAAATGGGCAAAAGCACTTAATTTTAAAACGCATTATTATATTTCCCCTCAAGTTTGGGCTTCTAGAGCAAGTAGAGTTGAAAAAATAAAGCAGTATGTAGATGCGATGTATTGCATCCTTCCTTTTGAAAAAGCATTCTACAAAAAATACAACTACGATGTTCATTTTGTTGGACACCCTTTAATTGATGCTATTGCAGATAGACCTCAAGTTGATGACAGCGTTTTTAGAAAGACACATAATCTTAACGACCAACCTATTATTGCATTATTACCTGGAAGTCGAAAACAAGAAATCACAAAAATGCTTGGTGTTATGCTAAGTTTAGTTGATGATTTTAAAGATTATCAATTTGTAATTGCTGGTGCTCCTAGTCAAGACTACGAGTTTTATAAAAGTTTTATTAAAAAGAAAAACATTAAATTTATTTCTAATAAAACCTATGATTTATTGAGTATTTCGACAGCAGCTTTAGTGACTTCAGGAACTGCAACCCTTGAAACCGCATTATTTAAAGTACCACAAGTTGTATGCTATAAAGCCAATGCTATTTCATATCAAATTGCTAAACGAATTATTACTTTAAAATATATTTCGCTGGTGAACTTAATTATGGACAGGGAAGTCGTAACAGAACTCATTCAAGGAGATTTAAACAAAACACGACTAAAAAAAGAATTAACTGCTATTTTAGATACCAAAAAACGAGAACAACTCTTTTTAGATTATTACGAATTAGAGCAACTATTGGGCGGACGAGGAGCTAGTGCACAAACCGCTAAACTAATTTATGAAGCGGTTAAAACTAAAGACTAAAAAAAGAATAAATGAAAAAAACAATTACACTTATATGCCTTATTTTACTTGTAAGTAGCTGTAAATCTAAAAAATCATACTCTAGTAAAAAAAGCCAAACGCATACTGTAAAAGTTAATACCAAAACAAAACCTTCTGCCGAAGCAGAAACCATTGTAAAATATGCCAAGACCTTTGATGGCACACGTTATAAATATGGCGGCACTACCAAAAAAGGCATGGATTGCTCTGGTTTAATTTACACGAGTTATAAAAAATACAATGTTACCTTACCAAGAACCACATCTGGACTTAAAAGTACGGGAGATTGGATAGACTTAAAAGAAGTTAATGTTGGAGATTTAGTGTTTTTTGCTACTAATAAAAACAGTAGAAAAGTGAATCATGTTGGTATTGTAACCAATGTAAGAACAGGAAATGTTGAATTCCTTCACGCCTCGAGCAGTAGAGGTGTTATGATTTCTTCGTTAGCTGAAAAATATTGGTATTACTCTTTTGTACAGGCAAGACGCGTGCTGTAATTACATTTTTTATTTTTATCTTAGTAACTCACAATCATGAAGTTACTAAATTTTACCATAATAAAACTGACCATTTGTTTGGCCGTTGGGATTCTTTTAGCTCATCATCTGAAATTGAATTTCCAATATGTTTTATATGTAACCATTGCTTTAGTAAGTTTACTTGGCATTTGTTGGTTAATGTTAAAATCAAAAATTAACCGTTCTCCTCTTTTTGGAATTATAGCATATCTATGTATGACAGGAGTTGGAATGACCTCCTACAATATCCAAAACGAAAAATTAAGGCCACAACACTACACAAATTTAAGTTCTTCTGAAAACTATAACACTATTGTTTTTAAAATTAAAGAACGTCTAAAACCAGATGCTTATAACGATAAATATATTGCAACCATAAAATCATTTAATGATAAAACAGCAATAGGTCGTTTATTAATTAATATTAAGCGCGACAGTATTCCAAAACACATAAGTATTGATGACGTTTTCTTTACTTCTTCAGAATTAAAACAAATTCAAAAACCATTAAACCCGCATCAATTTGATTATAATAAGTACCTAGAACTACAACAGGTACACCATCAATTATATCTAAATTCTACAACTATTTTACAATTATCAGATTCTAAATCTACCATATATGGTTATGCCGATGCATTGCGAAGAAAAATCAATATTAATTTAGCTAAAGCCGGATTTGAAGATGAAGTGCTTAGTATTATGAATGCACTGTTATTAGGCCAACGACAAACAATTGACAAAACAATATATAATAATTATGTCAACTCAGGAACCATTCATATTTTAGCGGTTTCAGGCTTACATGTAGGTCTTATTTTATGGATCTTAAATGCATTATTTAAACCACTACTCTATCTTAAGTATGGTCATTTTATCAGACCTTTTGTCTTAGTCATTATACTATGGAGTTTTGCAGTTATTGCTAGCTTATCTCCATCTGTTACAAGAGCAGTAACAATGTTTAGCATTATTAGTATTGCTATGCATCTAAAACGACGGACAAATATTTATAATACTTTGGTCATTTCTGCATTTTGGATATTACTGATTGAACCTACATTTTTGTTTGCTGTTGGATTTCAAATGAGTTATTTAGCTGTACTTGGAATTGTAAGTATCCAACCTATTATTTATAACCTTTGGAAACCCAAATATTGGATTATAGATAAACCTTGGCAAATTTTTACAGTTACTTTAGCTGCTCAAGCAGGAGTTGTACCAATTAGTTTGTTTTATTTTCATCAGTTTCCTGGTTTGTTTTTTATTTCAAATCTAGTTGTCATTCCGTTTTTAGGGATAATACTCGGATTGGGATTGCTTGTTATTGCTCTCGCTCTTATGAATATGCTTCATAGCTCCATAGTCTCTATTTATAGTTTTATAATTGATAGTTTAAATGGATTTATAGCTTGGGTAGCTCAATATGAAAACTTTCTATTTAGAGATATTCCGTTTACAATGCCTCAAGTTATTGTTTGTTATATAATAATTATAGGCTTAGTCCAGCTTTACAAATTCAGAAATTTTAAATGGACAGCGACTAGTTTAATTGCTATAATTATACTTCAGGGAGTTAACTTTTACAACAAATATAAAATTCAAAACGATGCTTTCGTTGTATTTAATAAAAGTCGTAAAACAATGATTGGCTTCAAACAACACAAAAAATTAACCATATATCATAATTTAGATTCTACAAAACTAGAATCAGATTATGCAATAAAGAATTATAAAATAGGCGAATCGTTAAACTTTATAATTTCTGACAGTTTACAATCTGTTTACCAATACAAAGACAAGGTGATTCTAGCCATAGATAGTTTGGGCATCTATAAAGGCATTACATTTCAACCCAATTATATCTTATTGCGAAATTCGCCAAAGCTCAATCTCAACAGAGTAATTGACAGCCTAAAACCACAACTAATCATTGCAGATGCAAGCAATTACAAATCTTATTTAAAACGTTGGAAAGCGACTTGTAGGCATAAAAAAATCCCTTTCCATCAAACTAACGAAAAGGGAGCTTTTATAATTGAATAATTTTTTATTCTTTAAAGGTTGGCTCAAATGATTTGTAATATTCATTAAACTGCTCTTGCGTAGTCATTTCTTTATACTTATCACTTTGAAATATCTTTAGATACAATTCTAATTGTTGCGGCTTTAAATAGCCTTGAACAGGCGAAATCACGCCTCCTTCTTCATCAAAAAAGACCATTGTTGGATATGCTCTAACCTGTAGATATCTCGAAAATTCGTGTGCACTATTTCGTCTATTCGCTTTAGTTGCATCGTAATTAGGGTTTCTAAAAGTATTATCCTTATAGGTTACTTCTTCATTACCTTCTGCATTAAATTTTACAGCATAATAATGTTTATTTACATAAGCAGCCACATCTGCGTTCTGAAATGTGTTCTTATCAAGCATTTTACATGGTCCACACCAATTGGTATAAACATCCATAAATATTTTTTTGGGTTCTTTTTTCTGAAGTTCTAAAGCTTCATCCATAGTTATCCAATTAATCTCTTGTGCTATTGCTGTAAACGACAACGCAAAAACAGCTATTAATCCTAATGTTATTTTTTTCATCATATTCAATTTGTTGCAAATAATAAGCCGAACTTACAAAAAATGCTCCTTTTTAGGAGCATTTCTGATATTTTTAACGGTTTTTGTTATTTAACACCGTGCATTAATTTTTTCAACACAGGGTTAAGTAACATTGATATAACACCAACTCCAGCGGGAACTAGTGTAAAAATCAAAAAGAAAGTACTTAATGAATACTCTGCTGTAATTTTATCAATCATACCTCCCATTGAACCAGCTGCTTTATTACCAATAGCTATGGCTAAATACCATATCCCAAACATGAAGCCAATCATTCTTCCTGGAACCAATTTACTCAAGTAAGAAAGACCAACTGGAGAAATACATAATTCCCCCATAGTATGCAGTAAGTAGGCAAGTATTAAGAATATCATACTAACTGATGCTGTTTGTGCACCTGGTTCAATTCCCATTGTACCAAACACTAAAACACCAAATCCTAAACCTAATAGCATTAAACCCATACCATATTTCATTGCTACACTAGGGTTATATTTACTTTCCCACCATTTAGAAAATAGTGGCGCGAGCGTAATTATAAAAAATGAATTTAAAATACCAAACCACGACGCCCCAACTTCTGTAGCGTCTTTGCTGAATTCATTATTAATTTTATAAAATACAACCGCCCATAAAAACACGAATGTTAAGCCTAAAACAATATTTGAATACGGAATCTTTTTGAACGTCTTTTTAAACAATAAATACAATACCCATGAAATAATTATTAATGGAACTACTGTAAGAATAGAATCTATTATTTTAAATATAGTTGCAGACGAACCTTCTAAAACTCTATCGGTATAATCTCTAGCAAATAAAGTCATTGAACCTAAAGATTGTTCAAAAGCTGTAAAGAAAAACACAGTAAAGATACCAAATATACCTACTGCAATAATCTTATCTCTTACTATTGGATTGTATCTTAGAATTCTTGTTGTAATTAAGTATAAAAACAGAACCAACGCTAACAACACAATAAAATTAGATCCATCTAATCCAAACAATTGAAAATCTAATAAATTAATATTTCCAATTTTAGACAATGGATCATTGAATAAATAAAGTACACCACCAATTGAAGATAAAAGAATTAAAATTTTATCTACAGAAGTAAAAGGATTTAATTTTTCTGGAACTGCCTCCAAATCATGCTCTTTAGGACTTTCTTCATTAATGTTCTGTGGTAATTCCACTTCGTGAACCTTAGAAGGTCGCTCACCTATTAAACCAAATAAATCTTTTGCCAACCAAAACTGAATTAATCCTCCAAGCATAAAAATACCTGCAAGTCCAAATCCATAACTCCAGCCTAAATTTTCAGCTAAATAACCACAAAGCATCATTCCAAAAAAGGCACCAGCATTCACTCCCATGTAATAAATAGTATATGCTCCATCTTTTTTAGACTCTTTTCCTTTATACATTTCAGAAATCATTGATGTCATATTAGGCTTAAAAAAACCAGTACCAATAACCAACAATGCTAAGCCTAAATATAAGGACCAAGGTGTTTCAAAGACCATAAAGGCATGACCAAGCATCATAATAAAACAGCCAATAATAACCGCCCATTTATAGCCTGTGTATTTATCAGCCAACCATCCTCCAACTATTGGAGTTAAATACAGTAATGAAGAATATGTACCAATTAGTGCCAAAGCATTTTCTCTTGACCATTCCCATCCAGGATTATCACTTAAAAAAGGTGCTGTTAAAAATAACACTAGTAATATTTTCATTCCATAGAATGAAAAGCGTTCCCACATTTCTGTAAAAAATATCACGAACAATCCTGCTGGATGCCCGATGACCTTATCTTTAAATAAATTTTCGATGTCTGTATTCATTATATAAAGGATAGATTATAATTAGTTGCAATAATTAATTGATTCCATGCATCATTTTCTTCAATTTCGGATTTAAAATCAATAAAATCACTGCTGCAAAAATAGGTATCGATGCAATAATTAAGAAGAAAGTAGACATAGAGTAAGTTTGTGAGATCTTATCGATATATGACCCTGTCATTCCTGCAATAAAGTTGGCAATTGCCGAAGCTGTAAACCAAAGTCCAAATAATAAACCTGCTAAACGTTTAGGTGATAATTTAGAGACATAAGACAGTCCTACTGGTGATAGACATAATTCTCCTGTTGTATGGAAAAAATAGGCTAATATTAACCATATCATACTAACCGAAGCACTAGTTGCTCCTTGTGGAATACTGTTAGCACCTATAGATAAAACAACAAATCCAATTCCGACTAAAGCTAAACCCATTGCAAATTTAACTGGACCAGATGGATTCCATACCTTTTCCCATATTTTACTAAACGAAGACGCTAATGTGATAATAAAGAATGAATTAAGAATTTGAAACCAAGAAACTGTTACTTCTGTTTGCTCAAGACTAAACTCTCTATATACTTTCCAGCCACCTAAAAACCATATAATTACAAAAGATATCCCTGTAAAAATAATCGTTAACGGATACGTCTTATATATTTTCTTACCTAAACTAAATAATACCCAAGATACTATTATAATTGGAAAAATAGTTAAAATAGCATCTATCCATTTAAAAATAACACCAGAGTTACCCTCTAAAACTCTTTGTGTGTAATCTTTAGCAAAAACAGTCATAGATCCACCTGCTTGTTCAAAAGCAAAGAAGAAGAAAATACTAGCAACCATTAATACTCCAACAACCACTAATCTATCTCTTACAATATTAGCAGGAGTCTCAATTTCCTCTTCCTCGTCTACAATCTTATCTAAATCTGCTTCAAATTGTTTTTTAGGTGTTTCACCAATAACACCAAATATATTACGTCCAAAATAGAATTGTAACATTCCAAAAAGCATAAATACACCAGCCAATCCAAATCCATAATGCCATCCTATTTTTTCACCAATGTACCCACAAAGTAACATTCCTAAGAAAGCACCTGCGTTAATACCCATATAAAATATAGTATAACCAGCATCTTTTTTAGAACTTGAATCTGGATATAAATTTCCTACCATTGATGAAATATTTGGCTTAAACAAACCATTTCCTAAAATCATCATTACAAGTCCTGCGTAGAAAAAATTAGGGCTTATACCTTCAAAGGCCATAGAAGCATGTCCTAAAGTCATAATTAATGCACCTAATAAAATTGCTTTTCTAAACCCAGTAAATTTATCGGCTAACAAACCTCCTAACAATGGAGTTAAATAAACAAGACCTGTATACCAAGCATATAATTGCATAGCATCGGCATTAGTCCATTCCCAGCCTCCTTTGCCAATTTCTGTTATTAAAAATACCGTTAACAGTGCTCGCATTCCATAGTAACTAAAGCGTTCCCACATTTCTGTAAAAAACAACACGAACAATCCTGCAGGATGTCCCATTACCATAGAGTCATCAATACCTTGCTTTTTGAGATGCTTGATTAAAGACGGATCATTTTCTTGGCTCATAAGTTTAATTTTTAGGTTTATAAAATTTCAGTTAGTTAGTTTATTCTTTTTTAAATCAAATTTTTATTTTCTTCTCATAATTTGCTTTTGTGAGAAAGCAGATTAGTTCCTTTTTTCACTCACATAAGCGCTTACTTAATCTAATTACTCACCCAATGTACGATGAATAAAATCTGTCATCTTTTTATAAAGGTGTAATCTAGTGTTTCCACCATAGATGCCGTGATTTTTATCTGGATAAATCATCCATTCAAATTGCTTATCTGCCTGAATTAAAGCTTCAACCATTCGCATGGTATTTTGTACATGAACATTATCATCGCCTGTACCGTGAATCAATAAATAATCTCCTTTTAATTTATCTACATGATTTATTGGAGAATTTTCGTCATAACCACTTGGGTTTTCTTGCGGAGTAGTCATGTAACGTTCGGTGTAAATTGTATCATAAAACCTCCAACTCGTTACTGGAGCAACTGCTATAGCCATTTTAAAAACATCGTTCCCTTTCAATAGTGCATTGCTACTCATAAAACCTCCATAACTCCATCCCCAAATCCCTATTCTTTCAGCATCAATATAATCCAATTTACCTAATTGTTTGGCCGCTTCAATTTGGTCTTCGACTTCGTATTTCCCCAATTCGTTTTGAGTAACTTTCTTAAAAGCTGCACCTTTAAACCCTGTACCTCTACCATCAATACAAACTACAATATAACCTTGCTGTGCTAACATTTGATACCAATAATCGTTTGCACTATTCCAACGGTTAGCTACTTGTTGTGAACCTGGTCCAGAATATTGATACATAAACAAAGGGTAGGTTTTATTGGCATCAAAATCTTTAGGTTTAATAGTCCACATATTTAAATCATTACCATTTACAGAAATAGTACTGAACTCTTTTTTAGACATGACATAGCCTTCTAATTGTTTTGCTAAACTTCTATTATCTTTAATAGATTTTATCAATTTACCAGATTTTGAAGTGTGCAGAGTATATTCATACGGTACTGTTGCACTAGAAAACGTATTAATAAAATATGTAAAATCTGCACTAAATGAAGCGCTATTTGTTCCAGTTTTATTAGTAAGACGCTTTTTGTTTTTCCCGTTTAATTGTATGGAATATACATCTCTATTTATAGAACCATTTTCTGTAGATTGGTAGTAAATAGTATTCGCTTTTTCATTAAAACCATAGTAATTGGTAACTTCCCAAGTGCCTTTAGTCACCTGATTTATTAATGTTCCTTCTTTTGAATAATGATAAATATGATTAAAACCATCTAACTCACTTGTCCAAATAAAACTGTTGTCCTTTAAAAACGTTAAATTAAAAGTCACATCTATATAAGCTTTATCTTTTTCTTTCAAGACGTTAGTCATAGACTTATCCTTGGTATCAAACAACCAAAGTTCTAATTCATTTTGATGACGGTTCATAAACTGAACACTCAAAACATTAGCCTCATTGGTCCATTTTAATCTTGGAATATAAAAATCATCAGGCCTGTCTTCACTTAACTCTGTTAGTTTTTTAGAATCTAAATCGTACAGATGTAAAGACACTTTAGAGTTTGCTTCACCTGCCTTTGGGTATTTAAAAACATGTTGTGTTTGGTATAAATCTGAACCATAAACATCCATAGAAAATTCAGGAACCTCAGACTCGTCAAATCTTATAAATGCAATTTGATTGCTATCTGTATTCCAATCAAAAGCTCTAACAAAGCTAAATTCCTCTTCGTAAACCCAATCCGTTATACCATTAATAATCTTGTTTTTTTCGCCATCTGTAGTTAACTGTTCTACGTTTCCAGATGTTAAATCCTTTACAAATAAATTATTTTCAAATCCGTAAGCTACTTTTGTTCCGTCTGGCGACAATGTTGGTTCTTGTACTAAATCTTCTGATACTTTAGTCACTTTTTTTGATGCCACATCATAAATATAATATTCACCCAACGTAGAGCGTCTAAAAACGGGTTGTGATTTTGTAGTGAGAATTATTTTAGATTCGTCTTCACTAAATGAATAATCAAAAAAACCTTGAATCTCAGAAATATCAGCTGAAGACACTAAGGTTTTTACTTTTTCTAAAGTTTTATAATCGTAAATATCTATGGTAGATGTTCTGCTTTGCCTATCGAAATTCAACACTGAATACTGATTTCCATTAGCCATTGAGTGTAAGGCTTGCATCCCTTCTGTTCTAAAAGTCCCACTCCAAATATCTTGAAGTGTGATTTGTTTTTCTTGACAAAAAACGAGAGAGGTCATTAAAAAGCAAAAAACAGCTGCAAGGTGTCTTAATTTCATGTATATGTATTTATTATTTACAAAAAGTTGCACGTGATTCGCTACTAATCATTCTTTTGTGCGATAACATTTTTAGCATGCTCAATTTATAAATTTTATGTTTTAATAAAGCAATGCCAAGTTTACTAAAAATTATGCAAAAAATCGCTATTATTAACAGTAAATCGGCATTTACAATGGTTTATGCACACATTTTACACCAATCCTAGTATCTTTGTTTTTTCAAAAATAAGAACCAACATGCCAAATACCATTTCTGGCTTTTCTAAGCTTTCTAAATCCCAAAAGATCGAATGGCTTTTAAACACGTATTTCACAGATAAAGATAATGCAAGAGCACTTGTAAAACAGTATTGGAACTCAGACGATAAACTTCAAAAATTACACGATGAGTTTATTGAAAACACCATTACTAATTACTACTTACCATTGGGTGTTGCTCCTAATTTCTTAATTAATGAGACCACTTACACCATCCCAATGGCAATTGAAGAAAGCTCTGTTATTGCTGCCGCAAGTAAAGCTGCTAAGTTTTGGCTAGATCGCGGTGGTTTTAAAGCCGAAGTATTATCTACCGAAAAAATTGGTCAAGTTCATTTTATATATAAAGGCGATTTTAACAAACTTAAAGCCTTTTTTAAACATGTAAAACCTAAACTTATTAGTGACACAGCTTCCATAACTAAAAGCATGGAACGCCGAGGAGGTGGTATATTAGATATTCAATTACGAAACAAGTCTCAAGATTTACCTAATTATTACCAGCTACATGCCACTTTTGAAACTCTGGATGCGATGGGAGCCAATTTCATCAATACCTGTTTAGAGCAGTTTGCTACAACTTTTAAAAACGAAGCGTTAAAGTTTGATGATTTTAATACTGAAGAGAAAGATCTTTCTGTTGTAATGAGTATTCTTTCTAATTACGTACCACAATGTATAGTACGCGCTGAAGTATCTTGTAAAATAGAAGATTTAAAAAGTAAAGATATTCCTAATCCTGAAGAATTTGCACAAAAATTTAAACAGGCCATTAATATTGCTGAAATAGAACCTTATAGAGCCGTAACGCACAATAAAGGTATTATGAATGGTATTGATGCTGTTGTTTTAGCTACAGGAAATGATTTTAGAGCTGTTGAAGCTGGAGTACATGCCTATGCTGCAAAAGATGGCAGCTATTCTAGCTTAACACATTGTTCAATTACTGATGATATTTTTAAATTTTGGATTGAAATCCCATTAGCCTTAGGAACTGTTGGTGGCTTAACGAGTTTACATCCTTTAGTCAAATTCTCATTAGAGATGCTACAGAAACCAACTGCAAAAGACCTAATGAAAATTGTTGCTGTTGCAGGATTGGCTCAAAATTTTGGTGCTGTAAAATCTTTAACCACTACTGGGATACAAGAAGGTCATATGAAAATGCATTTGATGAATATTCTAAATCAGTTTGAAGCTACAGATGATGAAAAAATAAAACTTGTTGAACATTTTAAAACTAATGTCGTTACTCATAGCGCTGTTGTTGAGGCTATAAAAAACATAAGAGCGTAGAAAAATCCTAAAACCAAAACTTTGAACCCAAAGGCTACAACATATAGAAGTAACGGAAAATTATTACTCACAGCTGAATACGCTGTTTTAGACGGAGCAAAAGCTTTAGCTATTCCTACTAAATATGGACAGAGTTTGGTTATTGAACCTAATCATTCTAATCTAATACATTGGAAGAGTTTTAATGAACTTGAAGAAATTTGGTTTCAATGCTCAATTACTTATGATGAGATTACCGCTAGTATTCAAAAAAATAAGCCTGCTGATAACATCAAAGCACGTTTATTACAAATTTTAAAAGCGACTAAAAACTTAAATCCTGAGTTTTTAGCGTCCAACCAAGGTTACAATATTACCACTTACCAAGATTTTAATAGACTTTGGGGATTAGGCACCTCTTCTACCTTAATTAACAATATCGCTATTTGGGCAAATGTTGATGCCTATAAATTACTCGAAAAAACTTTTGGTGGTAGTGGATATGATATTGCCTGTGCTCAAAATGAGACTCCTATTACATTTCAGCTACAACCTAAACAAAGCCCTCTAGTAAAACCTGTAAATTTTCACCCAGAATTTAAACAGCATCTCTATTTTATATATCTCAATCAAAAACAAAATAGTAGAGATGGTATATCGGCCTATAAAACATTAGGTAAAATTAACACTGACAGCATAACAAAGCTCAATGCTATTACAGAAGAAATGATTAAATGTAATTCGTTTTTAGAATTTAAAAATCTAATTGAATCTCATGAACATATCATTGCTAACCTTATAGAACAAACTCCTATTAAAGACCGATTATTTATAGATTTTAAAGGCGCAGTAAAAAGTTTAGGGGCTTGGGGAGGTGATTTCGTTTTAGTGGCTTCTCAAGACAATCCTACCAATTATTTTAATACTAAAGGATTTGAGACTATTATTCCTTATACAGATATCGTTTTATAAATGACATACACAATAACCAAAGGTGTACTCATAAAAAAAGGCTTAACATTTCTGTTAAGCCTTTTTAAATAATTTATTTAAAGTCGATTAATAAACTGTCTTAGCTCTATTATCTTCTATTTCTGCTGCATTTTCTAAAGCTGTAAAAACTTTAGTCTGTACTTTATTTCTACGTTCAGTATTTAACCTGTTCATAATAGCAGTATAGTTGTCTAATTTTGTTGCTTCATTCACTTTAGTTACCTCAACTACATAAACTCCTTTTTCGCCATCAATTGGCTTAGAAGTTTCACCTTGGGCTAATCCAAATGCAGCTCCTACAACTTTAGGTTCAACACCAGCTCCTGATAAAGTTGTATTTTTAATTGTGATAGCTGCTGCAGTCTTTATACTCTGACCCTGGTTTTTAGAAATATCTGCTAATGTTGTTCCAGTTATCTTTTCGCGAATCATTTTCGCTTTCTTTTCTTTTCTTATTTCTGGTAATGCAGTAATAGAAGCATCTTCTGTACTCATTAAACCTTTTTCTTTTTTCTCAACTAATTTAGCAACAATAAATCCGAAATTAGATATTGCAAAATTCTTAAATTCTCCAGTATCAGTATCGTCATCAAATGCCCAACGCACTACTTCTCTCTGACTTCCTAAACCTGGTATATTTTCATCAAGCTCATTAAATGTAATTGGCTTAACTGTTAATTCGCGTTCTTTTGCTAAAGCATTAAAATCACCATCTTTAGAAGCAATTTCAAACTTAGACATTTTATTAAACACATCTTGAAGTGTTTGATCTGATGGCTCAATTTTATCTGCTATAGTTGCAACTTTTACAGTTTGGTTAAAGCTCTTTTGCTCTAAAATTTCAATCACATGATATCCAAAAGATGTTTGAACAACATCTACATCACCTACTTTGTTATCAAAAGCGTAAGCTTTAAATTCTGGTGCCATACCTGCTTTGTAATCAAATTCAATTTCACCATCTTGCTCATTACTTACTTTATCAGAAGATAATTCTAATAAATCCATAAATTTAGTTCCACTGTTGATTTTTGCTAAAATACTATCAGCCGTTTTCTTTGCTTCTTCTGGCGTCTTTGTTACAGATGCATCTGCTCTTGTACCACCAACATTAGGAATTAAGATATGACGAACTTTTACCGAGTCTGGCATTTGCTTTTTTGCAATAACTTTAGATAACTTGTAGTATTCGCCATCTTTATATGGACCATAATAATCACCAACATTTAATTTAAGTAAAGTATCCTTAGCTACAGCTGGTAATTGATCTGCTCTTAAAAATGAGTCATTGTATTTGATATCTGAATTAGAGTTTACAAATTCCTCAATATCTGAAGCTGAATCAAATCCCGGAATTGTTTCAGTATTCTTACTGCTTTCATTGTATTCTGTTTTATCAGCTTTTAAAGCTAACAGGTCTGCTTTTATTTTATCTTCATCAGCTTTAGAAGCCTCTTCTTTAAACTCAACATATACAACCTCTCTAGTTGCATCTGTTTCGTACGTATCCTTGTGCTTATTCATATACGCTTGAATATCACTTTTAGAAACGTCAATTAAACTATCTGCAATTGTTGTATAAGGAACTTGCACATAACGAACATCTATCGTTTTTGCATCACCAAAATACTCTTCTTCTGCTTCTGCTATAGTTGTACTAACCCCAGCTTTAATCATGTTATAATACGTTTGCTGAATTGCATTTGCAGCAATAGTCTGCTCATTATTTG
Source organism: Winogradskyella sp. ECml5-4 (assembly GCF_036903175.1). Classification (NCBI taxonomy): domain Bacteria; kingdom Pseudomonadati; phylum Bacteroidota; class Flavobacteriia; order Flavobacteriales; family Flavobacteriaceae; genus Winogradskyella; species Winogradskyella sp. ECml5-4. Next base: position 6,610 of record NZ_JAYJLF010000012.1, on the reverse strand, counting down.
TCCAACTATCATAATTAACCATAAAGTTACCTAATGGTGCAGTTTGACCATTTAGATCTCTTAAGTTAGAAATAAAAGCATTTAAACGGTTAACATCAAAGTTTCCGTTTTCATCTTGAAACTCAGGATAAGAAGAAAAACTATTTTTCAACAAATCTCTCATTTCGTCTTTTTCAACAGACAATCCTAATTCTTCAAACTCAGATTTTAAAACAATATTACGAAGCTCTTGATTGTAAATTACATTCATAGCTTGTGTAGACGTTTGTCTTCCACCTGCTCTCTCTTGATAGTTCTTTACTTTTTGTTGAAACTCTGCACGATTGATATCTGTACCATTAATAGTAGCAACAACATCTTGCGAACTACCTGTTAGGGCATCAGAGTTTTTGAATAAATCTCCAATTACAAATGCGAATAACGCTAATGCGATTACTAATATTAATACCAGTGAGCGTTGTCTAATTTTATTTAAAACTGCCATAGTCTTTTTTGTATAGTATAATTTTGGTGTAAATAAGTCTGCGAAAATAGTATTTTATTGTAAATAATAAAAGGAGAAGTGCAGTTTTTATGAGTGTTAGAAATGCATTAATCTACTTCAAGTATTTTTAAGATGATTTCATCTATTTTTGTTGAAGACACTTCTGTAATTGTAAATTTGAAGTTATCGATTTGCACATCGTCATTTTCTTGTGGAATTTCTTCAGTAGCATTAACAATTAAACCACCTAAGGTTTCGTAATTTTCACTTTCTGGAAGATTTATTTTATAGGTTTCATTAATATAATCAACCTCTAACCTTGCAGAAAATTTATAGGTGTTTTCATTAATTTGTTCCTCAACCATTTCAATAGTATCGTGCTCATCTTCAATCTCTCCAAACAATTCTTCAATAATATCTTCAACGGTCATAATTCCAGAGGTACCTCCATACTCATCAATAACCACAGCCATACTACGACGCTTTTTAGTTAAAATATTAAGAACGTCTTTAATCAGAATTGTTTCAGGTACAAAACCTACCGGAATAATTATAGATTTTAGGGATTTTGGCTTTTTAAACAATTCAAAAGAATGTACATAACCTAAAATATCATCTATACTATCTTTATAAACAATAATCTTGGTTCTACCAGAATCTATAAATAACTGCCTCAAATTCTCTAAAGACTCAGAAATATCTACAGCAGTAATCTCTGTACGAGGTACCATAACCTCTCTAGCTTTCACATCTGAGAACTCTAAAGCATTCTGAAAAATTTGAATTTCACTATCTACATCATCATGGTTCTCAACAGATTCCATTTGTTCTGTAATATAGTTCCCTAGCTCAACCTTAGTCATTGCTAATACAACATCTTCTCCTTCTGCTTTAAATATATATTTTAAAACAGCATCTGAAATCCAAATAACAAAATCTGAAATCCAAGAAAACAGCACATAAAATATATAGGTAGGAAATGCCAAAACCTTTAATAAGGTATTTGCATAGATTTGAAAAAACACTTTTGGCAAAAACTCTGCAGTAAATAGAATAACCAGAGTAGAAATTGCAGTTTGTGTTAACAGCTGTAAGTCATTAAATAAATAGTTTAAAGCAGCACTATCTGAAGGTAACATCGTATTAAACCATCGCACAAGGACATCACCCATTTTAAAGCCATAAATAACTAAGGCAATATTATTACCTATAAGCATTGTAGCAATATACTTGGAAGGTTTGGCTGTAAGTTTACCTAAGATTTGCCCTAGAAAATCACCTTGTTTTTTCTCTAACTCAATATGAATTTTATTCGCAGATACATATGCGATTTCCATACCAGAAAAAAAAGCAGAAAGTATTAATGTACTTATAATTATGACTATATCAGCAGTCATAGATTACTTATTATTACGATCTTCAAACTTTTTACTGAAGCGTTTTCTAAAGAAAAACATAAAGGTAGCCAATGCGGCAAAAAGCAATGACATGTATGCTCCATTTCTATTATCGGACCATTTTGAAATGGCATCGTATAAAAATAGTACAGCAAAAATAATGTAAGCGTAATGAAAAATCTTCTGTATTTTCATGTGTTGATGTATTGTTTTTTATTTGTCACATCCTGTTCGCGCATGGTACAATTTATAAAACATTGCAATTTTATGATGCGCTAGAATCATGTGTTTAGTAAAATGGTTAAGAAACAAAGATAGTTAATTATCAAATTGAAAGTCACCTCCCATTTCTAACATCTGAAAATTCTTAAACTCTTTATCCGAATCAAAACCAATACCATGCATTGGACCAACAGCACGATTAAACAACCAAGGCTCATTAGTAAATAGCCATTCTAACTTTTGATTATAAAATAATTGCTCTGTAAATAACGTATCCTTTCCAGGTGTTGCAATTACAACATTACCTCGTAAATCTATAATATCAGTTTCGGTATAGGCAATAGCGTAGTTAGACGTTATAGTAGTTTGGTTATTGTTTTCGTCATAAATCTTAAGCTCAATACCTTTAGGGAATTCTGAAAATGCAAAATCTCTATTAGAATAGTCTAACATTTTAGGACTTAAAAGATTGGCTAACAACCTCACTGTATCTTTTTTGAACTCGGTATATTTTAAATCGATATGCTCTGTTTCACCAATGGGTTGATTTTGTAAAACACCGACTTTTTGAACATCGTCAAAATCGTTTTTACATGAAAAAAACAAAGTCACAACAATTGCTGTGACTAAGTTTTTAATAATATGTAAATACTGTTTTCTCATTAATCTTTTGGTACAACTACTGAACGACCTATCCAACATCCTATTTTAATAGTTTGACCAGCATTAGTAGCGCTAAAAATTTCTTGTTTAGTAGGTGCACTAGCTCTATAACTAGCTGCTGTTTTAGCGGCTACAGATTTTAATCTTCCATCTACTCTACCAGCTTTTTCTGCTTCGTTAGCAGCTAACCAGAATACAGCTCTTTTGTTAAAGTTAGTGTCTCCACAGTTGTTTGCACTTTTAGCGTACATAGCTGCTATTCTCAAATATGGTCCACCATTAGAAGGATTTAATTTTAAAGCTTCCATATATTGCTGTCTTGCTTTACCATAGTTACCTCTTTTGTAATTCTTTTCAGCTACACGCATTACAAGCTTCCATTTTTTAAGCGGATCTGTTTCCAAATCAAAAGACTGGTTGTAATACTTATCAGCCTCAGACATTTTACCTTGCTTTTCTTTTAAAACACCTAAATAATACGCTGTTTTAGCATCAGGCTCAACTTTATTTTTTTGTTCAACTAATTTTTCAAATAAAGGATCGTCTGTACATTCCTTTTCCCCCATTTTATTCATGGCACGTTGTAACCAAACAGCATCATCTTTATTTTGCTCGTAATCTTTTTGATATAAAGGAATTAAGACTTCACAATTAGCTCTGTCACCAAGCTTCTTGTCCATGCTTGTTAAAATCTTAGTTTCAAACACATCTATATTAGACTCGTAACTCTTTTTATATTGTTGTTCCTTTTTAGACAAAGCTTCTCCAGCTTCTTCTTTTTCGGCATATACATTTAATCTTTTAGTATAACCGTTGATTAAATTTTCAATAAGCTCGCTTACATCATCATATTTATCAAACAATTTTTGAGCATCTGCAGGTGTCTTTGCACCAGCATCGTATAAATCTACAGCTAATGAAAAATAAGTATAAAGACCTATCGCACTATCAAAGTTTTTAGCATCTTTTTTAAATGCCTCGTCAAACATATTATATAACTCTTGATCTGACTTATTTAACTCTTTTCTATACTTATAAGCTAAGTTTGCCTTATCTTCTAATATTTCACCAAGATCATATTTAGACTCAAAATGCTCTCTACTTTGATCATATAACAACATTAAATCTTCAATGTGAGCTATTTGTTCTGCACCTGTAGATTTTTCTATTTTATCCTTCAGTATTTTCTCACCATGTACATAAATCGCTCTATTAAATTTAGGACATTTCTCTCTAACTATTTTCCATGGCCCGTAAGCATCATCATATTTTTTACTTTTCACATAACTATCAAATATTGATAGATTATTCATACATTCTTCTTGATCATTATCTTGAGCAATTCCTATGTTAACACTTGCAAAAAGCGCTAAAAGTAGTATTGTAATTCTCGTCTTCATTTTTATTAATTTTGTTAGTTATACTTCTTTTGTTTAAACCATCTAGAGCTTAAAGATAAACTTACATTAAAGTTTACAAAATTCTCTTGAATTAAATTTTGATTAGTTGTTCCTCGTCTTCCAAACTCTACGCCTAAATTGGCATTAGAAAATAAACTTCGGTTTCCAACTGGTAAACCTAAACCAAAAGACATGCCAAACTCATTAATTGACTCATCTTTTATTACTAAACCGGTATTTGAAAAGTTAAAACCAGCTCTATAAACTATACGTTTAAAATACCCTGAAAACGCTTTGTAATCTGGAATATAGAACCCACCAATAGCAACTTTTGATGAATTTTCAAAAGCAGAAATTTGATTAGAAAAAACAGGGTTAGAAAAATTACTTGAATTTTGAAATGTATATTCTGCACCTACAAACCAAGATTGAGGTTCACCTATACCAGCACCAAAAGATAAGGTAGACGGCAATGTTAAATCGGTACGGTCAAGGTTTTGAGCCTCTAAGTCCGCATCTATTTCACTAGACACACCCGAAATTTCTAACGTAGTTGCATCTAAAGAAACTGTTGAAAAAGACCTGATATTATCTGACTTTAATTTACTTTCTGGAGCATATGTTAAGGTTGTAGACAGCTCTAACTTATCATTAATCATGGTTTTGTAAGCTACACCAAAATTAAAGTTTAAACCACTTAAATCAGACCTATTAAACTCACTAGTTTGGTATTGCACCAAATCTCCTTCTGGTGTGTATTTTATTTCAAGACCTGTATTCTGAATATTTCCAAAATTATAATTAAAGTCTACACCAACACTTAATTTGTCTGTAACTTGGTAACCCAAACCAGCAAAAACTCTATTGACACCACCTTCACCATTGTAACGATTTACTAAAAAACCATCACTATTAATATCATCTAGCTTGTAGCCAACAGATGTGTAAGGCATTAAACCAAAACCAAAACCAAATTTACCAACTGGTATTGACATGGCTATATAATCAAAGATTGTACTATTTGTTTTTGCTTCACCCGAATTGCTTTTTAATGTCACATCTGACATGGTTCCGGCAACAGTAAACTTTACAGGTCTACTTTCTCCATCAAAAGGAAATGCTTCAACATTCTTACCTGCATATGACGCTGGATTTCTTAAATTAACGTGAATGCTATCTAAGTAAACACCAATACCTCCCATACTACGGTTTTCTACAGTACCGTTAAACTTTAGACTCCCAATACCATAAAATGAATATGGAGAACCCGTTCCTTGTTGTGCAAAAGCAGCAGAACTTATAATTGTAATACAAATTACAATGAATCGTTTTATCATTATTTTGAATTATATTCTAGAATAAAATTCAAACCTTCCAATAGAAAATTTGAATTCGCAAATATGCTATTTTTTAATTGGTTTGACAAAAAATTGGCATCTCCTCCTGTTAAAATAACTGTTAAATCTGAATAATCTGTTAGATATTGATCTATAATTCCATCTATTTCCTTAATAACACCATTTACCACACCAGAATGAATTGATGATTCTGTAGAGTTTCCAACAATAGTATGAGGCAACTTTGTTTCTAATAACGGAAGATTTGCTGTTAAATTATTTAGCGAAACATAACGCAACCTCAATCCTGGCGAAATAGCACCACCAAGATAATGATTGTCTTTTGTAACAAAATCATAAGTTATACATGTACCAGCATCTATAATTAGTACATTTTTATTTGGAAATTGATTTACAGAAGCACAAACCAAAGCAATTCGATCTACACCCAATGTGGTTGGTGTTTGATAATCGTTTATAAACGGGAAATTTAATTTTGAAGTTAACTCAACCGTATTAAAATCATTTCTTATGAGTGTAACTTGTTCACTTGACAAGTTACCAACAGATGAAATAATTGCTTTTTTTAACTTAGGAAAGTCTTTTTTCAATATTTCATACTGCATTTTAAACCCATTAAGCTTAAAACTTAGCTTATAAATTAAATTTTCATCATCAAAGACAGCAAATTTAACATATGTATTCCCTACATCTACAATAAGATTCATATCAATTCTGTTAATTGCAAATTTATAAAATCAAATTTTATCAAATTCTTTTTGCGTATATAAAAAATGCATTTATATTTGCACCCGCTTAATTAAGCAACTGGTGCCTTAGCTCAGTTGGTAGAGCAAAGGACTGAAAATCCTTGTGTCCCTGGTTCGATTCCTGGAGGCACCACCACCAAAAAGCCTTAAACATTTGATTATAAATGATTTAAGGCTTTTTTGGTTTTTATATTCTCGCATAACCCCTAGAAAAATATGGGTCATTGCTAAAAGTTGTGTGTGATGATTAAAAAAAGATTCTGATTTTTGTAAAAAAAAAAAAGACTTTTGGACAATTATCTAGAACTACTGAAACTTATTCTTCCTGAATTTTTAA